>CAZKRK010000418.1:0-6836 GCA_964555035.1 uncultured Victivallales bacterium | reverse complement strand
GGGAAGAACTACGGCGGGCCAAGGGAGAGAGAAGGCGCGGAGAATGGAGAACGGGGAAGACCACTGGCTACAGCGTTTATGCCTCAGAGCGCTATCGAGGCAATTGCGTTGTGAGATTGATCAATGATACTGCGCGAAAGTAACCGCTGAAGATTGGTCTTACCCCGTGATTGCAGGGATTAGGCGCTAGGCGCCAGGCGTTAGATTAACCCCATGATCATGAAGGACTTACACAGTAGCCGCCGGACCTGAAGGAGAATCGATTCCCGCTAATCCCGAGCAAACTAACGCCTAACGCCTGCGTTTTGCGTAACAACGCAAAACGCCTGTCCCTTGGTCTTTGCTGACTCTCCATTTCTTTGTGATGCTATGCTTCTTCGGCGACCAGGCGGGGCCATTGTTCCACAAGATAGAGCGGAAGTGATACGAGTCTGGCAACTGCCGATTCGCCAACCACCGTGCTCGCGCGGATCATGAGTTCGGACGGAGTATCGCTATTGAAGCGAAGAGCGAGGCCCGCTCCCTTCTCCTGCAAGAACACATGCAGCGAGCGCAGCGTGCCGGTGCTGCCAGCCTTAACTTCGACGGGAAGCACTCGCGACTCAAAGGGGAACAGGTAATCCACCTCTGCAGCCGAACCTCGTTTCTCGCGGTTCCAACAGAACAGGTCTGGCTGCATATAGGCAGGTTGTTGATGGAGAAGATGCTGCCCGACAAATTGCTCGCACAATGCGCCGTCATTTACGAGCGTCAGCTCCTCCGCAAGCTGCAACTGCGTCAGCTGCAATCCAAGCGCCGAGCACACCAGGCCACAGTCGAGGAAGATCGGCTTGAAATTCCGGTCAGCCGCTTCGGCGGCCAACGGCAGACCATTGCCGGAACTATGTCGAACCCTGTGGATGACGCGTGCCATCGCCAGTAGTTCAACGCAGTCCGACAGGTCCCGCGCTTTCTCGGCCCGATCTATGTTCACGTATTTCAGTTTTCGGCCAACCAGCGACGGCAGGCGATTGAAAACCTTGCGCAGGCGTCCCACATTGACGCGTTTGCGGTACTTAGAGAAGTCATCCGCGAATGTCTGAAGGATGAGCTGCTGTACGCGAGAGACATCCTCAAGATGTTGTCCCTGACAGTAAGCGCGAATCGCAGCGGGCATACCGCCCACAATCATGAACTGGCGCAAGTAGCCAAGGAGCTTCAGGTGGAACGGCGGAGGGAACGCTGTAGAGGGATGCCACTCGCCGAGGTAGGCGACAAGCGCCTCCTCGCCAATCGCGAGCAGGAACTCCTCGAACGTCATCGGCCCCATGTGGAGATACTCGATCCTGCCCACCGGCATGGAGAACTCGTGCTCGGCCAACGTGAACTCCAGCAGGGATCCGGCCGCGATAACGTGCAGATCGGGACGCTCCTCGTAGAAGTAGCGCAGCATCGGAAGCCACTCAGGGGCTGCCTGAATCTCGTCGAGGAAAACTAGCGTCTGGCCGGGGACCACGGTGCAGCCTGAGTCGACCTCGAGCAATCGAATGAGATCTGTGACGTCACGGCTTTGCAGAAGTCCGGCCTTCTCAGGCGTCTTGTCGAAATTCACGCTGACAACGTTCCGGAATTGTTCGCGCGCAAACTGCTCGACAAGATATGTCTTCCCAACTTGCCGCGCACCCCGCACAACCAGGGGACGCCGGTCCCGGCGGCCCTTCCAGTCAACCAGTTCTTGCATGATTCGCCGTTGCATGAGCATAGCCTCCCTGTCCAGTGTTGGCCGCTGACCGAGCACCACAGCATCCGGCCAACGGACCACAACAGTCTTTTACCCCCGCATAATGCCCATTTTTGGGTAAATGTACAGGCAATAATCGCCTATCACGCAATACCGCCGGTCTGCTGTCGCAAATGGGGAATCAGCCAGCCACGTCACCCCATCGCCACTGGGGTTGTACTGGAGCTCGCCTCCCCCTTGCACAGTGAACATCTGAGACAACAGGGTCTTGCCTGCGCCTCAATCGCTAACATTCCGCCAGCGCCCATGCGGAGAAAGCCTGAGCCGCTCTGGCGCCCCAACACAACATCTTCCCCCACCACCAGACCGCCGTCCTCGATGGTCAGAGTAGAGCCTGAATAATTTCGACCGACC
Organism: uncultured Victivallales bacterium; assembly: GCA_964555035.1. Taxonomy (GTDB): domain Bacteria; phylum Verrucomicrobiota; class Kiritimatiellia; order UBA8416; family CAYOBW01; genus CAZKRK01. The sequence continues at coordinate 4,702 of CAZKRK010000418.1, read as the reverse complement.
TGGACGAGCTCCAACGTCGTCACTTTCGAGCCGGTTCCCGTGACCAACATGTGCCCAACGCCGCCAACTTGGTTGCCCACTTGGAAGACGTAACCTCCATCCGACGTATCGCCAGTAAGCTCTAACCACCCTCCGCCACTGATGGTCACCGTAGTCGGGTTCGCCCAGTTGGCCATTTTCCAAAGACCGTTGCCCGTAATGGGGGGGTTGGAGTTATGGGTCCAGTGGCTACCTCCATCAATGGTATTCACACCAGGATTTCTCAGATTATAAATACCACTAGTAGTGTAATCGCCGGCCGAGACCTGTGAGCCATTCACTATGATCGCTGCGTTAGCCACTCCGCTGAACACCAAAAGGGCCACCATTGCCACCAACGTACCTAATGAAATCATCTTTTTCATCTTCCTTCTCCTCCTGTTGCCCTGTGACGGGGCCTTGTGGGGTTCTGTAGTAGACCACGGGGTTTATGCTGCTGCATCTCTCTTGCGGATCCTATCCTTACCGCATAGGTTAATCTCTGCACTACCGAACAAAACAGACGACCGCGGGGCTGGACGCCACGGTCGTAACGAGACATCAACAGAGATCAGGTCCCTGCTCAGGCGGTGTGCGGGCGTCTGAGGGGGGGCGTGGGAGGACCGCTCCGATGCGAAGCGTTCAAAGGCTGTTTGCAAAGCGTCATAGACTCACCTTCTCCAACTGAGCCCATTATCCTTCAAACAGCGATCTCTGCGCAATGAACGTTCTGGCAAATATGATATACTTTTTTGGCAATTGTGATTGCCCGGGAGTGCGGCTACAGCAGCAGCCTGATCCTGAGCCGCACGCTTAAGCGCAACGCGGGCATGACCCCGCGGGCCTACCGGCAGAAGCACCAGGCGGGCTGACTACGGGCTCTCGGCAGCGGGCCAAAACCGCTAGTCGCGGGGTGGTTGTGTGACCCGGTGACCCGTGACAGGATGACCCCGAAAGTGCCACGGAAGCCAAAGGCTCCCAACCCAGTCACCCAGTCACCCAGTCACCCGGTCACCCCGTCAACCCTCGGCGTCACCGGGTCACAGGTCACCGGGTCAAAGAACTCGCCCCTGCCCCCTGCTTGCCCTTCGAAGCTCGGAGAGCGTAGTAGGGCCTCCTGACTCCTGCCCCTGACTCCTGCCTCCTGGCCCCTGGCTTGAGCGAAGCACCTACAGGGGCTTGGATGCCGCTTCTTGGGGCAACCGTTCAAGCCCCAGAAGGCGCGTATGGTGTCACGGTTGGCCAGGCGCCACGTGTCGAGCCCATGTGGCGAACCAGGGCGGAGAAGTCACTCGCAGTGGGTGACGGGGTGACGGGCCGTTGATCCGGTCCGAGATAGAGGCATCCGAGCTCATCGGGAGGAAGGGAGTCTATCAGTACTCGGGCCGCCTCTATGGCGACCAACCAGCGCTGCTTCAGTGTCGTTAGTTCCAGCGGCACACGCAGACGTAATCGATCCAAATCGCTCTGTATATAGGCTGTATGGCGGCTGGCTTGATCGAGCAGGAATGCCGGCGTGAACCCCGGATCTTTTCCGCAAGCCGCCCAAGCCATTGCGCCGAGAGAGAGGTACGTGTCGTGAAGATGCAGGACGTCAACAAAGTCACGTATCTCGTTCCGACCCGCCAGGGCAAGGAGCTTGTTCGTTGCTGCATCAGCGTCGTGCAGGCGATAGCCGCAGCGTGCATCCTTCTGGACGGGAAAGAACCGGAATGCACTGTCTTGGGCCCACTCAAGCTTGAGCTGTTGTTCTTGTAGGGTCACCACGGCGCGATGGAATGTCGGCCTGCGAAGTTGCCATGTGAACGCGTAACCGGCCGCGAGTAGCGTCTCCGCGTCTTTTTCGGCGCTCCGTGCCACGCTGTCCTCAAGGTCGTGAAAGAAGTCGAGATCCTGCGAGAATCGGGGCGTATCAGCGGCACGGTGCAAGACGGTGGCGCCAGCCAGATAGCTTTCCGGGCTGCGGTTGGCTGCAATCTGACTCAGGACCTCTGCTTGTATGGGGCTTATTGGCATAGCTTCGCCGCCAGGAGAAAACCCTGTCGGCCTCCGTTCAGTCGTAGCCCGCGCACAATCTCAGGTATATCCGAGAGCTTAACCTCCATGTCCTCACGCATGAACCAGAAGCACTGCGCGTAAAATGCACGAAAAGCCTTGCGTGCCTCGCGAACACGAACCATGTTGCGCGCGTCCTCCGGCGTAAGGCATCGCCGGCTCTTTTGACCGCCCTTCCGTCCAATCTCGGAAAGGTATGCACTGACACTTGATGGTGCTGTCTTCATTATGCAGATATCATATGCCGCTTATGATAGATGCGCAAGCAATAAGCGTTTTGCGCTGTTATGTGGAGTACGGGATTATGTTGAGTAGATATGGCTGGGATTGGTGATTGGCTGAGGAATCTTCGCTTCGATGTCTTGCCGCCATTGCTGCAAGGTTGCTCTCATATCCTGGGCGAGTTCCGGCTTCTCTTGGGACAGGTCGTGCTTCTCGCCGGGATCGTTTTCCAGGTCGTACAACTCAATACGATTGTCCTCAAAGAACTCTATCAGTTTGTAGTTCCCCATCCTAACGGAGGGGTATCGTTCAAATGTTGACGCCCAGCAGTACATCGGCAATGCAGTAACCAAGGGGACGGGTTGCCATCCACACTTCATCGTACACTCAGTCCCACACTTAATCTCACACTTACTTGGTTACACCTAATCGACCCGCTTCGTCGTAACAGCCTGTATATCAACGGTTAAGCAGTTCGATTAAGCGTAACCAACGAAGGGTGGCGACTAAGAGTGCGATCAAGTGTGGGCTTAAGTGTGAAGACGCTCGTGCTTACCAATTGTCTTTCCAGGTTCATGCCTGTGCGTTCAGGCGTCAACATTTGAACGATATCAACGGAGGAGCCGGGCGTGCCGCCTTGGTTGCCATAGTGAGGGTAATGCCACAAGATGGCCTTTCTCGGCAATTCATCGCCACCTTTCAGTAGTGGAACCAAACTCACACCATCACAGTGTTGCTCGGGGATCAAGTCCGCGCGGGCCGCGTCCAGAAGCGTCGGATAGAAGTCGGGAGTGGTAACCGGAACGGTAGCGCCACATTGACGCCTCCCGATCCTGTAGATCCTGTTAATCCTGTCTAATAATCCCCTCCTCTGCGCGTCACTCTTTCATTGAACTGTTGCCAGAACCGAATCGAGTAGCGTTCACGCGTCCCGCTCAGCGGGATCGCTGTGCAAAGCTTTGGCTGTCCTCTCGTCATTACTCTGTGTTGGGTTCCCAGATTCGGTTCTCACGGGCCTCGAGAAAGCCCTGGTTTGTCGGCTTCAGCTTCCAGATATCCAGACTCTTGATAGTGGTACGCGCAAGTTTTCCGGATGCTCGTGGATCAGAATTTCATCGCTAAGCGTTGACCCGTGTATTGAATCTCTTGGCTCACACCGCCCGGTATGATTTCAATCTTGAATGCCCGGCTGGCCGTCTGCTTTGACGCCGGCTCGAGGGTCAGCGTTTTGGCCGCGTCGTCCCACGTGATCAGCGTTTGAACCGAATCTTCCTTGAGGTAATCAAGGCTGATGCCGTCATCGTCGTACAGCGTGTATTGCCCGTCGGCGCCCGGGTAGATCCTGAGCGTTGTGGGTTGGTCGACTTCCTGGCTCGTGTACTGGCGGACGGGATCGAGTGGGATGATCGCCCCCGCCCGTACGTAGATGGGCATGCAGGCGAGGTCCACCTGGCGGGTGATGGTCTGGCCACCTTCCACGGCCTTCCCGGTCCACCAGTCATACCACGTCTCTGCAGGCAGATAGACCTCGCGGCTCGTCGCGCCCTCTTCATAAACCGGGGCAATCAGCATGTCACGGCCCCACAGGTATTGATCGCCGGTCGCACTGGCTTTCTCGTCCTGCGGGTAGTGCAGCCACAGCGACCGCATCATGGGCATACCGGTTTCGCGGGCCTCCCAGGTCAGCGTGTAGTTGTAGGGCAGCAGCTGATATCGCAGTTCGATGTACTGCCTGACGATCGGCTCGATGGTCGGGTTGTTCATTTCCGACTTCGGCTGGACGTAGCTTCCTTCGCCCGGGCCGGGTTCGCTCAGGCCCCATGCCCAGGGCAGACGATTCTCCCACCCGCGACCATGACACCGCATCAGCGAATTGAAGGCGGCAAACTGCACCCAGCGTGCATACAGTTCCGCCGAGTATTCATCCACCGTATAGAACGCACCAATGTCGGAGTTCCAGAACGGTGAGACACTCAGGGAGTGGTTGATGCCAATGGCGATATGGGTCTGGAGCGTGCGCCACGTCGAGAGCGGATCGCCCGGCCACATCCAACCGCCCCACCGGGCGACGCCGAGATGGCCGTTGCGATGCAGGCTCCAGGGACGCACGTTGGGTTGCTTCGAGAGCGGGCCGGTGTAGTAGACCTCGTGCCGTTTCATGCGCTCATGAAAATCGAACCAGTCGCCCTCATCGGGCCACCAGGCATCCACCCCGGCATCGACCAGCGGATTGTGCTCATTCCAGTAGTTCTGAATGTGGGTGTCGTCGAGGGTCTCACCCGGCTTGGGCGGAATGGTTCCCTGGATCGTTGCCAGACGATCACGACCCCACGGGATCATGTGCATCATGACCTTCACGTGCCGGTCGTGCATATCAGCGAGGACCTCTTTGGGGTCGCGCTTGAAT
>CAZKRK010000417.1:0-6878 GCA_964555035.1 uncultured Victivallales bacterium | reverse complement strand
GGAACCGCGAAGGGCCGGGCAACTTGGGTTGTGGGCCCCGGCCCGCCTTGTGAAAGTCTTGCAATGCAACCTGTTGCGAAGGCTGAGAGCCCTTTCGTAATGAGCAGGTCCTCGGTTCGAATCCGAGCGTTGGCTCCAGACCGAAGGTTCTGGCCCGGTGGTCACCATTTCCGCCACCACATTGCAGGAAGCTTGCCTGCAATGAGCAGGTGCGGCACCCCGCCTCGTCGTCATTGAAAAACCGCCCGGGAGCCGCTGACGCGGAGGGGATAGGGGTGACATCTCAGCATATAACATCGGCACGAGGCCCTCTCCCCCCGCGGAAGAAGAGAAGGAAGATGCCGGGCGTTGCGTTCAGGTCGTGGAGTTCCCGCTTGCTTTTGTCCCATGTTTCGCGTTTTCTCGCCGAGGAGGTCCGTATGACAGATTATTCGATCCTTGCCGCCAGATTCTCTTTCGTCATTTACGCCGTGGCCGCGAGCCTGTCGCTCGGGGCGCCCGCCCTCACAGATGTCTCCGGCGGATTTGTCGTTCAACTCGGGGCGGAAGACGTGATGTTGCCCGCCGCGTTGAGCCGAACCGGCTCACATCTCGTGCATGTACTTGACACTGACGAGGCGAGGGTCCTGGCCGCGCAGCAGAAGCTCCGGACCGAAGGTTACTACGGACTCGGTAGCGTTGAGCAAGTGGCGGGCTTCTCGCGATTGCCATACACCGAGAACCTCGTCAATCACGTTGTCGTAACCTGTCCGGGCGTGGCCGCGGACGAGCTCTTTCGGGTCATGGTGCCGGGCGGCATGCTCACGGTGACGCCGGCCGGTCGCATCGAGCGGGACGCGCTGAAGGGAGTGGGGTTTCAATCGATAGCTGAAGAGGGGACGATGCTGACTGCCGTGAAGCCCTGGCCCGAGACGGTGGACGAATGGTCACACCCGCGTCACGACGCGAGCGGCAACGCCGTATCGGGCGACACAGAGGTCGGGCCGCCGGCTCGCATTCGATGGGTGGCCGGGGCGATGGAGGAGGTGGAGGGCGTCGTGACGGCGGGCGGTCGCAACTTCTATGGGGGCGTTTTGGCCCGCGACAGTTTCAACGGTTTGCGGCTCTGGCATCGTGACCTCGGCAGGGCCGGGCACAACATCGGCAGCTTCAGGCTGCCCCGCCTCGCGAACAACCGGGCTCGCCCGGTCGCGTCCGGCAAGTACGTGATCGCCGCGGAGCGGGGGCGTGTCGTGGTGTTGAACGCCCGGGGGGGCGGTCTCGTGCGGACCCTTGCAGGCATCTCTCAGCCGCGGGAACTCCTGCTTCACGGTGATGCCGCGGTTGTTTGCGATGCACACGCCGTTGCGGCGTACGACGTTGAAAGCGGGAAGCAGCTCTGGCGACACGAGTCGGGGGGCATTCGCAACCTCGCCGCGGGAGATCGGACGGTCGCCTTCGTGCGTGGCGGACACGGCGGCCAGTCAAAGATCGAGGCCGTGGCGCTGGATATCGGTTCGGGCGCCGTGAGGTGGTTTCGCGGCGATTGTCCCTGGCTGTCCAGGGTCTACCGCATCGTGCTTCACGGCAGGTACCTGGTTTTCGAGGAGTCTTCACTCAACGATCACGACCATGGCAATGGCATGCACGTCTTTGACGTTATGTCGGGCGAACTGCTGTGGGAGAGAGCCTATCCTCCCGGCATGAATCACAACCGGCAGGCACGTGCCATGTACCTGGGTGATGACGTGTGGATCCTGCACGGCGGAAAGACCAATACCGCCAACCCGAAGCAGGTGAAGCATCTTCCGCTCCAGGTCCATGCGCTCGACCCCGCGACGGGCGATACCCGCGTGACCTACCCGGCCGGCCTGGCTCACTGCTTCCCCCCGGTCGCGACGCCCAACTTCATCCTCTCCGGCGTGATGGACTTTACGGACCTGAAGAGCGGCAAACTCATCGTGAACCCGATTACCAAGGCGAACTGCTCGCGCGAGAACGGCTGGGTTCCGGCCAACGGTCTCATCTACACAACACCGAAGCACTGCACCTGCTGGCCCATTCTGCGCGGGTACGTCGCGCTGGCGGCGCGGACCGGTCCCCCCCCGCCGGAGCCCTCTTTTCCGCTCGAACAGGGTCCTGCCTACGCGAAGGCGCCGGCAGGCAAGCCCGGTGGCGGTCTTCATCCTTCTCCTCACGACTGGCCGATGTACCGCCACGACCGCTGGCGCAGTGGGAGTACGACGTCGCCCGGCCCGGGCAAGCTAGATGTGCTCTGGACAACGCGTCTGACCCCGGAACGCGGACGTCCCGACGGACCGATCCTGCACGATTGGCGTGAGAACGAGTTTGTCAAGGGGCCGGTCAGCCCCGCGACGATTGCCGGCGGCCTTGTCTATGTCTCGCTTCCCGACGCGCACGAAGTGGTTGCGGTTGACGTCGCCGACGGCCGGGTTCGATGGCGCTTTACCGCGGCCGGCCGCGTGGATACCCCGCCAACCTTCCATCGCGGCCTCTGTCTCTTCGGCACGCATGCGGGGTTTGTCTACGCGTTGCGCGCCGACAGCGGGGAGGTCGTCTGGCGTCTTCGTGCCGCACCGGACGATGCACGGATTGTTGCCTACGGGCAACTTGAGTCTCCCTGGCCGGTTGCGGGTACGGTACTGGTCGCGGATGATGTCGCGTACTTCGCGGCTGGACGGCAGCCACTTGCGGACGGTGGCATCTTCGTGTTTGCCGTGGACCCGGCAACCGGACACCGGCAGTGGGTCCACCGGCTGAACACGATTCCGCAGAAGGGGTTCTACGAGAACTCGGGGCTGGAGTTTGACCCCATCGACATCCTGCACCAGGAGGGGGATGGGATTGCCCTGTCCCGTTGGGTCATCTCGCGGGACGGGAAGAACGTCAAGGTCGACAAGTGGAACGCGTTCGCGAAACTCGACACCGGTGGTGGAGCGGTCTGGGTGCCGCGCGGGTGTTGGACATACGGTCCTCGTCACCAGGATCGTTTCCGCGGCGAAGCGCCGAGGCGTCCCCTGTGCGTGTTTCGGGACCACGTCGTGCTGAGTTCCTTCAACGGCAGCACCGGTCTCTTTCGACGTGATTTCGACATCGAGGGCGGTGAACGGTTCAAGAGCAACTGGATCACGGGGTGGGAAGCGAACAGCTCCGGCAACAATGGGGGGACGCCTTTTCGTACCTACCGGCTGGCGGAGAAAGCCCTCTGGGAGGTCGATCCGTTCACTCCCGAGTCACAGGCGCGCAAACCGCGAGTACCCGGCACGCAGCTCCGCAACGAGGTATATGGCATGGCTTACTCGGGTGACGGCCGCCTTTTCGCGGTGCATAGGGACGGCCGTCTCAAGGTCCTGTCCGTGGCGGACGGTTCGCTTCTTGCCGAAACGAGGGTGCCGCCTCCCCTGTGGGATGGGTTGGTCATCGCCGGATCCCGGATCCACCTGGTGTCCCGGTCGGGTGAGCTCGTCTGCATGGGTGAATGAGCCTGTATTCGGCAGTTGAACCGCCGATTCCTACGCAAATGTCTGCAAACATTGACGATGGCGACGTCACACGACGCACCCATTTGGTAAAAGACCGGCTGAGGCGGAAGGTGCCCGCGGATGACGCAGATGAACGCGGATTCGGGACTTTATCTGCGTCAATCTGCGTCATCCGCGGGCAACTGCTCTTTTTAGGTTCAAAAGTCGTTTCAGGGCGACGAGCAATGGTCGTCCGGCAGACGATGTGCTATGTCTTTCTTCCGTCTCGGGGCTTGCGGTGTGGAGCCGATAGCTGACAAGACAACAGCTTCAAGGAGCATACATCATGAAGACAGCAATCATTTGCACAACCGCGTCCGCTCTCATTCTGGCGCTGACGCCGTTGGCCCACGCCGCGGAGTTGAGCTTCAGCCGCCACTACAGCAGCAAGATGGTCCTGCAGCGCGAGAAGCCAGTGCCGATTCGCGGCTTTGCGGACAAGGGGGCAGACGTCACGGTAGGCTTCGCCGGACAGACCAAGAAGGCAAAGGCCGATGGGGCGGGGGAATGGTCCGTTGTCCTGGATGCCATGCCCGCCAGTCGCAAAGGTGCTGAGCTGGTTGCGGAGTCCGCCGGGAAGAGAGCAGGACTTGGCGACGTGCTCGTTGGCGATGTGTTCTTGTTCGCCAGGCAGACAACGATCGATGTCAGCCTGGGCCGGGATGAGGAAGGCAGGAAAGCCGCGGCTGCCCTGCCCTCGGTGAGGATCATGACGATCGAGACCATTCCTGCCGAGGAGCCCCGGCAGGACCTGGCAGAAGAGGCCGTCAGCGGCTGGGCGGCTCTCGACAAGAAGACCGCTCTCCAGATGAATGCCGCGGCATTCTACGTGGCCCGGGGGATCGCGAAGGATGCGGACGTGCCCATCGGCATCATCGACCTGAACATGGGATATCACTTTCCCATCGCATGGCTCGGCAAAGAGGCGCTTCTGGAAACAGCGAGAATCTACGATGCCAAGAAGACAACCGTGGAAGGAAGCATCAGGGCAGTAGACAACATGTTCAAGATGATGGCAGATGCCCGGGCCGCCTACGAGGATACTTCCGAGGAACAGAAGAAAAGGGACTCCAAACGGGGATATTCCCGGTCTCCTGCCAGGGAAGATGCCAGGCATCCCGCCGCGGGTTATAACGCCGTGCTCCATCCCATGCGGGGTCTGGCGCTCAAGGGGCTTCTTCTGCAGCTCGGCAATGACTACCCCTATTACATATACGCACGGCTGGCACGCGAAGGCAAAATAACCAGCCGGCCTCACCTGGGCCAGGCCTACGCGGACTCCTACGACACTCGCAAATGGTGTCTCTATCTTGAACCCCTCACCGTTCCGAGAATTCCGCGGGAGTGGCGCAAGACCCTTGGCGACGATTCACTGCCCGTTGGCTGGATCACCCCGCCGGGGTCAGACCTGGTCACCCAGGGCCGGCATCACTACGAGGTGCGCGAGCTGCAGCGCCAGGCGGCTGACAAGGAGAGCGGGGTTGATCTGATCCTGCCCGGCACCGAGCATATCCCCTTCAGCGCCCAGCCGGCCGATGAAGCGCTCCTTGGAGCCCGCTGCCTGACCTGGCTGACGGGAGCGGTCTACAGGAAAGATGACGCTGTGCCCACGGGCCCGGTGTTCGATCGCGCCGAGATGAAGTATTCGAAGGCACAGGTGTTCTTCAAACCGGGTACGGCAAAAGGCCTGAAGGCCTCGAAGGGCGCTTTGGACCACTTCGAGGTGGCGGGAGTTGACCTGGAATACTCTCCCGCGAAGGCGAAAATCGACGGGGAAACCATACACCTCTCATCCGACACCGTTTCGAGAATTGCGCACATCCGCTACAACTGGACTGAAAAGCCCGACCAGGGTCTGATCGGCGCCAATGGTCTGCCGGCCGTCCCCTTCAGCACAGACGGACACCCATTTCCAAGAACGATCGGCACCATAGGCGAAGAGGTGCTGCCACCGGAGTTCTCTACACCCATCGCCGAGTGGAAAACCGATGGCCCTGTCATGTACAACGGCAGATTGGATACGACGCTCAAAGGCGGCAAGTACCTGGGTCCGACAGGCCTTCGGGTCAGCACGTTCGGCCCCAACCTGTTTGTCAACAACGCGTACCTCGGCTCCCCGGCCGATGGGAAGATCCTTCACGGCGACTACCTCTATGCCGTGAATGGCGAGGTGTTTGGCGAAGATATGTTCGGGGATATTGCCGAGGCCATTACCCGGGCGGAAACGGAAGAAGGGAAAGGTATCATCGGCTTTGACCTGTTGCGCGACGGCAAGAAGAAGACCGTCGAGCTTCAACTCGAGGTGCTTGGCACTTACAGCGCCACAGCGCCCTACAACTGCCCCAAGACCGACCGGATCGTGGCCAATGCCGAGGCGTTCCTGGCCAAGAGGGGCGGGGTCGTGCCGGGAGGGCATCCCGTGTATCAGAACGCAGATGCCATGTTCCTGCTGGCGGCGGGTTCGCCTGAATACCAGGGCCTGGTCCGGCGGCATGTCTACACCCGGATGTCAAAGACGGATCCCAATCAAGCGATCGACCCCATTGCCAAGAATCCAAGGCCCCAGGGAGGGCCATGGGATCTTTCTGCCGATATTCTCCTGATGTCAGAGTACTACCTGACAACGGGCGACCGAGCCGTGCTCCCGTACTTGCGATACAAGTGTGACACGCTGACCAGTCAACAGATAAGAACCCTGGAAGAAAAAGGACCATGGCCCCAGGTCCAGTCCGGACAGACGGGAGGCTGGCGCCATAACTTCTATGGGGGCGCGGGATACGGCACCATGCCGGCCATCGGTGTTCCCGCGGCGCTCGGGTACCACCTCACCAGGGAAGCCGGCGTCCAGTACACCTTCGAGGGGTATGAACGGGCCGCAAACTGGTTCCTTCACAATGGCGCCAAGATTGGATCCATCATATACGGGTACTTTGCCAAACCCAGGACGACCGGAAACTACATTGACCCCGAGAAACTCGCCGCCGGCAAGCTTAGCCCGGGGAACGGCGGCGTTGGCGGCGCAGCCATCCTCTTCGATCTTCGCGGAAATGGGCCTGTTGCGCGCACCTGTTCGTTCGTGGCCACCCACTGCTACAACAACACGTGGGGTGCCCATGGCGGCCACTTCTGGCTCAATTTCTACACCCCGCTTGGTGCGAAGGTACATGGGGAGAAATCATTTCAGTTTTACATGAAGGGTAACCGCAACTGGCAGGAGCTTCACCGCATGCACGACCACAGCCGTCAACAGAACCGCACCTTTGGTGCCGGTCAGTTTCTGGCCTACGTGGCGCCGCGGGAGCGCTTGCGCATGCTGGGCGCCCACGAGTCCGTCTTTGCGCCCAATCCCCCGGAAGC
>CAZKRK010000416.1:0-6880 GCA_964555035.1 uncultured Victivallales bacterium | reverse complement strand
TCGGGACTTTATCTGCGTCAATCTGCGTCATCTGCGGGCAACTGCTCTTTTTAGGTTGAAATGACTGACGAGCGGCCCTATCTCTCGTCAAGCATCCACTGCCATGCGGGGAGAATGCGCACGGTCGGCGGCACCTCGGGGAAAGGCAATCGTGACTCGAGGGTGAGCAGAAGCTGTCGTGCATGCGGTCGCTCTTGCGCCGCATCCTCCAGGGCTCGCACTTCCCGCGCAAGCGTCTCGCTGTCGTCTACCGATGCGCATACCTGAATGAGGTCTTGTTGTCCGTCAGCTTGGCGGACGAAAAAGTCCACCTCGAATCCTGCCGGCGTTCGAACGTAGGCGACTTCCGCGCCGCGACGACATAACTCGACGAAAACCGCCGTTTCGAGGATGTGGCCGGTGTTGGGTTTGCCGCTCCTGTCGAACACGGGGATCAGACCGGGGTCCGCCGGATAGACCTTGCGCGGATTCACCTGGCGCCGCTTCTCCGAGTCGGTCGCAACCGGCACGGCATGCAACAGGAACGTGTCTTCCAGGTAAGCGAGGAGCTCGTAGAGTTTCTCCCTCCCTGCCGCGATGCCCTGAGATTTGAGGTCCGCGGCGAAACGAGTGATACTGAAGAGCCCTGCCGGACTCATCAGAAGCCGGCGCACCAGCCACCGGAGAGCGGTCACGTTGGTGACCCTATGACGCTCGATGACATCACGTAGCAGAACAACGTCCACGTAGCCCTGCAGGAGCTGTCGAACATCGCCTTGTGCCAAATCCTGCGCTTCAGGAAAACCGCCCGTCCGAACATAGTCGGCAAAGTGGTGGTCCAACGCGGTGGCCTCCCTGCAGCTGAGTCGATCGGGGCTCAGCGGAATCGCGTGACCATGGTGCCGGAGGTATTCCCTGAAACCGAACGGGTGAATCGCGATCTCCCACGCGCGTCCGCGCATGGACGTGGCGATCTCCCGGCTGAGTAGTTTCGCCGAGGAGCCCGAGAGAAACAGCTCATAGCCGGGCGTGTCGAGAAGACGACGGGCGAAGACCTCCCATCCAGGCACCCGTTGGATCTCGTCGAGAAAGAGACACACGGGCCGATCGGCGGGTTCCGGAAAGAGACGTGCGTGCGTGTCGGGGATGATCCCCAAGCGACTCGCCTCCAAATCGCCGAGACGCTCGTCTTCGAAGTTGAAGTACACAAGCCGATTCGGGGAACGTCCCCTTTCCAGCAACTCCGCCCGGCACTGATGCAGGAATGTTGTCTTGCCCGCACGCCTCATGCCGATCACGGCAAAGGCCTTTCCCTCGATTCCCGGTACTGCCGCGTCACGACGTGTCAGATCCGGAATGGGGGCGTTGACCGCCGTCAGGATCTTCTCCCTCACGATCTGTTCAACATGGTCTTGCATTAAGGCTAATATTTCAACTAATTAGCCTTGCGTCAAGTCCAATTTTCTCCAGTCGCTTTACGCCCTTCTTCCCCTCACACCCCAACCACGGTCTGCGTTTCCAGCGATTCGATTGCCGCTGCCAGGACCTTCTGGGCGGCAAGACCGTCGGCGCCGGAGCCGTCGATGGCGTCCGGAGAGACACCGTCGGTGACCTGTTGCAGAAAGGTGTGAATGCGTTCGCGGAAGGTGTCGACGAAGTCACGGTAGCCGCCGAAGACGGGGTTGGTGTAGACGCGCTTGACGGGATCGCCGGCAGGGTAGAGCGTGGCCTCGCGCCACATGTCGTCGATCACGAAGCGCCCCTTGAGGCCGGCGACTTCGCAACGCTCCATGGGGTGCCCGCGCTCGATGTCGTAGCTGGCGGTCAGATGGCCGACGGCGCCGCTCGCGAACCGAATGTTGAGCTGCATCGTAGACCAGATCGAACGCCCGGGCGCCTTGAGTGCAAAACAGTGCACGGCATCGATGTCGCCGGCGAAGTGGCGCATGATGTCGATCGAGTGCGGGTTGAGCGCCTTGATCATGAAGTAGGGCGAATCCTCACGCGGGTTCTTGATCCACATCGCCATGTTGACGAAAAGCCGCTCGCCGACGAGCCCTTCGTCGACCCACTGTTTCGCCAGCCGCGCGGCGGGCGTGAAACGGTGATTGAGATCGATGCCGAAGCAGCGGCGGTGCTCGTTTGCGCAGGCGACCATCTTCTCGGCTTCGGGAATCGTGTTGCAGATCGGCTTCTCGCACAGCACGTGGCAGCCGGCCTCGAGCGCCTGGATCGTGGGTTCGTAGTGATCGCTGCCGTACTCGATGCCGCCCGTGGCTACGCTGCACACGTCGGGCTCAAGCTCGGCCAGCATGGTGGGCGTGTCGTAGAACGCCGGCACTCCGAGCCGCGCGGCAGCGGCGTCCGCGCGGTCGGGCAGGATGTCGCACACGGCGACCAGCTCCGCCAGCGGATCGCCCGCGTGTATGTCCGCGTGACGGTTTCCGATGTGCCCACAACCAATTACCGCAACACGAAGTGCCATGTTCACTTTCCCATTGTAGGTTCCGGGTCTGCTGCCGGATACCCGAACTCCCGCATCGCCGGTGCGAAGAAGGGATAGAAGTGCGCGCCTTCTTCGGCTACCGCTTCATCCCGCCGCCACCGCGCCACGGCCTCGGGCCGGACAGGAATCCTGACCAGATCGAACCCGAGAAACGCCTCCAGTCTCTCAAGGGTCTCTTCCTGCTTCAATACGAAATCCTCGAAACGCACCTCGATCCACCGGTCCGGCTTTGGCGTGGACCGCACCAGCTCGTACTGGTAGTGCCAGGAAGCGGCCCGCCGCTCCCGCGTATTGTCCGCGCGCGGGCACTCGATGCCGAAAGCGGACAGATCGTCGGTCAAGTGGCCGCCGATAATGCAGTCACGCGGATCGCGAATCCAGAACACGTACTTCGCGTCGGGGAACATCCGCGTAATCCAGGGGAAGCACAGGGTCGTCTCCGGGATCTTCCATCCTCTGCGCTCGGCCGGACTATCGAGGACGGATGCCAGGTACGAGTGGATCTTCGCGGTGAACGCCTCGGGAATGTCCGCCGACAGGGCGCGACTCCAGTCCCACGCCATGCCGCCGCGCCAGTCCACGTACTGCGCGAAGATGCGGCACGCTTCGTACATGTCGTCCCCCGGTATGAGATCCCCCGAACCGTTGAGGGGCTCCCCCATGAACACACCGCTCCGCGAAAGCGTGTGTGACATGGCCCGTGTGCCGGAATGCCCGCGTCCGATGACGGTAGTCAATGATGTTTCTCTCATCCGATACTCCAACAGCGCTCAGACAAACACCCGGAGACGGCGGCTTGTCCCGCGGCAGCAAAGCGGAGGCGGATCCTCCGCCGCTATGCGCAAGTGTCGGAACAAGGGAGGCCGGTACTCGAAGTTGTTCACGTTGCCCTCGGTTCTTGCTCCCAACGGCGGAGGACCGCCGTCTCCACTATGGGCTTCTACTTGCGAGCCTTGGCCTGGAGCTTCGCGGCCTGTTTCGGGTCGCCGATGTGCAGCGTCCTGTAGGCCTGTTCGCTGCTCTCGAACGCCGGGCCGACCTCTTTGCAGCCGTGCCAGGCGCCCTGCGTCAGCATCGGGTTGGTGATGCCTTCCTGACGCTCGCGCTTGGCGATAAACCGGCTCATGCGCTCCGCCAACATGGCCACGACCGCGGGCTCCTTGTCCGCCAGGTTGTTGTTCTCTTCCGGGTCCTGGTACAGGTTGTACAGTTCGACGGACGGCTTGAAGTGGAAGTCCGGTTCGAGTGCGACGATAAGCTTCCACTCGGGCGTGCGCCAGCCGTGCTTGCGCATCCAGGTGCACTCGGTGATGTAGAACTCCTGGTCAAGGTGTTCACGCTTGCCGTTGACAAGCTGCATCAGCGAGCGACCGTCGAACTTCAGCTTGGGGCGAATCCGCATGAGCTGCATCAGCGTCGGCATGAGGTCCTTGTGCTGGTTGTAGCCCTCGATGCGCATGCCGGCCGGGAGTTTGCCGGGATAGCGGATTATCAGCGGCACGCGCAGGGTGTTGTCATAGATACCGTGGTGATCGAACCAGCACTCGTGATCGTAAAGCGTTTCACCGTGGTCGGAGTTGAGCACAACGATCGTGTCGTCCCGCAGTCCCATGTCGTCCAGCGCCATGAAGAGGTTCTGGATGCAGGCGTCCATGTAGGCGAGCGCGCCGTCGTACTGGGCGATGACCCAGTCCTTGTCGGTCAGGCCGGGCGGCATCCAGGTCTTGAAGTAGTCCGCGAACGGCTTGAAAGCAAACACGGGTTTCATGGACTTGTTCTTCCGGTCGAATTCGTTGCCCTGGTAGAACATGCGGTCGAACGGCTGTGGGGGCATGTAGGGCGAATGGGGGTCCATGTGCCGCAGGAACAGGAAGAAGGGTCTCTTGCATCGCGCGAGTCGTTTCAGCTCGGGCAGCGTGACATCGTTCAGGTTCTGGGCTTTCGGCAGGTATCCGTCTTCAAGGGAGCCCCATCCCGTGTAGCCGAGGTGTTTGTCGAAACCGCGCGCGGCGGGATTGCCTTGAAACCCGACGCAAGTCGTGTTGTAGCCCTCTTTCTTCAGCACTTCCGCAAGGGTTGTGACGCCGTCGTGCAGGGACCCCTTGTGCCGCAAGGCCACGCAGTTGGTGCCGAAGCAGTCGCGCCCGGTCAGCATGGAAGCGTAGCCCGAGGTGGTCGGCACGTGCGGGCAGAAGGTGTTCTCGAACAGCACGCTGTCTTGCGCGAAACGGTCGATGTGGGGCGTGGTGAGACGGCGGTAGCCGTAGCAGCTCATGTGCGTCGACAAGAGCGAATCGATTCCGATCAGGAGCAGGTTGGGTTGTTTCTTCGGCATGTGGGTTGTCCTTTCTGTGTCGAAAAATGGGTAGGTCGAAAAATGAGTGTGTTGCATCCGGCGTTTTGCGGGCCATCGTTCTTCGACTCCAACCACACTCGGTATGGGATGCGAACCAGACGACCTGTCATCCCGAGGACCGTCACGGGCGAATCCCGTTGGCTCGTGGGCATGACATCTTCCTCGCCGGCAAGGGGTTGCCCGCGGATCACGCAGATGAGCGCAGATGAATTGGTAGAATGATCTGCGTTGATCTGCGTGATCTGCGGGCAACTCCTTGCCGGACAACCTAGGGATGAAAGGTGTGTCATTAGGAGCGCAGCGGAGCGGAGTCGAGGGATCTCGGGAATTGGCAACCACGCCGGACGTGCTTGGCAGTTCTCGAGATCCCTCGACTCCGCTGCGCTGCGCTCGGGATGACAGCGCGGGGGTTGGGACTTCCAACTAAACATCTCTTACCCTCGAATCATCCAGGCCCACCCGCCGCCCCTCGCGGGAGGACACGTAGCAGGCCAGTATCGTTCTCAAGGCGGTTCGGCCATCTTCGGCCGTGGCGATCGGCGCGCGTCGGCCGCGCAGAAACTCGGCCAGCGGCCCGGCCAGGGCGGCGATTCGTTCGCCGTGACCGGCAGGGGTCGGGAGGTCGCTGACCGTCCAGTCGCCGTCGGCGGCCAGAAACCACTTCAAGGCGGAGGCCCCGGCCGGGCGCGGAACGTTGCAGCTCGGCCCGTCGCCGTAGCTCTGCACGATGCTGCCTTTCTCGCCGATTACCTCGGTCGTGTTCTCGCACGCCAGGTTGGTGAACGAACAGGTTATCTCCGCCAACGGCCCGTCGGCGTAGCGAAAGACGGCGATGCCGTTGTCCATCGGCATGCCGGGATCGTGCTGCGTGGTCAGCTCGGCCGTGACCGACTCCGGTTCGCCCAACAGCCACAAGAGGAAATCGGCCGGATGGGCCGCGTCGTCGGCCCAGATGTCGCGGTTCCATTTCGGGTCCACGTGCCACGAGGAGGCAAACGCCGGCTGGAGACACATGGACAAACCGTGACGGCGCCTGACCATGAAAACGCGGCCGAGGACACCGCTGTCGATCAACTCCTTGATCTTGAGGTTCTGGGGGTCGACGCGCATCTGCCACGCCATCGTGAACGGTATGCCGGCGTCGTTCACGGCAGTGACAATACGGTCGGCTTCGGCCATCGTGAGCGCGATCGGTTTCTGCAGCACGACGGCCTTTCCGGCGGCCGCGGCCTGCTCGACCAGCTCCGCGTGCAGGGCCGTTTCGGCCGCGATGACGACGGCATCCATGTCGGGGCGCGCCAACAGCTCGGCCGCGTCGGCGTGGGGCTCCATGCCGAAGGCTTCCGTCTGCCTGGCCAGCCGCCCGGCATCGTGGTCCCATCCGGCCACGAGCCGCACACCGAGCTCCGGCTCCTCGCGCCAGCGCCGGCAGTAGGCATTCACATGCACGTGCGCGAAACCCAGGACGCCAACTCCAACCGCTTCCACCGTCACCCTCCATCAACCAGTTGATCGGACTCCGCTCGAAAAGGGCCCGCGTTTTCGAAACACCCATCAATCCAGCCTGGAGACGGCGGTCCTCCGCCGTTACGGGCAGCAGCCGAGCACAATCGGAGACAGAAAGGAACGAAGCTCTACTCCTGTCTCGCCGCGTGCACTCACACCTGCACGTAACGGCGGAGGACCGCCGTCTCCAGCGACTCCTCGTACAACGTCAGCGTGAACCTGCGGAGCGAAGCGACGCTAGGTTCCACGCAGTTGATGGATCCAATCATCATCCGAGAGCGTAGTCAAGGACGTCCGGGGAGACGACAACGTGCCTCGCCTGCACGTATTCTGTCCCGTTCTTGCCCCCCCCTCATCATCGTCCACCGCTATCGTCGCCCGCTATCGTCCACCGGAGCTCGGTTCGGTGTACGATAGCGGGCGACGATAGCGGTGGACGATTGACTCTCTGATCTCTCCTGATCCATCACCCGATTAACCAAACAAGGCGGGCCGGGGCCCACAACCCAAGTTGCCCGGCCCTTCGCGGTTCC
>CAZKRK010000415.1:0-6892 GCA_964555035.1 uncultured Victivallales bacterium | reverse complement strand
CGGAGCGAACGGAGTGCCGTGGACCGGTCGGAGCGCAACGGAACTTCTGACCTTCCGATACGGCCCGTCGGTCCGACGCAGGAGGACCGGGTGAGGGGACGGCCGCGTGTGGCCTGCGGACGGCAGGAACAAGCGTTCACAGCCCCAACCGCTCGTACTGCTCCGGCGGGGCGTCGGAATCCCTGAGGGTCTGGACCAGGAGGGCCGTCATGCGGGCTTCCTGTTCGGGGTCGTCGAGGGGTGCGGCCTGGTGCGGATCGTCTTGCAGATCGTAGAGCTCGGTTTCGAACGCGCACTTCATCGCGCTCCACGTGTTCCCCTCGATTCGCATCGTGGGGCAACCCTTGGTAAAGGAAAACGGCTCGGCGCGTTCCATCGCACGCATCTCCTCGACGCTGAACGGGCCGCGCATGTGGGTCGGCATGTGCGTGTACTGGTAGAGCGGACCATTCGCATCCGATGCCGCCCCGCGCATATACACGTAGCGTCCGTCGGTGACATTCACCTGCCCGCCGAAGATGCCGAAGAGTCCGGCTTCACGCACGGGCGCGTCGGAGGCAATCGTCTCGCGCAGCGGCCGCCCCTGCACGTCTTTCGGAACCTCGACGCCGAAGTACTCGAGCAGGGTCGGCGCGAGATCGATCGTCTGCACAAGACTCTTGCGACGTTCGCCCCGCACGGCGGACCGCGGGTCCCAGATGAAGAGCGGCGTGTGCGACAATTCCTCGTAGAACGGGCACCAGCACTTGGCCCAGCAATCGTGTTCCCCGAGCAGGAAACCGTGATCCGTGTTGACGATCAACATCGTGTCCTTCCACAGGTCGAGCGCGTCAAACGCATCCAGCACGCGGCCGAGATATTCGTCGCACATGGTCACAAGCGCCGCGTTGAGGCAGCGCAGATGGCGGACTTCCTCTTCCGACTCGGTAACGCGACCGTAGTTGGGCCAGTCACGCGGTGGTCCGTCGTAGTCGTGCGGATACATGTCGATGAAGCGTTGCGGCACGAAGTAAGGTTCGTGCGGGTCGAACGTCTCGATATGGAGGAACCAGTTGTCCTCGCCCGCGTTGGTCCGCATGAATTCGAGGGCGCCCGCGACGGTCCTGGCCTGCGGGTAGTCTTTCTCCTCGGTCATGTAGTGCCGGTTCATCCAGTCGCTGCGCAGCCAGTTGCCCGGCTGCCGCTTGCCGCGGTTGATCTCGCACGAGACGTCGTCGGTCAGGTTGGCTTTCCACGGATCGCCCTCCTGGCCGCGCACGGCCTCCCAGGAACTGTAGCGCGTGTGGTACGTGCAACCGCCGTCTTCCCAGTAATGGTAGTGGTCGCTCACGAGATGGGTGTAGACCCCATTGCCCTTCAGCAGCGAAGGCATGGAATCGTCGAACGGCTCCAGCGGGCCCCAGCTCCGGTGGAGAAAGTTGTAGCGCCCGGTGTGCAGCTCGCGGCGCGCGGGCATGCAGGGCATCGATCCGACATAAGACGTGTCGAACGTAACGGACCTATCCGCCAGGCGCTGGAAGTTCGGGGTCTTCACCCAGTCGCAACCGTACGGCGACAACATGTGCCGGTTGAGCGAATCGAACATCAACATGACGGCCTTCATGACTTGCCTCCCGTAAAGTAGGTCCGAATTGCATTCGGACCCAGACCCGTGAGCTCGTCGCTCTTCGGGCGGACTTCTCTACCACCCTCTGCCGCCAAACGGCGCAGGAGCACCGTCCTTCTACGGAGAGGCGCTACCCGATCTCGTGCTTCACGACGTCCCTGAGACGCCTGGCTACCGTTGTTGTCTGCTCTTCCGTGGGCGCCTCCACCATGACCCGGCACAGCATCTCGGTGCCCGAATAGCGGACGAGCACACGGCCGCGCTTGCCGAGTTCCTGCTCGGCTTCGACCACGGCGGCCTGCAGATTCTCGAGCGACTCCAACGGCGGCTTGCTGCCCACGGGAACGTTGATCAGTACCTGCGGAGCAAGCTCGACAATGGACGCCAGTTCCGACGCGCTCTTGCCGGTCTCCTTTATCACCGCCAGCAGCTGCAACGCGGAGATGATTCCGTCCCCGGTAGTGTGATGGTCCTTGAAAATGATGTGGCCCGACTGCTCGCCGCCAAGATTGGCGCCGACCGCAATCATGCGCTCGAGTACGTTGCGGTCACCCACGGGGGCGTCTTCGTGCTTGATCCCGAGCTCATCGAGCGCCAGTCGGAATCCGATGTTGCTCATCGGGGTGACCACGACCCGATTGTCGTGCAGGGCGCCCTTCTTCTGCATGTGGGCCGCGCAGATGCCGATGAGGTGGTCGCCGCTCATCGGGCAACCCTTTTCGTCCACCGCAATCAGGCGGTCACCGTCCCCGTCAAAGGCCAGGCCGAGATCGGCCCTGGTTTCCTTGACTCTCGCGATCAGGTCAGCGGTATGCTGAGACCCGCAGCGGACGTTGATGTTCTTGCCGTTGGGTTCAACGTGGATTGCAAATACGTCCGCGCCCAGCTCGGAGAAGATGATCGGCGCCACTTTGTAAGTTGCCCCGTTGGCGCAATCGAGAACGATGCGCAACCCGTCGAGGGTCTGGTCTTGCGGAAAGGTGTTCTTGCAGAAGACGATGTAGCGGCCGATGGCGTCGTCGATGCGCTTGGCTTTGCCGACCTGGTCGGCCGTCGGCCGGATGTCGTTGATCTTGCCACTGAGAACGAGGTCCTCGATTTCCGCCTCGAGCTCGTCGGACAGTTTGTACCCTTCGCGCGAGAAGATCTTGATGCCGTTGTCCTGGTACGGGTTGTGGGATGCTGAAATGACCATGCCGGCGTCCGCGCGCATGCTGTGCGTGGTGAAGGCGATGCCCGGCGTGGGCAGCGGACCGAGCAGAAGCACGTCCACGCCCATCGAGCAGATTCCCGCCGTGAGCGCGTTCTCGATCATGTAGCCGCTGAGGCGAGTGTCTTTCCCAATCACGATCCGGTGCCGGTTCTCGTGATGCTTGCACACGTAGGCCGTAGCGCGCCCGATGGCCAGCGCCATCTCGGCCGTCATCGGCTGCTTGTTCGCGACACCGCGAATGCCGTCTGTTCCAAAGAGCTTACCCATAGTTGCGTTTCCTTCGCATTGGCCGGTACTCAGTCAGCGCGTATGGTCCCAAAGCGACACGCATACGTCAACGATATCGCTCAACCACCGCGTCCCAGCCTGCTTGCTTTCCGCGCTCATGCCCTGGATGGCCTGCACGTAGCCCGTTCCCGGCGCCACCTTCGAGAGTTCGTCAACGAGCGCCCGGGGCGGCTCGCCGCACGGCGGGACCTCGGGCAGGGAGAGGCGCGGCATCATCTCGGGCCAGAGCCGAACAAGCCGTTTGCGGCTCTCCCCGCCGACAGCGTTCGTTTCCTGACGCTCGCGAAAAAGCTGCTCCACCTTGGCAACAACCTTGCCGAGCTGCCGAATCCGCTCGGCAATGATGGCCCGAAGCTGCGCGCGTCCGCCCTCCAGACAGTGCCGGTGGTGCGGCAGGCTATCGCTCAGAACGTTGCGCACGCAGGTGTACCACCAGTAGGCCGCGTGGATGTTGCCGATGTAGTGCAGGTTGTTCGCTACGATGCGCGCGAGCCCGCTGTACTCCCCCGGCGAGAATGCCCGTTCCAGGCGCTTGCGCCCCGGGATATCCAACACCAGTTTGCCCGGTTCGAGCTGATCGCGCCGCCAGATCGAGCCGGCCGCAATCACGGTTCCGTACGCCACGCGCACGGGCCCGACCGCTCCCGACTGTCCGCCAAGAAAAACGGGACGCTGGTCCAGCATGACCCCGCGGGGGACGTCCCCGAACAGAGATGCCGTGGCCTTGTCCTGGTGAGGGGTGTAGTTGAAGTGAATGAAGCTGGAACCGACCTCGCTGTGGTCCGAGCGGCTCGTGCCGCCGGACATGAAGCAGTCGCAGAAGTTTATCAGACTGCCTAGCGTGACAAAGGGCATCAAGTACGTCTGCTTGAGTCCGACGGCGTGACCGCACGTGGCCTGTTCTTCTAGAATTGTGCCGGGGCGGACATGCGCGTTCGGCCCCATCGTGACGCCGTCCCACAACACGCAACCGGCAAAACTGCCGCCCGCCAGCTCGACGCCGGCGCCAAGCCGGCAGTTGCGCAGAGTGACCGGCCCTTCTCCTCCAAGCTCGCACCCGGGCCCGATCGACGTTCCCGGACCCGATATGCGGCAACCGGGATGGATCACCGTACCGGAAGCGATCCGGTCGCACGCGACCTCCTCCCCTACGAAAACCGAAGCGGGATCCGGTAGAACCACCCCGCGTTCGCGAAGCTCTGTCACCTTTTCAGTCGTCGCCATACGTAGCACCGTGCCATCCGTTTCAATCGGCTCTTCCATCACCGTCGACACAGATTCAGTATTGCAGAGCTGCACCGGAGAGGCAAGTGCCGGTAGTGATTGATGACTTGCGCCAAACGTAGGTCCGATTTGCAATCGGACCCCAAAGCCGCTCAGACGTGGCGCCGCGCGGAGTACTCCTGGATTTGGCCGAGCCGCCCTACCGACCGAGTCCGTCCGTTCGCCTGACCCGGCGCCCGGTACCTGCGGACATCGACGAATGGACCCACTACCTCTACGACCCGTCCAACAACGCCGTCTCGCGCGATTTGGTGGTGGCGCCCCCACGCCGCATGCAGTGGGTCGGCAGTCCGCGCTACTCCCGCCACCACGACCGTATGTCCAGCGTCAGTGCCGTCGTCAGCAGCGGCGGGGCGTCACGCGGCGCGGAAATGAAGGTGACACCTTCGTCTTCGAAAATCACAAATCGTCAATCGGGAATCGTCAATCAATGGTGTCACCGATAGTTCCACGAGGTAAGAAGGACATCTGCCCTTCACCCCGTCGTCCTGCGTCGGACGCTCCTCCTGGCGGTGGTTGGTCCGCCCTTCCCCTCACCCGGCTCGCTTCGCTCGCCGACATAAGGATCAAAAGAACTGGAATCCGCACCGAGCCGCATTCTATGATGTCCTCACGATGTCACGACTGAGACAGCTTTGCGCTTTGGCAGACCTCACGGCGCGGGAGGCTATCCGCCAGCCGATCTGCCTGCTGTTGGCCACAAGCTGCGTCGTTCTGACCGGCGTGATCCCCCTGGTGCAGATGCATCACTTCGGCGAGGACGGGAAGCTGGCGCGCGACAGCGGCCTGGCATTCCACTTCGTGTTCGGCCTGCTGATCGCCGTCTACACCGCTTCATCGTGCCTGACGCGCGAGATGCGCAGCGGAACGGCCTCGGCCGTATTGAGCAAACCCGTCGGACGTGAAACGCTCTTCGTGGGCAAGGTGTTCGGCGCCACGGCAGTAGTCCTGCTCTTTTCGGCCTGTGCCGCGATTGCAACGCTGCTGGGAGAGCGGGTTGCCGTCAAATTCTACCAGACAGCCACGGAGGTGGGGTATTTTCAGGATACCCTGACCGGTATCCTGCTGCTGCTCTCGCCGGCCGTGGCGTTCCTGATCGCGGGCGCAATCAACTACGCCGGACGGCGCAGCTTCGGTTCTACTGCGTTCGTCCTCTTGCTGTTCTTTCTGGCCGCGTCGCTCTGTGCCTGCGGATTCTTCAATGTCCACGGCGAATGGGCCTCGTACAACTGCCGCGTCGAGTGGCGGATACTGCCGGTCAGTCTCCTGATAACGATGGCACTGGTGGTGCTGGTCTGCACTGCCCTGGCCCTGTCCACTCGTCTGACCATGCTGCCGACACTCGGCGGCGTGGGCATCCTGTTCGCGTTGGGGCTTGTGTCCGACTACCTTCTCGGGCGACACGCGGCGAGCTCGCGTACGGCCGCATTCCTGCACGGCATCATCCCCAATTGGCAGCACTTCTGGGTTGCCGACGCGCTGAGCGGGGGCGGCTCCGTCCCCTGGTCATACGTCGCCCATGCCGGACTCTACGCGCTGTTGCTCGTGGCGGCCCTGGTCTGTGCCGGCATGCTCTCTTTCCGCTACGCGGAGATGAAGTAGAACGGTTCTCTCTCGGTCCCCCGAAGGAGGCAGGAAGGCACAAGATGTCTTGCCGACATGCTTCCCTCTGTGATAGATCAGACACAAATGGAGACGGCGGTCCGCCGCCGCTATGGAGAAGAACATGAGAAGGATAGTTCCCCCCCCGATACAACTCGCCGGCCTGGTGCTTGTCGGCCTCGCCCTCTCAGGGTGCCAAACCAATTCTCCCCGCTGCCAGCTCGCGGTCAGCAACGTGACGGAGCAACCGATCTCGAACATCGTGCTGACCCTCGGCGATGTGGCTCTGCACACGACACCGTCACTTGAACCGCACTCCGAGGAATACTATAAACCCACTCGCGCCCTGCCGTCGAAGGACGCGACGATCGAGTGGCAAAAGGCCGACGGCAAGACACTCGCCAAGCGCGCCCCGCTCGAGGAGAAGCTCGGACCGAAATTCCGCGGGCGGGTCTTTTTCCAGATCGACAAGAACGACAACGTGCAGGTCTTTGTCGTGGAGGACACGAATGCGAACCAACCCGTTATGCCCTGGGGCAAGCCGGAACGCTGGGAGGGGATGGTCGGCATCCCGGGTATGAGCGGCGAAGAGGACCGCTAGACATGAGAATCGTCGGCCTGGAAACGGCAGTTGCCGGTAGTCGGTGATCGGTAGTCGGTGATCGGTGATCGGTGATCGGATGTGGGATGTGAGATAACACCGCGGGCCAGCCCCTCACCCGCCTCCGCTGCGCCGCGGCGACCTCTCCCCCGAGGGGAGAGGTGGGAGCGCGCCATTCACGGGACTGTATCAAAAGGTCATGGGCCGCTTGCGAATGTCGGTGCGCAGCGCGCTCCAACCGGTCCACGCCACTCCGCGCCGATCCGCGTTGCGTCTCGGCCTGCGTGGCTCACTACGA
>CAZKRK010000414.1:0-6986 GCA_964555035.1 uncultured Victivallales bacterium | reverse complement strand
TTAAGAGGGGAAGTTCCCTCATGAATTGTCCAAGACGGCACGCCTTGGGGCGCTACTAGTCTGAAACTTCAACTCCTGCCTGTCATCCCGAGGACACCAACGGCCGGCCCCTCACCCGCCTCCGCTGCGCTGCGGCGACCTCTCCCCCGAGGGGAGAGGTGGGAGCGCGCGATTCACCTCTCCCCTCGGGGGAGAGGTCGCCGCAGCGCAGCGCAGGCGGGTGAGGGGCCGGCCGTTGGTGTCCTCGGGATGACAGGCAGATCTCACATCCCACGCCCCACATCACATCAGCCGCCCGACCTCCTCGCGCAACCACCCCGGGCGATCGGTCGTAATCGAATCGGCGCCCAGCGCGATGTAGCGCAGAGCGTCGCCGGGATCGTTGACGGTCCAGACGTGGAACTCCTTGCCGGCATCGTGAAATACGCGAACGAACTGCCCGTCTATTGCCGGATGGGCGGCGCTTCCCACGCCATCCGCTCCAGTGCGCTGAACGATTTCCAGGATTTCGATTGCCGACGGGGAAACACCACCGTCGGGAGTACTGTTGTACCCCGTTAACCACAGTACCCGCACTTCCGGGAGGGCGGCCTTGGCTTCCCTGACGACCTCATCGCCGAAAGCCAGCAAATGCACCTGATGCGCCGCGATTCCCTCCGCGCCTTCCAGTACGCGCCGCAGGGGTGCAACGATCTCAGGCCCGCATTTCAGCTCTATGAACAGCGCCTTCCCCGACGGAACGGTATCGAAGACCTCGTCGAGCGTGGGGATGCGCTGTCCCATCCAACGAAAACTCACTCCCATTCCAACGTCCACTGCCTTCAGCTCGGCAAGGGTGCATTGCGCAACCACCTTGTCCACTCCGGCCATGCGTCCCGTACTGGCGTCGTGCAGGCAGACAACGTGGCCGTCAGCCGTCAGTCTTACGTCACACTCGATACCGTCGGCGCCCTCCTTCCAGGCACGCCGGAAGGCGCCAAGCGTATTCTCGGGAGCGAGGTAAGAAGCACCCCTGTGAGCGATGATAGGCGTATCGCGTCGCGGCATGAGTTTCGTTCTCCTTCGTTGGACAGCGCAATCTACATCTACAAGTTAATCGTTACCTTGACCGTTTCAAGTTCTTTCACGACAACCGGCGTTCGCTTATCGCTGCCCTCAACGGCGAGCTCGTACGCTCCCGGCCGCAAGCCGTCTATTCTGACCTGTCCGCTAGCGTCGGCGCCCGCGAGAAAAGGCCCCATCCGCCCTGAAAGCACTCCTCTCACACCCGCCGGACCCAGCTGCAGGACTTCCTTCCCGTCACGCAGCAGGATCACCTTCCGCCCCCGCACGCCGCGACCGGAACCGTCGCGCAGCGCAACCTCTACGGCGCCCGCGGGCACGGGCGCGAAATCCTGCACGGTGTCGCCGACAAGCTCAATCGTGCGCCCCTCCCGCGAATAGTCAGCGACCAACACGAATACGTGATACTCCCCCGCCGGAAGCGGCGGCTGCATCGTGTATGCCCCCGCGTCATCAGTCATGCCCCACCCTGCCATCTGCCGATCGTCCGCCGTAACTGCCGCGATTGCCGCTTGCCGCGCCGGCTTGCCGTCGATCCGCACGCTGCCCGTCAACGCATGACCGGCGGCCAGGATGTAGTCTCGCACGACCGGCAGCCCGCCAACGCTCACCTGCGCGCCCGTCAGGGCGCCGGCGGCCGCGCGGACCCGGACTTCGTAGTCCCCGGCTCGTACCCCGTCTATGACATATTTCCCGTCCTTGTCCGTCATGCCCCAGCGTGTGAACCAGACCTTCTCGTCGGCCGCCACCATTCTCGGAACGATCACGACGTGCGCGTTCACGGCCGCGTTGCCGCCGGCAGACTCGATCGTGCCGCTCAACGCCGTGCCGCCGATTTCGATGAACAGATTGGTCTCCTGTGGCCCAAACTGCACGACACCGCTGTACGAGCGCATGCCGCCCACACCGGCGATGCGATCGTAGCTGTGAAACCTGAATCCATGCGGACCGGCAAAGGTGCCCTCTACGTCGAAAACGCCGTTGCTGTCTACCTGGACACTGTGTCCCCCCCCACTCCATGTAAGGCATGCCCACCGTCGACCGCTCCCCCGAGCCGTCCAGAGGCGAGAACTGCAGCGAACCGGGACCGAGCGGATCGCCCATCCGCGAAATCACGCCACGACACTTGCGCCGCACGCCGTCACCCTCGCCGCCGAACCGAACGTGTACGGTCTGACCGCTCGCCACGACAACGTTCGTCATCTGCCTCGACGATGAGTGGTCGCCCCGCTCGTCGACCATCAGCATGTATGTCCCCGGGGTCAAGTTCACGAACTCAAAGCCCCCCGACGGCCCCGTCTCCTCGCTCTGGGAACGACCTCCGGGCCGAGAGGGAGAGTGCAACCCTATGTGTACACCGGCTTCCGGCTCCCCCCCGTTTCCGTAGACGACGCCCTTGACAGTCCCGAGCGGCTCCAGCTCGATCCGAAGCGGACGGACTCTGCTGCCCGAAATGTGGACCTTCCTGCTACCCAGCAGCAGATCATCGTCGTCCTCATCGAAAACGGAAATCCCGGTCACGCCCGGCGCGAGTCCTTCAAGCGTGAAGCGACCCTCTTTGTCGGTGCGTGTTTCCTTGCCGTAGCGCTGCGAACGGTAGTAAAAAAGCGCAAGACCGCCGCCGGCCGCAACCGAAGCCTTGACCGTCAGGCCCGAAACCGTCTCGTCCGACTCCGCGCGCACAACAACCCCACTGACCGAATGCCCGTCCGCAAGGACGAGCTCGACCATGCCGGGCGCCTCTCCGCCCAGGAAAACATTCACGTTCGTCACGGCCGGAAGCAAAGGCGGCTTCTCGACCCGCACGGCATAGTTGCCTCCCTCGCGAAGCTTCAGCTCGAATCCGCCGTCAGCATCCGTCTTGAGCTGGTTGTCGTCGTCACGACTGCCGCTGTAGTGGTGGAAGTGCCGTCCGTCCACGCCCTTGCGGCTGGTAACCGTCGCACCCGCCACGGGATTGCCCGTGCCGTCAAGCGCCCGCCCCTTAACGGCGACTTGACGCGCAAGCGTAAGGATCAATTCCTTGGTGCCCGCCAGAACCGACGGCATATGCGACTCGGTCTCGTGCGTAGTCGCGTGGCGCACCGACACGTCGTACCGCCCCGTCACCAGACCGCTGATGCGGAAGAGACCGTTTGTGTCCAGCTCCAGGTCCTTGTGAATACGGTTCTCGATGTGGACGCGGTGGTCCGTGCTCCGGGGGCCACTGACGTACACCTTCATCCCCTGCACGGGCGTACCGTCACTCTCCAACACCATTCCCTCGATCGACAGACCCTCTCTGACAACGATCACGAGACTGCTCGAACATGCGGCAGGCACGACCACGTTCGTCGCGACCGGCTGCCAGTCGTCGTGACGGACGCTGACAACCAGTTCACCCTCCGGCAACCGCCTGAGCTTGAACCCCCCGTCTTTCTCGGTGCGATCGTAGGCAACCTGCCTGCCGCCCAACCGCCGAGTAATCGCTACCCCCGCGGCACCCCCATCCGCATCCTCCTCTTTCTCTACGATCCGGCCATGGACCTGCGCCTCCGGTACGGGCGCTCCGGAAGCACTGCGGACCACTCCCTCCAGCACGAACGTCCTGGCAACGGTCACGGTCCTGGAGCAGGTCGCCATCGACTCGATCGACACCGCATCCTCGACCTCCGCAATCCCGTCACCGCTCAAGGCAATCTCGTAGTTCCCCGGCGGAAGCCCTTCAAACAGGGCCACGCCGTTGCTCACCCCGGCGTTCCGATACGTGGAGCGGCGGCTCCTTCGGCTCCGTCCGCCCCCATCCGACGCGGCGACCCGGAAACGCAGGCGCACTCGTGCGGGCAAGACGACTTCATCGGTCTCTTTCAGCATACCGAGTTCAAGCGTTCCCGTGCGGGACACGGACAGATCGAGCGCAACGGACCTGCCCGGCGCGCACTTCACCTCGACCCTGTCAGCGAACGACAGAGCATACTTGTCGCTGACGACCCGAACTCCGTGTTTCCCCTCGGGCAGCGCACTAAGCGCGTACCGGCCCCGCCCGTCGCTGACCGCCTTGCGATTGCGCCCCACGGCAACCTCAACGCCGGCCACCGGACCGCTGGAATCGCTGACAACCCCCGTCACACTGCACCCCCGTTCCAGGTGCAGTTCCTGATAGACGAATCCCTCGGACACCTTTACGCGGGAACTGACCGGTGCATAGTCGTCCGTCAGCGCCGTGACGCGATACTCCCCCACGCTCATGTTCCCGACGCCGAAGCACCCCTCCGCGTCCGTCGTGACACGTGTCGCATCGACGAAATGACTGCAACGGTGCGGCCGCAGGCGCCACTCTACGCGAACGGTAGCGCCCGTGATCGGCTCACCCCCGGTGTCGACCACTTTCCCGCTCAAGACGCAGCTAAGCTGCTGGGTCACCGTCCCGAGGTCCTTGTCCTTGCTGACATGCGTGTGCCCGTCGATAATCCGGTCCTCAGCATCCAGAACAAGGAACATGTACTGCTTGCCGCCCTCGGGCAGGTTCAGCTCGAAACGCCCGTCCGCATCCGCCGGAACGCGCTTCTGAAAGTCATCGGGATTGTCGGAATTGCGGTTTTCGTGATGCTCGACCAGCACCGTGATTCCCGTCGCAGGCTTGCCGCTCTCGCCCGTAACGACCCTGCCCTTGACGGTCAGTGCCGTGACCTGCACGGCGGCGCCACACACCACCGCGCAGAATACAACTACCAGCTTCCTCATTTCTGTCCCCCACTCACCGGTACGGCATCAATGCAACCGATCCAGTCCATCTGGATTCGTCCGTATTGTAGACGCGGTCGACGATGCCGCCGATCTTCCCTCCTGCCTCCAGCGACAGAGGAATGAAGCGGTACGGCCCCATCCGCACGACGGTTGGTCTACCGCCGTCAAGGGCCGCAACCTGCTCTAGCTCATCCTCAACGACACGGAGCATTATCAGGTGATACGTTTTGCGGCCCGTGCCGTGTCGGAGTATGTATGGTTTCTCTCCTGCCGCCAACAGCAGTTTGCCCAACAGTTCCGCACGAGCCTGCTGATCGCCACTCTTCGCTCCCAACACCCGGTTGAGAGGCTGCGCCTGGCGACCGCCTCAGCCGTACTTGGTCCCGGTCTCGCCGATTTCGTCCCGAACGAACACATGAACGGCCTGCACCTTTGCAAGACGGGAGTCCTTTCCCGCCACAAGCTGCCCGGCCTTGCCCACGATGGGGTCATCCCCCTCCTTGCCGACGCCGAACGCGAAAGCCGCCGTCAGCAACACGACGATAGATACGGAGCGCAACCGCAGCATACACATACCCCTTTCCGTTGTCCGAACCCGCGGCACCGCGAAACACGGGCCACACACAGCCGTACACGCCGCGATGATCACACACAAAGACGCCCGCGGTCAAGTTCAAGGGAGCGTGTCCGCGACTGGCGTGAGGAGCCCCGGAGGGGCGGCATGATTAAGCCTGGGGTGAAGCGTAGCGGAACCCCAGGGGACGCAACGCGGAATACCCAAGCCCCGGAGGGGCGGCATAGGCACTCCCGCCCGGCTGCGCGGCTACCGCGAGTGCGCGGCGCAAGCGAACGTAGCGCCCATGCCGCCCCTCCGGGGCTCGTGGCGTTCTGACTGACCGAAGCCCTGGGGTTCCGCTACGCTCCACCCCAGGCTCTACTATGGCGGCCCTCCGGGCCTGGTACTGCGCTCGCAATGACACCCCCGTGTCATGCCCGCAAGACAACGACCGCCCCCCTCACCCGACCCGCGCCTGCTCTACAGCGGATTCGGCGTGGTATCCACGCCCTCCAAGTCACCGAGGGCCCACTGGATACCGGCCAGGTAGTGCTTCAGCACGACGGGATTCCAGAATATCTCGTTGCGATGGCCGAGGGAGCAGTAGAAAACGCGGCCCTGGCCATGGGTCTTGACCCAACTGATGGCGTAGTCCTGGTCTTCACGCTTGCCTTTCTTCGGCGTCTTCTCCATGTCGAGGCTCAGGATCGTGCGCAGCTTCTCGCGGTTATAAACACCCCGCGCGAACTGGTAGATCTCATCGGTGACTTCGAACCCCTTGCCCTCAAACACGGCGTTGACGGGGTTTGAGGGGTCGTCGTTCTTGATCCCCACGTTCATGTGCCAGGGATGCCCGGTGAAATAGCCGCCGATCATCTCGCCGTACTCCTTCCACTTGTACGAGCAATCAGTGGCGGCGTGGAAACCGATGACGCCCTTGCCGCTCTTGATCCAGGCCATCAGGTTCTCGCGCAGCTCCGGACCGCGGTCAGGCTGCCCTTTCAGCTTGTCGACCTCGGCCTGCCACTTCGCCAGGGCCTTCTTGTACTTCTCCTGCTCCTGCGCAAGCTCCGCCGGGTCCTTGATCTTCTTCGCGTTCGGCTCGCGCGGCTTGCGCGGCATCGACCTCAGCAGCAGTTCGCCTGTCGTGTTGTTCAGGACAATAGCGTCGAATTCCTTGAGCTTGTCGGCCTCGAAATTGGACAGATCGTCGCTCACCACGGCCTCGAAAGCGCCCGTCTTCTCGCCCATGATCTCCGTGCACTTGTTCCCGAAGGGAATCGCCCCGTGATAGAAGCCGGTGCACTTGCTGTAGACCAGCACCTTGCGCGGTTTCTTGGGCGTGACCTGCGCCTTGTCCGGCATAGCCGCGGTGATCTTCTCAATGCTCCCGGCGTCAACCGTCCTGCCGCGGTTCCCGGCTTCAGACCGGTCGACGAAGGTGACTGACAGGAGGGCGACGGCAACAGCGAGGCGGGTGAGTGTCTTCATGCGGATTTCCTCTCTTCAAGGATGGATTGAACGAAGCGGTCGAGAACATACCAGAACGCAACCGGTGTGGCAACTTCTTCCGCGGGGATTGCGGCCGTCAGATGGAAGCCCCACATTCAGCAATTCTCATTATGGCCACGCCCCCTGCCGC
>CAZKRK010000413.1:0-7023 GCA_964555035.1 uncultured Victivallales bacterium | reverse complement strand
TCGTAACGGCGGAGGACCGCCGTCTCCAGGTTCAACCTAAAAAGAGCAGTTGCCCGCAGATGACGCGGATTGACGCAGATAAAGTCCCGAATCTGCGTTCATCTGCGTCATCCGCGGGCAACTTCTGCCTCATCCGGCTTTTCACCAAATGGGTGCGTCGTGTGACGTCGCCATCGTCAATGTTTGCAGACGTTTGCGTAGGAATCGGCGGTTCAACTGCCGAATACAGGTTCAATTGACGGGCGTTTCGCAAACGTAGACCCTTTTCGGACGGGGTCTAGGTAAGCGCCATTCAGGGCTTGTCCCGATAAAGCCAGGATTGGCGTTGGCTTGGCCGGGTCCCCCTCTGACTCACTGCCCTTCCTTGCCGCCCCTGCCGTTGCCGCGGCTACCCGCCAGGCTCACCACGACAATCGCAAGCAGGGACAGGAAGAAGCCCGGGACGAGCTCGTAGAGGTCGAAGATGCCGCCTTTGAGGTGGTGCCAGGCGATGACGGTGGTACCGCCGACGACTATGCCGGCCAGGGCGCCGGCGCGCGTCGTGCGTGGCCACAGCAGGCTCATGATTATCACCGGGCCGAACGCGGCGCCGAGGCCGCCCCAGGCGTAGGCCACCAGCTTCAACACCATGTTGTCCGGCTTCAGCGCAAGACTCGTGGCAATGACCGCCATGACGACCACAGCGACACGACCGACAACGACAAGCCTGCGCGGCGTGGCGTCGCGCTTGAGCAACCCGCCGTAGAAATCCGTCGCCAGCACCGACGAACACACGAGCAGCTGCGAATCCGCGGTGCTCATAACCGCGGCCAGAATTGCCGCCAGACAGATGCCGGCGGGAATGGGATGGAGCAACGCCCGCACGAGGTGGATGAAGACCTTTTCCTTGTCCGCCAGGGGCGCCGTCTCGAAGTGACCGATTCCCACCAGGCCTATCATCACCGCCGCGGACATGCATACGGTCACCCAGACCATCGCCGTCCAGCACGCGCCACGGACCTTGTCCTCGGACTCGATTGCCATGAAACGCACCAGGATATGGGGCTGGCCGAAGTAGCCCAATCCCCACCCGAGCAATGAGACGATGCCAAGACAGGTCAGCGGCGCCCCTTCGGCATTCGTGAGCGCACTCAGGAAGTGTGGATTCACGCGCCGCACGGCGGCCACCGCCTCTCCGGTGCCGCCGGCCGCTTTAAGTGCCGCCAGTGGCACGACAACCAGCGCCAGCAGCATCAGCAGCCCCTGGACGCAGTCGGTCCAGCATACGGCCATGAAACCGCCAACGCACGTGTAGGATATGATCGCCACGGCACCCGCCAGAACGGCCCAGCGGTAGTCCATGCCGAATACCGCATTGAACAGTTTGCCGCCCGCGACCAGGCCGGACGTCGTGTAGATCAGGAAGAACACCAGGATGAAGAGACCGGACACCCACCTCAGCAGGTGCGAACGGTCCTCGAATCGGTTCTCGAGATACTCCGAAACGGTCAGCGCGTCGCCCTTCTCCGCGGTTGCGCGGCGCAACCGCTTGGCCACGACGAGCCAGTTCAGGAACGTACCGGCGAGCAGCCCGGTTGCGATCCAGATCGCTTCCAGACCGCAGGCATAGGCCGCACCCGGCAGGCCCAGCAGAAGCCACCCGCTCATGTCGGAAGCCTGTGCGCTCAGGGCCGTGACGAAACCGCCCAGCCTGCGACCGCCGAGAACGTAGTCCGAGAGACTGCGCGTGCGCCGATAGGCCAACAGACCGACCGCCAGCATGCCGACAACGTACACGACAAAGGTTGCGGCAATGGCTGTGCTCGGGTTCATGACCTAGATCCGACAGTTGAGAACCACAGATGCACACAGATGGACACGGATATGGCCGACCACCGGTGACAGCTCGGGAGTTCGCGTCCCTTGACTGTAGCAGGTTCTCTTCACCTCTTGGGTGCGGCCGACTAGGTGCGCAAGTTGTTGGATATCAGTGTCCATCTGCGTGCATCTGTGGTTCAACTGCTCCATTGAGGATGAGCTCGCCGGCTAGAATCTGATACTGAACGCGGCCAGGGCCTCGATGTCTTTCTTGATGCCGTCGATGACGTCTTCCGGCACGGCCTGGTTCACCTTCAGAATCGCAAGCGAGCGGTTCGTTTTCGGGTCGTGCGGGTTGCGCATGTCTTCGATGTTGATCGACGCCTCCGCCAGGTGGAGGCCGATCTTGCCGATGACGCCCGGGCGGTCGTCGTACATGAACATCACCGTGTCTCCCACGGGCTCGAAGTAGAGTTTGTTGAATTCGTTGATCCGCGCGATCATGAGCGTGCTCTCGGCGACAGTTCCGCGCACGCTCACCTGGCGCAGGTTGCCGGAGTCGAGCTCGCCGGTCAGATCGACGGTGATCGAGTTCTCGTATCCCTTGTGCGGGTCGACGTTGCGGTTGACGTGGTCGATGCCCATGTCGTCCAGGAACGCCTTGGCGGCGTGATAGTCCTTGTAGCGGTCGAAGTCCTCCCAGACTCCGGCCACGATCGGGACGAGCAGCCAGTCCGCGTAAGGCTTGAGCGTGCCGTAGAAGCTCGTCTCGATCAGCTTGAGGGGCACGCTGCGCCCAACGATGCAGCGGCACATGCGCGCCAGCGTGTTGGCCAGGTCGCAGTAGGTTTGGTCCAGGCCTTCGGGGATGTCACGGTTGACGATGAAGCTCGTTATGCCCTTTTCCTCGAGATCGATGAGCTGTTCCGCCGCGCGGCGGGCCGCGTTGGAGTTGGCCTCCACCGTGCTGGCGCCGAGGTGCGGCAGCATGATGTCCGCGATGTCGGCGACCGTTTTTTCGCCTTCGGCGTCCTTGGGGTATACGTCGTTCAAGAGGGTCAGGTTCTTTGCGAGCTTGAAGCGGCGTAGCGCGTCTTCGTCGACAATCCCGGCGCGCGCACAGTTGACGATCGTGGCGCCTTCCTTGATTACGCCGAGCAGCGTCTCGCCGACCATGCCGCGGGTGTCGTCATTCTCGGGGATGTGAAGCGTGATGTAGTCGGAATGCGCGAACAAGGCAGGCAGGTCGACCAGCTCGATGTCCAGATCCTTCGCACGTTCTTTCGAGATGACGGGATCGTGCCCAAGCACCTTGACGTCGAACCCTGAGAGACGCTTCGCCACCAGCCGCCCGATATTGCCGAGGCCCACGATTCCGATGGTTTTGCCGGCAATCTCGCGCCCCATGAACTTCTTCTTCTCCCACTTGCCGGCGCGCGTCGATGCATCGGCGAGAATGACGTGGCGGGCGTTGGACAGCATCAGGGCGACAACTTCCTCGGCCACCGCGTTTGCATTGGCGCCGGGAGTGTTCATGACGTCCACACCTTTGATGCGTGCGTACTTGGTATCGATCGTGTTGAAACCGGAACCGGCCCGCACCACGACACGCAGGTTATCGAAGGCATCGATAACCTCCTGTGTAACGCGTTCGCTGCGTACGATCAGGGCATGTGTATCGGGGTGCCGAGCCGCGAGCGCGAGGAGGTCGCCGCCTTCGTTCCGAACCACGTCGTAGTTGCCGTTGCGCTCCAGGAGATCGCTGGCAACCGCGTTGAGTTTTGTTGCAATCAGTACCTTGTGCATCGTTTATCTACCTCCCCCCGGAAAAAACGCGGCCCCGGGCCGTCCGCGGTTGTTCACTATTCACGCCGGGCGCCTACCCGGGTGCGCTGCGAGCAATGCAACATAGTGTGAACCCTGCGGGGAATCAAGGCTTGACCGGCAATAAGACGCCGGATACCGTACGGCGCATGCGCAACACTTTGAAAACCACATTGTCTCTGCTCCTGCTGGCGACGGCACTGACTCCGACATACGCCCAGTACGGCGGATACGGCCGAGGCTACGGGGGCGGGGGCGGCATGCCTGATCCCATCATGCAGGAGGAAGAGCCCGAGGGCCGCATGCGCATGAAGCGACCGGGGTTCTTCAAACGGCCGGACAAGGCGACACCGGCCGAACAGCTCGAGTACGCCAGATGGCTGTCCGAGCAGGAATGGGGCGGGAAAGCCGCCCTCAAGGCTTACCGCAACCTGGTCCACACCTGGCATGAATCCCCGCAAGCCGTCAAGGCGCAACTGGCCTATGCGGAGCTGCTGGAGAAGAGGGGCGACTACGTCGATGCCTTCGACGAATACCAGTACCTGATCGAGTACTTCGGAGGACGCTTCAAGTATGAAGAGATCCTCGACCGCCAGTTCCGAATCGCGTCACACGTCATGACTCAACGCCGCTGGGCGTTCCTGTTCCTGCCGGGATTCAAGTCACCCGAACGCGCCCTGCCCATGTTTCGGAAGATCGCCGCGAATGCGCCTACCTGGGAAAAAGCCCCCGTGGCCCGCTTTCTCAATGGGCTCATCCATGAAGAAAGCGGTGAATATGTCGAGGCCATACGTGTTTACGAGACGATCCCCTACGATTACCCGAAGAGCGAGCACACGGCCTCCGCGGCATTCCGACGCGCCAACTGTCTGAAGATACTGGCCGAGAAACACCCCCGCGACGAGAAGTCTCTCAGAGCCGCGATAACCGCCCTGGCCGGGTTCCTCAGAGACTATCCCAAGAACGAACGGACGGCCGAAGCGCAGGCAAGCCGCGATGCGCTCCTTGCACGCCTGGAGGACATCTACTACCGGCGCGCCCTCTTCTACGATCGCCAGGCAAAACGCCCTCGCTCCGCACTGGTCGCATATGATACTTTCACCAGGAAGTGTCCGTGGTCGGACCGACTGGAGGAAGTGGCCAAACGAATGGAGGCCCTGCGTGAGATCGTGGCGGCGCAAAGCGAAGAGTAGCATCGCGTGGGCCGGCGCGGCAGTGCTGGCGCTCTGCTTCGCAACGGGTTGCACGGGCTATCGCCTGGGCAGCACGCTGCCGCCCGACATTCGCACCGTCCACATTCCTCCCTTTGAGAACCTCTCGGGCGAGCCGCAGCTTGAGATTGAGACGACGCGGGCCGTCGTGCAGGAAATCCAGCGGGACGGCACGTTGCGCATCGCGGCGGCCAATGACGCCGACGCCGTCCTCGACGTCACGCTTGTGCGGTATGAGGTAGTGCCCGTCCGCTTCGACCGTGACCGGGCCAAGACGGCCAGTGAGTACCGTCAGATAATCACGGCCCAAGTCACCTTCACAAAACGACGCAGCGGGGAAGTCCTGCTTGACAAGAGGCCGATTCGCGGCGACGCCACCTTCGACGCCGTCGGCGACATGTCTTCGTCAAAACGCACATCCCTCCCGGAATGCGCCCGCGACCTGGCGCACGATATCGTCGAGAGAGTCGTGGAGTATTGGTAGGCGGCCGGTCGGCTGTCTTGACTGACACTCCTGCTCTTTGCCCTACCCGTTCCCCCACTCTTGCGCGGAGGGAGTGAGAAACAAGAAGTTGGGCAAGGGACGAGGGCCGCGGAAATGCTCAATGTTCAATGCTCAACGCTCAATGTTCAAGTTGACTTGAGCATTGAACATTCCGTTTGGGTTGCGGGCAACGCCCGCGTTGGACAATTCGGGAGGGAAACCGCAGACCCGCCCTGTCGTCTCGAGCGCGGCGGAGCGGAGTCGAGGGATGACAGGCAGGAGTTGGAGTTTCCGGCTGATCTCAACCGATCGCCGCCAGCCGCTTGGCTGCGCGTGATATCGAACGGCTGGCCGAACCGGACTTGATCGTGCCCTTCTTGACCGCCTTGTCCAGTACGGAACAGTAGGAACGATAGGCCGCTTCGGCCGCGTCCTTGTCGCCGTCGGCTATGCTTTCGAGCAAACGGCGTCGCGCCGTGGCGATGCGGCTCTTCTGCGTACGGTTCTCAGCGGTCTGCCGCGCCGAGACTTTCAGTCGTTTCTTCGCACTCTTGATGTTAGGCATATTCCGTCAAACTCCTTGGCTGCCCTGCTCTTCTTTGAAAAAGGCCGTGACATAATAGCGGGGGGCTGGAGCGGGTCAACCCCAAAGTGAAGGAGTTGATTGACGATTTGCGATTTCCGCACTTCAGAAACCAACAATCGTCAATCGGCAATCGTCAATCAAGTAGCCCCTCTTCCCACTTCTCCGCATAACGCGGTTCCTCTCCCCGCAGAATCAGAGCAAAGTCGGTGAACGCCTTGCGGGCGTCGCCTACCGGGTAGTAAAACGCGTCCCAGTTCTCGCTGTCTTCCCCGTCGTGGTTAGGCAGAACGTAGTCGAACCGCCACGCTTCGCTCAACTCCCGCAACGCGCTGCCGGCGCGGCGTTCGATGTTCTCCAGGTCGGTCTTCGCCAAAACGCCCTTCTGCCGTGTCGTGCGCCGCAGCAGCTTGCGCCGCATGACGTCCGTCACGAACGACTGCAGGTCCACCCGTCGCTCCGGCGCCTGGAGGTAGACGAGCTCGTCGCGCGAAAGCGGGGCGAGAAACGCGCTGACTTTCGGCACGTCCGGGAGCTCGAGTAACGCGACGCCCACAAAAGGGTTGCCTTCAAAGAATGCGCTGCCGGTTTCCAATCGGCGCCGCAGCCCGGCCAGGTCCAATGCCTGGAGATCGCCGCGCACATCCATCACGACGTAGCCGTCGTCTTCCCGCAACGCCTCAATCTCTTCACGCGTGCGGAAATGATAGTCCACCCCGTCCCGTTCCCCCGGACGCGGTGCGCGCGTGTTGTAGAGACACACCTTGTGCAGGGGCGCAACGAGCTCCGGATGAAACCGTTCCAGCGCCGCATACAGGGGACCCTTGCCCGCACACGAAGGCCCCGAGAGTATGACCAGTCTTCCCATGGCTCTTCACCTCGCTACATATCGCAGTGTCCCATTGTGCAAACGGCATGGCAAGGGCGTTGTTCGCGAGGGCGCATCAGCGATTTCGATCGGACGGCGGGGAAAGTGAAGGAGAAGGCTCTTGATTCCCCTCGGAACTGGTGGTACCTACGGAAACGAGGTACAGGTTGGAACATAGGAGTTAACTAGAGGGTGTCCGAAAAGCCCCTGGAGACGGCGGTCCTCCGCCGTTACGAGCAAATGTGAGTGCACGTGG
>CAZKRK010000412.1:0-7028 GCA_964555035.1 uncultured Victivallales bacterium | reverse complement strand
TAGCCTTCCAGAAGTTCGTGCTGCAACGGGCGTTTCCCGGTGCCATCGTCCGTGCTCACCTCATGCTGGCAAACAAGGCGTCGAAGGCTTCCGTCGATGGGCTCAATCAGCTTTTTCGCATCGATCACAGCGGGACGCGCACAACCGTGCGCCCGGCGAAGAACGTTGGCAGCGGGGATCTTGGAGACTGGGTTCTGGTACAGCGCAATGTGGATTCCGTTGTGGATGAGCTGATCCATGACAGTGGCTGTTCGGACACCATGGATATGCCATTTGCCGATTTCGTCGATCTCCTCGCGAAGAGCTATGCCGAAGACACGCGCGTGGACACGCCTGTGGGTGCCAAGTGCAAGGACTGCGAGTTCGCCGCGACGCCGGAACAGGAATCGCAGGGCCTTCGGAGCGGTTTCAAAGAATGCTGGCAGCGGCAGTTCGGTCTGGCAGCCGAGGATCTGGCCGAACCGAACGTTTTCGAAATATGGAACTGTCGGAACAGCCAGAAGATCATCGAGCACGGCAAGTTCCTGTTGCGCGATGTGATGGCCGATGAGGTCGCGACACTGAAGCATGACGCCGGCCGCCCCGGCCTCTCCGCTTCCGAGCGGCAACATTTGCAATTGGCCAAGGCACGGAATCACGACTGTGAACCCTATATGGATTGCGACGGCCTGCATGCCGTCTTCAGGCGCATCCGCTACCCGCTGCATTTCGTCGACTTTGAAACCTCAGCCGTGGCGCTCCCGTTCCATGCCGGCAGGCGGCCTTATGAGGGTATTGCCTTTCAATTCTCGCACCATGTGATGGAGGAGGACGGCACGGTGCGGCATGCAGGCGAGTACCTGAACGCCGCATCCGGCTCGTTTCCCAACTACGACTTCGTGCGGGCGCTCAAGCGGGAGCTTGAACAAGACCACGGCTCGATTCTGCGCTACGCGGCACACGAGAACACCTACCTGCTGCACATCTACGATCAACTCTCGGAAGAGGCCCCGGATCGCGTTCCCGACGGTAACGAGTTGTGCGACTGGATTCGCGGCGTTACGACATCCCGCAAGAACCCGCGCGGTGAGTGGGAAGGTCCGCGCAGCATGGTGGACATGTGCGAGATCGTGTTGCGCCATTACTATGATCCCTTCACGCGCGGCTCCAACTCCATCAAAGCCGTTCTTCCGGCCGTGCTACACTCCTCGGCCTGGTTGAAAGATCGCTACGTGCACCCCATCTACGGTGCGAGAGACGGCATCCCCAGCCTGAACTACCGTGACTGGGCGTGGGTACGCCCCGGACCCGACGGCGAGCCAATGAACCCCTACAAACTGCTCCCGCCGGTGGACTGCGGGCTATCCGAAGAGCAGCTTCATGCCGTCGAGCAACACACCGAGCTCGCCGACGGCGCGACCGCCATGATGGCCTATGCCCGACTCCAGTTCGAAGACGTTTCCGAGCGGGAACGCCAAACGACCGAATCCGCCCTCCTCCGCTACTGCGAACTGGATACGCTGGCCATGGTTATGATATGGGAAGCTTGGCGAGAGATGGTGGGATGAGGAGACACGATGCCTGAATCACTGACGGAAGCACTGCGAGAGTTTGCGGCGGCGTTGACTCAGAAGTTCGCCGCCCTGACCCCAGGAGATCCAGAAGACCAACTGAAAAGCCCCGTTGAATCCCTACTCAGAGCCTTTGCGGAAACGGAGAGTACGAAGCCTCTTATTGTGAAGGGGGAGTCATCGATCAGCGGGATTGGGCGCCCCGACATGGCGGTCTTGATGGGGCAGAACCTTGTTGGACATGTTGAACTGAAAGCGCCGGGAAAAGGCGCGGATGCTCCCCGCTTTCGCAAGTCCGATCACGATGGAAAGCAGTGGCTGCGTTTCTCAGATCTGCCGAACCTTGTCTATACGGACGGTGAGAGTTGGGCGCTCTACCGGTCCGGGCAGCGCGAACGCGACATCGTCCGACTGTCAGGCGACCCGTCTCGTGACGGTGCAAGGGCGGTCGGGCCGGATGATGCAGCCAGACTGCTATCGCTGCTCGCGGACTTCCTCAGTTGGGACGCCGAGCGAATCGTTCCAAAACGTCCGCGACAGCTTGCGCCGTTTCTTGCCCCCTATACACGTCTGCTGCGTGATGCAGTCACGGATGCACTCGAGCTCAGCGGGGAAATCGCCGGGATACGCCGTCTCCTGA
Source organism: uncultured Victivallales bacterium (assembly GCA_964555035.1). Lineage (GTDB taxonomy): Bacteria > Verrucomicrobiota > Kiritimatiellia > UBA8416 > CAYOBW01 > CAZKRK01. Next base: position 4,838 of record CAZKRK010000412.1, on the reverse strand, counting down.
AGACCCAGCTCTTTCCCGATGCCACCGATGCGCAGTTCGCCGACGCCTACGCGCAAACGATTCTCTTTGGCCTGCTGCTCGCCCGCGCCGAAGGCGCAGACGTTACCGACTTGAGTGCCGCATACCAGGCTATCGACAGCGAGCAGACCTTACTTGACGACATCCTGAAAGGGCTCACCGATACCGATGCGCGTAAGGAACTGGGCCCGGCTCTTGAAGTCGCACAGCGAGTGATAGCCTCCATACCCCCCGATCTCATGGCCACAGAGGAAGATGGTGACGATCCCTGGCTGTTCTTCTACGAGGATTTTCTCGCCGCATACGACCCGCGCCTGCGTAAGGAGGCCGGCGCATACTATACTCCGGTTCAGGTGGTGCGGTGCCAGGTGAGTCTGATTGACGACGTTTTGCGCCGGGAACTCCGCAGGAATGAAGGGCTCGGCGACGCAGGCGTCTCGGTGCTTGACCCGGCAGCGGGCACCGGCACCTATCCGCTGGCGATCCTTGACCTTGTCGGAGAACGCGCGACGCAATGGGGGCCCGGAGCGATCGGTCAAGCGATCGGCAGCTTGGTGCAAAGGCTCTTTGCGTTTGAGATCATGGTTGGCCCCTACGCCGTATCTCAGTTGCGCCTGGCCCAGTCCATCCGCACACACAAGGCCAGCGTTCCGGCCGATGGCGTCGGAGCCTACCTCACGAACACGCTTGAGAATCCCACCGCGCCGCCTCCCGACCTGCCCTTGTGGGGAATGCAGAAGCAGATCGCGCGACAGCACGCCCGCGCCATGACCGTGAAGAACGAACGCCGCATTCTGGTCATCGTTGGCAATCCGCCCTACGGGCGTCACGACAAGGCAACCGCCACCAACCAGGCCGTCACCGGTGCGTGGGTCCGATGGGGCGAAGATGGAAAGGGGACCGATGCGATCCTGAACGACTTCACAGAACCTGCCCGGAAAGCCGGCCACGGAAAGCACCTCAAGAACCTCTACAACATGTACGTCTACTTCATCCGGTGGGCGGTCTGGAAAGCCTTCGAGCACGGCGACGCGTACGAAGGGCCCGGCATCGTCAGCTTCATAACTGCGTCGAGCTACCTTGATGGCGATGCCTTCAGCGGCTTGCGCGAGCACCTGCGACGCGAGTGCGACGAAGTGCGCATACTCGACCTCGGAGGCGAAGGTCGCGGTACGCACCAGGAGGAGAACGTCTTCGATATCCAGACGCCCGTCGCCATCTTCGTGGCCTGGCGTCGCGCCGTCCCGAAGCGGGATACGCCCGCCTGCGTCCGATATGCGCGCATAGCCGGCTCACGCGACGAGAAGTTCACTCAGCTCGATGCCTTGCGCAAGGAAGCAGATGTCGAGTGGGAAGATGTCCCCGAAGACTGGCAGGCGCCCTTCACGCCCGCGGCAACCGGCGCTTTCGCATCCTGGCCTCTTCTCAAAGATCTGATGCCGTGGCAGAACAACGGGATTCAGTTGAAGCGCACTTGGCCGATCGGCCCGGCAGCGGGAGTTCTGGCACGCCGTTGGGATGCCTTGCTTCACGCAGATGACCGCGCAACCGCGATGAAGGACACGGGCGACCGCTCACCGGATCGGGTCGTGTCCTGTCTGAGCAATTCACAGACGCCCATGGCGGCAGTCAGCACGCTTTCCGTGGATACCGTCCACGAGGACATCGTGCGCTACGGATTTCGCAGTTTTGACCGGCAATGCTTGCTCGCCGACAATCGCCTTATCTCCCGTCCTCGGCTACCTCTCTGGTCTTCGCACGGTGGAAGGCAGGTGTACCTGTCAACGGTCTTCACAACGCCCCTGGGGCCAGGTCCCGCCCTTACAGCCGCTGCCAACATTCCCGATCTGCACCACTTCCGGGGTTCCTACGGAGCGGCCGACCAGTTCCCTCTGTTTCGCGACCGGGACGCCGCCACGCCGAATCTGCTCCCCGGTCTCCTTGCGATGCTTGAAGCGGCGTTAGGCACTACTGTGACTCCCGAGGACTTCGCGGGATACTTGTACGGTGTGCTCGCACATCCGGCTTACCAGGCATGTCACGAGGAAGACCTCATGGCAAAGGACATCCGCGTGCCGCTCACGCGGGATGGGGAACTGTTCCGGCGCGCATCCGACATCGGCCGCCGGCTGCTGTGGCTGCAAACCTATGGCGAACGCTTCGCGGACGAATTCGGTGAATTGCCGCGCGGACAGGCGCAGTGCAAGCGGGAGGTGTCCGGAACTGGCGCTGACTATCCCAATGCCTTCTCTTACGATGAAACCACGCAAGACATCATCATCGGCGAAACCGAACAGGCCGGTCGCTTCGGGCCGGTATCTCGCGACCTGTGGGATTTCGAGGTCTCCGGCTTCAAGCCCGTGCAGAGCTGGCTGGGCTACCGGATGCGGGAACGCAAGGGCAAGAAGTCGAGTCCCCTCGACGATATCGGGCCAACTGAATGGACGTTCGATTTCACGAAGGAGTTCCTTCAACTGCTTTGGGTGCTTGAGCATACGCTTGCCGGATACCCCGAACAGGCAGAACTGCTGGCCGCCATCGAGTCCGGCCCCGTCTTCAGGGCGGATGGGCTTCCAGATGTCCCTTCGGCCGCCCGAAAACCGCCAAAGGTACCGAAGCGGAAACACTCCGCTCAACAAGAGATGGAAGGCCTTGCCCAATGACGATGTAATAAGCGGGAAGCCGAATCAGAAAGCCTACGAGTTCTTTGATACGCCGCCCCAAGGTAGAAGCCTGGTTTGTTCATATGGGCGAACGGAAATGGATTAGGAGGGCGGTCAATGAAGAACGCGAGAAAGCAAGATCGAATAGAAAAGAGGGCAATCGGAACGGCTCCCCGGCTCGCGGCAGACAAGCAGCACCTGCTGCTCAAGGCACGGCGGGATCGCGCAAGACGCCTGAACCGCTTGTCGAAACCGTCGAGTGGGTGAGTTCATAAGATGCCGACGCGAACACAGAGAAGCACAAAGCCGAATGCAGGGGGCGGAAACCGACCCACCATCTACGTGATCGGCGGCCCGAACGGGTCGGGGAAGACGACCTTCGCCATGTGGTATCTTCCCCGCGTTGCGCGGTGCGTGGAATTCGTCAACGCGGACTCGATTGCGCGCGGCATCTCGCCACTCAACGAGGCGGCCGTACAGATCGAGGCAGGCAGGCTTTTCCTGAGCCGTCTGGCGGAACTGCGCGAGCGACAGACGTCTCTTGCCTTCGAGACGACTCTGTCAGGACGTGGCCATGTCAAAGTGCTTCGAGAGTTCCGTGATGCCGGTTACTGGATCGAACTGAACTACCTGTGGATCCCTTCATCGGATTTCTCGGCAGGACGCGTGGCGTCCCGCGTAGCCAACGGCGGACACGATATCCCGGGCGAAGCCATCATGCGGCGCTATGCCAAGAGCGTCTGCTATCTCCGGGATCTGTACTTACCGCTGGGCGACTATGCCGCCGTCTGGGACAACTCGGAGGAGAAGCCGAGGCGTGTCTACGAACGGGACGAAGCCGGGGAACGGATTTTCGACAAACACGTCTGGGTACAGATAACGGAGTGTGAATCATGAAGAACGAGAAGCTATCGAAGCACGGACAGGAGATTGAGCAGGCCTTGCAGGAAGCGGTAGCCGATGCGATCGAAGACCACCGCCGCGCGGGCAAGCCGATCGTGGTTGCCCGCGACGGCAAGCCGGTGCGGGTGGACCCCAACAGCGTGCGGACGGTTCGGGAGCAGCGGGCCGAATACGGGGAAGAGAAGCGGAAGAAGAGCAAGTGATGCCTGAGATCAGTAGGTTCTTTGGGATTGTGATCAGGATGTTCATGGAGGTGGAGGAGAAACACAGTACTCCCCACTTCCATGCCTACTACCAGGGCCAGGTGGGTGTTTTCGGGATTGAGTGTGTTGATTTGCTGGCTGGTGAATTGCCGAGAAGGCAACGACGACTGGTGGAAGCGTGGGCGGAGCTGCATCAACAGGAACTCATGGACGATTGGAAGGTGTTGCAGCAGGGACGGTCGCCGAGGGCGATAGAGCCTTTGCAGTAGGAGCAGACGAAATGGAACATGCCATATATGCCGTGACACGCGCCGAAATTGTGGGTCCCTACACGCTGAAACTGACCTTTGATGACGGCGTGGCGCGCACCATTGACTTTGGCCCGGTACTCAGGGGCGAACTATTGGGTCCATTGCGCGATCTTGATCTTTTCAACCGGGTCAAGGTCGATCCCGAAGCACAGACAATCGTGTGGCCCAACGGGGCTGACTTTGACCCGGCAACGCTGCACGATTGGGATCTGTACGAAAGCGAGATCAAGACGAGGGCCCAGGACCAATGGGCGAAGGTGGCCGAAGAACGCGCCGACTACGGGAGAGACGCGGAAGTCGAAGAGCAGGGTTGAACGAAGATGGCAACGGTCGGCGTATTCTGGGTGCATGAGGGGCGTGTTGTCGGGGTGAGGCGGAGCCTTGAGTCGGCGGAAGAAGGCGTCCCGTCGCCGCGGCGAACGGTCGTGCCGCCGAATGCGAATACGACGATGTTCCGCGAGGACGCGTTCTCTACGACAGCGAGCAGGAGCGGTCCATCGTGTATCTTGATGCATGCCTGGACAGAGTCGCGACCAGGAAGGCCATTGCCGAGTTTTTCGCCCTGGACATGGCGCACACCGATTGGAAGCATGACCCGCACTACACTACGAACGCGAGGGAGCGATACGAGGAGTATGACTGACTTCAGCCGGAGACTGGCTACATGGATTTGCGTGACTTGCTGATGGGGTGGCAAACGCCACTGGATCTCACGCGGGAGGCAAGCCACGAGCCGGTCG
>CAZKRK010000411.1:0-7034 GCA_964555035.1 uncultured Victivallales bacterium | reverse complement strand
CCGGCCGTAGGCGTCCTCGGGATGACGGGGAGGGTTGAAGTTTCCGGCTGGTAACGCCACAAGGCGCTGGAGTTTCCAGCCAGTTCCGAAGGACCTGCTTCAGAAATCGATAATCATCAATCGATAATCGTCAATCAGCTCTTCTCGCCCCTACAACAGCACCCCTTTCGGATGCCCGTTGCCGTCATCCCACCAGGACGGTTTCTTGACCGAGACACGTGACACGGCCTTGGCGGTCATCTGATTGCCGCGCGCCTTGACGCCCTTGACGGGCATGTCCTTGGGATGGAAGACCTGCTGATTGATCCGCTGCCGCTTGGCCGGCTTGTACTTCAGATAGACCTCGTCCGGGGTTCCGATCTGAAGAAAATGCACCTTTGCGCCTTCCGGGGCATAACGATAGTCCCGGTTCATGATCGTCCCGCCTACCTTGAAGCGCTTCATGTACGTGAAATGGTCTTCGGTGTATACCGCTGTCAGAACGCGATCGCGGTCTTCTTTCTCGCAGATGTCGAGCGTCTTATCGACGAAGATCTTCTCCGGCGGCTGAACGACTTTGTAGCGCCCGTCGCCCCACGCCAGGAAGATCTTGTCCAGGGATGAGCATTGCATCACGGGCGTCCCCTTGACCCCGTAGCCGAAGTAACCGCTCTGCTTGTCGTAGTTCAGTTCCAGCTCGTTGGCGGTCAGCTTGCGCACCTCGATCTCGCCGAAAGACTGGATTCTCGTCCGGCGCGGGTATTGGTCGCCGTACGTTTTGAGGAGGTCCTTCAGGTACCGCACGGCGTAGCGCGTCAAGGCCTTGAGGTGCTTCTCGATTTGCGCCAGCTCCTTGAGAATACCCTCGATGTCCTTCTTGTTCTTGTCGATGTCGAAGAGCGAGATGCGCTTGATGCGAACCCCGAGCAACATCTCCACGTCATCCTTGGTCACGGGACGTTTCAGCCGGTCTTTGAAAGGCTCCAGCCCGTCCAGTACCGCCTGCTGCACGGCCTCGTAGGTCTTGCACTTCTCGATGCGTTTGTAGATGCGGTTCTCGACAAAAATCTGGATCAGGGTCTTGTTGTGAAACTCGTCGAGCAACTTGCCCTTGCGGTGCTCCAGCTCGCGCCGCAGGATGTCCTTCACCTGCACGGCGTTTGCGCGCAGGACCTCGTCCACGTTCATTTCCACGGGACGTCGATCGCGAATAACGATCATCCGCGTGCTGACAGAGTTCTCGCACGACGTAAAGGCGTAGATCTTCTTGATCGCCTTGTCCTGGTTGGCGCCCGGCGAAAGTACCAGTTCGATTTCGACGCGTTCGGCCGTGAAATCGTTGATGGAACGGACCGGCACCTTCTTCTTCTTGATCGCGTCTTCGATCGAACCGATCAGCGACTCCGTGGTCGTACCGAACGGCACTTCACGAATCACCAGTTTGCCCTTGTCGCGCTTCTCGATCAGGGCGCGCACGCGTACCTTGCCGTTGCCCTTGTCGTACTCGGAGACATCCATGATGCCGCCCTGCACGAAGTCCGGGAACACCTCGAAGGGCTTCTTCCGCAAAATGGCGATTTCGGCCTCGATCAACTCTCGGAAGTTGTGCGGCAGAATTCGAGTCGAGAGACCCACGGCGATCCCGTCCGCCCCCAGCATCAACAGCAGCGGCAACTTTGACGGCAGCGTCACCGGTTCCTTCTTGCGGCTGTCGTAGTTCGGGATGAACTCCGTGAGGTCGTTGTTGAACACCTCCTTGCGGGCCATGTCGGTCAGGCGGCACTCGATGTAACGCGAGGCGGCAGCCCGGTCGCCCGTCAGGATGTTGCCGAAGTTCCCCTGGCCCTCGATCGGGTAGCCCTTGTTCGTGAGCGTCACCAGGGCGTCGGCGATCGAAGCGTCGCCATGCGGGTGATACTGCATGCAGTGGCCCACGACGTTGGCGACCTTTGTGAAGCGACCGTCGTCGCGTTCGTGCAGCGAGTAGAGGATGCGCCGTTGCACCGGCTTCAGACCGTCCGCGAGATTGGGGATCGCGCGACTGCAGATGACGTAGGACGCATACGACAGGAAGTTGCCGTCCATCAACTGTTGCAGCGGACCGGGATGGTCGTGGAGATGCCCCTTCTCCTTGTCCCCGCCGGCGCCCGGCAGCTCGATCGCGGGCGTGTCCGGACTGTCACCGTTGGGATTGCCGTCCGGGAATAGGAACTCCTGCTGCGGAATGCGCGGGTCGTCGCTCATAGCATCTCTTCGTCAATCGTCATGTTTTCCATGATGTACTCGCGACGCTCCCGTGTGTTCTTGCCCATGTAGAAAGATATGATCTCCGGTATGGCGTGTTCGCCGTTGATCGTAACCGGTGTCAGCTTCATGCCCGTTCCGATGAACTGCTTGAATTCGCCGGGAGAGATCTCGCCCAGGCCCTTGAATCGCGTGACTTCGCAGGCCCGGCCGAGCTTCTTCATCGCCCGGTCACGCTCCTGCTCGGAATAGCAGTACTGGGTCTCCTTCTTGTTCCTCACGCGGAAAAGCGGCGTCTCCAGGATGTGAAGGTGCCCGTCACGCACCAGCGGTTCGAAGAAGCGCAGGAAGAACGTGATCATGAGGTTGCGTATGTGCAGCCCGTCCACGTCCGCGTCGGTTGCGAGCACGACCTTGTCGTACCTGAGATCGGCGACCGAATCCTCGATATTCAGGCTGCGCATCAGGTTGTAGATCTCCACATTCTTGTAGATGGCGTCCCTTTTCAGCTCGCAAACGTTGAGCGGCTTGCCCTTGAGCGTGAAGATCGCCTGGGTGTTGACGTCGCGGCAACTGACAAGCGAGCCGGCAGCCGATTGACCCTCGGTAATGAAGATCATGGTGCCGTACCCCTTCTGGCGCTTCTTGTTGAGGTGCCGCTTGCAGTCCTTGAGCTGCGGAATGCGTACCGAGACCGCCTTCGACCGCTCCCGGGCCATCTTCTTGACCGTGTTGAGCTCTTTCCTGAGCTTCTGCGTCTCCTCGATTTTGGCGAACAGCTTCTCGGTGTGCTTGGGTTCGCGATGGAGCAGATCGACAACCGCGTCGCGTACGCGCATGACGAGATCGGACCGGATCTCGGTGTTGCCCAGCTTGTTCTTTGTCTGCGACTCGAAAACCGGCTCCTTGAGACGAATCGCGACTGCTCCCAGGATCCCCTCGCGAACATCGTCGCCGTCGTACTTCTTCTTCTGCGAGAACTCGTTGATCGCCTTGAGAACACCTTCGCGAAAAGCGCTGAGGTGCGTGCCGCCGTCGGTCGTGTACTGGCCGTTGACGAAGGAGAAGTACTCCTCGCTGAAACGGTTGGTGTGCGTAAAGGCAAACTCCAGCGTCTTGTCGCGGTAGTGAAACGGCGGGTAGTGCTTCTCGAAGTGGCTCTCTTCCTTGATGAGGTCGAGCAGTCCGCCCTCGCAGCAGTACGTCTCCGTCCCGTTGTAGACAATCTTGAGGCCGGGATTGAGGTAGGCGTAGAAACGCAGGCGGCGATCGATGTGCTCTTCGCGAAAGGCAAAACCTTCGAAAATCCCGGTGTCAGGCAGAAACTCCACCAACGTGCCGTTGGGCTCCGTAGGGCTCTTGCCCTTCTTCTGCTTGATCAGTTTGCCCTGCTCGAAACGCGCCTCGACGTATTTGCCGTCGCGATGACTGCGGACCAGGAACCAGGACGAAAGCGCGTTGACGGCCTTGGTCCCTACGCCGTTCAACCCGACACTGAACTGGAATACATCGTCGTTGTACTTGGCGCCCGTGTTGATGCGCGAAACGCACTCGACAACTTTGCCCAGGGGAATGCCGCGGCCATAGTCTCGGACACGAACGGCGCTGTCTTTGACCCCGACCTCCATCTTGCGGCCGTGCCCCATGATGTACTCGTCGATGCCGTTGTCGATCACTTCCTTCAGCAACACGTAGATGCCGTCCTCGTACGCCGCACCGTTGCCGGTTCGTCCGATGTACATGCCGGTGCGCATGCGAATGTGCTCGAGGGACGAAAGCGTCTTGATCTTGCTCTCGTCATAGACGTGTTTTGCCTTTTCTCTCTTCGCAGCCATCTACACCTCTCCCCCGGTTTGCAAGGGGGTTTACACCAACCAGAACTGCCTCGCGACAGTGGGAAAGGAACAATAGCACAGCCCAAACGCGAAGGCAAGCGGCGAGTCGCGCCCCCGGTGCAAACGTAGAACCGTTCTCCCTTCGCCAGGCTACGGCGGGCCAAGGGAGAACGGTTCTACGGAACGCCGCGACGAGTCAAGTTTCCGATCGGTTCTGCCCCAAGGCGCCGGGGCCTTGGACAATTCGGTAGGGAAACTGCAACCCCGCCCTGTCATCCCGAGCGCAGCGGAGCGGAGTCGAGGGATCTCGAGAATTGGCAACCACGCCGGACGTGCTTGGCAGTTCTCGAGATCCCTCGACTCCGCTCCGCTGCGCTCGGGATGACAGGCAGGAGTTGAAGTTTCCGGCTAGAGAACTGGAGCCGGCGGTCCTCCGCCGGTGCGGGAAGTCCCACCCGCGGAAGCCCGAAGAAGAAACCGAAACTCATATCGGAAAAGCGTGCGGACCCCGGTGTTTGCTCGATGAAACGCAGGCCCGCTACGGCGCCTGCCTGATTCGTTGCATCGAACACGATGTCGAGCTGCGTTTCCAGGTGTCCTGTCGCGTCAGCAGCAATTCTCATTATGGTCGCACAACCGTCTCTGCCACGCTCTCTTCGTTCTCGGATCGGTTGACGCGAACGGCGACGCGAACGGTGGAGGAGGAGCGGAGTTGTACTCGTCGGCCGTTCGCGTCGCCGTAGTCGTCCACCGTTGCACGTTTTGTGTTTGATGTCGGTCGATTTTGGGAGGCGGAGGCCCGGATTCGGCACGATGGAGCCGTCGGGGCACAGTACGACCGTGGATAGGCGTGCGACTTGGGCTTGCACACGAAGATAAAGTGGTAGTTGTTGATCAGAACGCGGCGACAGAAGGGTTGATGGGCATAGAGATCGTCGCCCAGGATCGTGTCATTGCCGGTGTTGTAGATGCGCTCAGATCGCTCTCAATCGGTGTGCAATCATGGGGCACCTCTGTGATCTCACGGTTGCGGTGTGCGTTTGGACTCGGTCGCTGGCGCGCGGGCAAGCGTATCTGGCCCTGCCGCTCCAGCTTCAACAGAAGCGTGCGGCAGGCCATGTCCTTTGGCCGCCCCTTCTCGTTGCGCCAGTCCCACCTTTCGCACAGCTCTCGCGAAAGTCGGCTGCGGTTCCAGGACGGATTACCCGCCAGCAGCTCACGGATCAGAGCCAAAAAGTCAGCGAGAAGCCGCCATGCCAAGCAACTCCTGGAGTTTTTCACACCCGCATGGGGGAATCCCATCTTTGCACTACTCCACAACTCCAATACTCCGAGCCGTTTGCGCCACAGCGCAAACGGCTCCCGCACTGGGAATACCGGTTGACTTCTTCGATCGGAATGCTACCATGGCGGTCGCAATTGGAGGTCCGGCATGATAACCAGAGAGGCGGATTACGCAATCCGAGTGGTGCTGTATCTTGCTCGTCGGGCTGATGACGAGAAGACGATTTCGACGGCGGAACTATCCGATGAAATGGAGATTCCGTACAGGTTTCTCCGCAAGATCGTGCGGCGCATGGTTGACGCCGGACTTGTTCTGAGCCAGAGAGGGAAGGGTGGGGGTGTATCGCTGGCCGTTCCTGCCGCCGGGATATCGCTGCTGGATGTCCTGCACGCCATCGATCCCAAGTCGGTCATGCTCAATGCCTGCCTGGAAGAGGATCCAAACTGCGACCGGCTGTCCGTTTGCCCGGCTCACCTGCAATTCAAGGGGTTACAGGAAGCGCTGGACAAAGGGCTTCACGCCGTGACGTTTGACCAACTGTCGACCGAGTAGGAGTGGTCCCGGGCTCCGCTCCCTTCTCCCTGTTTCCGTGGCTCCGTGGTGAGAATCTCCAACGCAGGCTCGGACAGATCTGGACGCGTTTACCCTGACATTGAGCATTTCACCGCTCAGAGCGATCCGCTAGTATGAGCGCATGCCTGGTTTCTTCTACAACCTGGGGCGCAAGGCTGCGCCGCACATCCTCAAGGCAAAATGGATCGGCTCCTCCCTGGTCGGCAGCGAAGAAGAGAAGGCCGAGGCCGAGCGCAAGATGGGCGGCTACCTCGCGCACCTGTTCGAACAGGAGGTAACCGTAGAAACGGACCGCAAGTCATGTGAGCTGCTCGGGAGGATCGCGGAGCGGCTCGCCTCCCGTTTGCGTTCCAGCCATCTGCGATTCCGTGTCAGGTGCATGCATTACCCCGAGACAAACGCACTCGCATTCCCCGGCGGGTTCGTTTATGTCTCCAGCTCCCTGCTTGAACTCTGCCGATATGACGAGGACTCTGTGGCGTTCCTGCTGGCGCATGAGTTCGCGCACGTCGTAAGGGGACACGCCGCGCGACGGTTCCTTACCGACGCGGTCATAAAGATCCTCTCCTCCCGTCCGATCGGTCGTTCACCCGCGACACGTGCCATCAGCGGCATGTTGACGCGGCTTCTGCAAACCAGCTACTCACAGAACCAGGAGCTTGAGGCCGACCTGTTTGCCGTGAACCTGACTGCATCCGCCCGGTATGCGCCCGAAGCCGGCATCCGCCTGTTTCACACCCTCGACTCGCAGTCGGAGGAGCCGTCTCTGCTCAGTGGCTTCTTCTCCTCCCACCCCGCGTTCGACATCCGCATCGAGGCCTTGCGGCAAGAGTGGCGGCGGATTACGGCAGGCGGGTAGCCCAGCGCTGACATGCCGAGGCCACCAACGACCGGCCCCTAAGCCGCCTCCGTTGCGCCGCGGCGACCTCTCCCCCGAGGGGAGAGGAGAATCGCGCCCTCCCTCGGGGCTGTATCAAAAGGTCAGAAGTTCCGTTGCGCTCCGACAGGTCCACGGCGCTCCGTCCGAACCAGAGCCTTCGGCACGGTTTCGGACTGCGAGCCCAACTACAAACCCAACGCACGCGCCCTGCTCGTAGTGAGCCACGCAGCCCGAGACG
>CAZKRK010000410.1:0-7035 GCA_964555035.1 uncultured Victivallales bacterium | reverse complement strand
GTCGCAGGGGGCGTGGCCATAATGAGAATTGCTGGCCTTGTGTGCTTCAGTCTTGCGCTCCAATGCGCCGAGGCGCTATCGTCAGTGGATCGGCAAAGCAAAGGAGACGAGCTGTGAGACGGTATGGTTCAGTGGTCTGGGGGGCTCCGGTACTGGTGGCGGGGCTGCTGGTGGCATCGCGGCTGTCCGCGGGCGCTGCCGGCGAGAGAAATCCAACGGACGAGCCACAGCCGCGCAAGCTGAACGAGTATGCGGCCCAGGCGTGGAAACGCAGTCGCGGCCTGATGACGGACATCCTCGATCTGAAGGAGCAGAAACGCTCGCTGCCGCGCCGCGCATTGATGCAGCGAGACCAGAAGGATGCCGAGGACGACATCCAGGAGCTGCTGGAGGATGTTCTTGAGGTGCTGCAGCACTCCTCGCTCACGGACTATCGTGCGGAGTACGCCAAGATGGAGCGTGAAATCGCGGAACGACGTGATGAACTCCGGGACTTGCGCGAGGCGCGGGTAACCGCGGAAGACGAAAAGGCGGTCTGGGAAGTCTTCGAGCTCACCAAGGCGGACTACACGAAACGCATAGAGAAGCAGGAAGAGGAGATCACGGCCCGGAAGAAGAAGCAGGACGCTCTGGTCGAGAAACTGCGCGAGGAGTACAAACGCCAGGGAATCACTCTCTCAACAGAACAGGTGCGCTTCTACCTGGCGTCCATCTCCGGACGCGACATCATGGCGCTAAGCGCAATATTCGACAACGTGCGCGCCCTCAATTGGCAGCTTGAAGACCTCATGCGCAACAATCCCGGCGACCCGGAAGCCGCGCGACGCTACTATGGCATCCACGTCGTGCTGCTGCGAACGGTAATGCTGGCGCACGAAGTCACGCTGTCCAACATCGCCGACCGTTACCTCCCCCGTATTGGCGAACTTGAGCAGCGAAACGCCGCGGCGCGCGCCGAGACTGCACGCCTACTCGAAAAGGCGCCGCCCAGCCAACGCGCCGTGCTGACGGCAACAAGCCGGGCGCAAGGCACGACAGACCGGGCGCTGCAGCTCTATCGGACCCATCTCATGAGCGTGCGCAAGCGCGTCGAAACAGGGCTGGCAGCGCTGCAGAAACGGTACTCCGTGGCCAACAACGCCTATGACACGATCACCATCTCGTCCGCCCTGGCCGCCGAGATGAAGACGGCCATCAAGGATCTGACGACGCTCAGCAGCATGTACCTCCCCGAGCTGGTGCCCTTCGACAGCGCCGCCATCGCGCAGAAGTTCAACGAGATTACCGCGAAGCTCGAGAATCAGTGAGGCAACGTCTTGTGCCCCTCGATCAGGTTCGAATAGTAACAGTTCATCTCACGAATGAGGGCCGCTATGCGCTTGCGCACCAGCGGTGACTGAATGAGACCGGTCAGCCGACCGGATGCAGTCAGAATCTCACACGTGAGCTCGCCAAGGTCCCCTCTGGCAGTCCCCGGCAGCAGCGGCTCCCTTGAGCCGGGTTGTCTGTAGGCCTCTGTTCCTGCACCGCACATGAAGAACTCCCCGAACAACTACGTCGGTCATTAGCAGCTTTCATAGAGGAACTTACAAAAGACACATACCCCACGAATCCCATTTACCGAAAATGTCGCGTAACATCCAGGCTCACGATCGTGAGCTTGGATGTTACGCCAGGCAGGATGTGGGATCGGATGACAACGGGACGAACCGTGTGACACCAATCTCGGACTATCCAATCCCCCACGGCTCGCGATAGGACTTGTGCAGCATCTTGTTGGCCTGGTCGTCGTTGCCGAATCGCTCGCCTTTCGGATCCCAGTCCAAGCGTTTGCCGCGCTGGATGGCGATGTGTGCGAGCTGCCCCATCGAACATGTGCGGTGGCCGATCTCGGCATCCGCCATCACGGGCGCCTTGTGCTTGATCCCGTAGATGAAGTCCGCCTTGTCGGCGCGCTGCGGAATGCGCAGATCGGAGTCCTTCAGTTTCGTCCTGAGGAGATTCCTGTCGTTGGCCTGCAGTCCTCCCGGCCCGTGCCAGTTGGCCCTGATCCACCCGCCTTCGCACTCCACCAAAAGATAGGCGTGACTCGACATGATGTAGTCAAGCACAACACCGTTGGCGTACTTGAACTGCGCCTTGAACTTCACCAGTACGTTCCACAGCCCCGAACCGGGCTTGGGATACTCGCCGGTCGCTTCCACGGAGACGGGACCCGTGCGTTCGGTGTCGAGAATGAGCTGAGCCACGTCCAGAACGTGGGTCCCCCAGTTGGTGATCATCCCTTCACACGTGTCGCGGCACCGCATCCAGCCGGGACGGCTGTACGATCGCGGCCTGTGGACGCGGTCCACGCAGTAGGGCTTGAGCGGCGCCGGACCGACCCACATGTCGTAGTCCAGATCCTCGGGAACAGGCGTCGGAGTTGCGCTTCCGCCGGCCTTGTCGCCGGACGGCACGCCGACCTCGATGCGCTTGACGTTGCCCAGGTAGCCGTTGCGCACCAACTGCGCCGTCTTGTGCATGTAGGAGTGGCTACGGCATTCGCTGTCGGTCCGAAAAGTCACGCCGTGCTTCTTGACCGCGTCAGCCAGAACCCGCCCCTCGGCAATCGACAGGGTCAACGGCTTTTCGCAACTCACGTGCATCCCGCGACGAACCGCTGCCAGCGAAATCGGCACGTGCCAGTGGTCCGGGGTTGAATTCATCACGGCATCGACATCGTCCCGCGCCAACACCTCGCGCCAGTCCGTGTAGGCCCTGCAATCGCTGTTCTTGTAATGCTTGTCAACCGCCTGCTTGGCATTGGTCATACGCCACTTGTCGACGTCGCACACCGCAATCACCCGCGTGTCGCCGGAATGCAGGAACGGTGGCAGGTTGGCGTGCCTGGCCTGCCGCCCCATACCGATCATCGCGACGTTGATACGCTTCGACGGCGCATCGGCACCCAGAACACGAGACGGAACGATCGCCGGGAACCCCGCCGCCGCACCCGCGGCCAGGATCCCCTTCAAAGCATCCCTCCGACCAACTACCAATCCCCCTCGTGAACACTCACTCATTGTGACTCCTTCAACTCCCACTCAACCGATTGACCAATTGCCAATCAACCTACTCCCCCACTTCCGGCGGTCCGGCCCATAGTCTCTCAAGCAGCTTGAACACGGCCGGGTCGTGCTCGCGCAGCTCCGCGCGAACGAAGGGATAGATGTCGTTCGTGCCGAAGTACGCCTCGCTGACTTCCGCGAAGTACTCCTTGCGGTCCGTCATGGCGTAGGCGCGCCCGCGGCGTCCGTTGTAGATGAGGACACTGTCGTACGTCTTGCTCTCGACGGCGCTCTTGTACGCCTCCTCGAGCTCGGCCGGTCCCCAACCCCACACCTGGTCGTGATACCCGTGCGCAAGCTCATGCAGAAGCAGCATCGGCTGACGGCGCTCGCTCTTTATGAAACGGTCGGCATCACCCAGGTCGACACACCGGGTCATGTCCGTATTGAACTTGTTTGCTTCGAGCCAACCCTTGGCCGGATGGTACTGCGCATTGCTGCCCCGCCCCCGGTGGTGCAACCAGACCTTGATCTTGCGCAACTCCGCAAGGGCCGCCGCGGGGACGACCCGCGTAATGCGGTAAAGGTGGCTCTCCAGCAGACGAAGCGCCTCCCCGCCGACTTCCTTGTGTTCCTCAACCAGCGGTTTCTGGACGTAGATCGTCCATCCCAGCATCTCCTTGACAGCATAGTCACTCGTGGGCGGCGAGGGGTGATCGCCTTTCTTGACCCGGGCGGAGGCAAGCTGCGATCCGACGGCGATTGTGGCTATGGCCAGTAGTGTTTTTCTCATGCGTTTCTCTTGTCTGTTGTCGGCCCCGAGCGACCAAAACGTACCCCCAGGCGGCCATCAGCCTCACCCAAACCCGGAGCCGGCCGTCCCCGGTCGGGCCGGAACGGCAGAGGACCGCCGTCTCCAGATGCGACGCACATACGTCGCATTTCGTAACGGTCAGAGCCGCCCCGCATGTCTCACGGATTCCCGTAGCGAAAGCGCCTGGAGTGCGGAACGGAAATTGGGTTCAGTCGAACTCGACGCTGATCAGGTGCGGAACGGGCATACCGGTCTCACAGTTCGGGCATTCGAACAACTCGCGCCCCATTTTGTCGGGACACATCAACTCGGCGCCACAGGACGGACACACGAACTCGATCACCGGCATCGGCACGTCGGTGCGCTTCCCGCAAGAGCTGCAGGGACAAGACGCTCCAATCGCCGACTGGTCCACCGCCAGGCTTTTCGAACACGAGTGACACCGAAAAACGACATCTGCCATAGCTAACCTCCAAAGACTACTTAGCCTCAGTATCCACAACCACCAACAGACTTCAAGCAATCATCCGAAACAGAAATCGATGACCTCGTCGAAACAGCCGACGTACCAGGGCTTCAGTCCCTGCTTCACATGGGAGGGCAGCTCATCGAAATCCTTGCGGTTCTGCTCGGGCAGGACGATGTGCCGAATCTTGGCGCGCTTGGCCGCTATGGCCTTCTCCTTTACGCCGCCGATCGGCATTACCTTGCCCGTCAGCGTCAGTTCACCCGTCATCGCCAGGCGCCGTCTGACCGCCTTGCCGAACGCCAGCGAATAGAGCGCCGTGGCCATCGTGACACCGGCGGAGGGCCCGTCCTTGGGTGTCGCACCCGCGGGAACATGCAGATGGACGAAATGCTCCTTGAAGAACTTGCCCGCCTCCTCGTCCGCGTTCACCAGCGACCGCACGAACGTGTACGCTATCTCCGAAGACTCGACCATCACGTCCCCAAGCTGCCCGGTCTGTTTGAACCCGGCTTTGCCGGTGCGCACCGCCGCGGCTTCGATGTAGAGCGTATCGCCCCCCATACTGGTCCACGCCAGGCCGGTCACGACGCCGACGGCGGGAACACCGTACGGATCGTCGTCCGTAAAAGTGCGCTTGCCGAGAAACTCGACCACTTCGTCGGCATCGACCCGCACACGATCCGACTCCCCCGACACGATCGTCTTGACCGCCTTGCGGATGATCTTCTTGATGTGGTTCTCCAGACCGCGGACGCCGGGCTCGCGGGCATAGCCGTCGGCAATCTCCCGCAACGCCCGCACCGTAATCAGCACCTGGCGCCGGCTTGTGCCGTGCGCCTTGAGCTGCTTCGGCAACAGGTAGCGCTTCGCGATCTCAAGCTTCTCGCGAATAATGTAGCCAGGCAGTTTGATGATCTCCATCCGGTCCAGCAAGGCGCGCGGTATCGTATCGAGCTGGTTCGCCGTGCAGATGAAGAACACGTTCGACAGGTCGAAGCGCACGTCCAGGTAGTGGTCCAGGAACTCCCTGTTCTGTTCGGGGTCCAGCACTTCCAGCAGGGCCGAGGCGGGATCGCCGCGATAGCTCGCGCCGATCTTGTCGATCTCGTCCAGCATGATGACCGGGTTGGCGGTCTTGCAGGTGCGGATGGCCTGGATGAACTTTCCGGGCAGGGCACCGATGTATGTGCGGCGGTGCCCCTTGATCTCGGCCTCGTCGCGCATTCCGCCCACTGAGAAACGGTAGAACTCGCGACCGATGCTGCGCGCGATCGACTGCCCGATCGACGTCTTGCCGACGCCGGGAGGTCCGACGAAACAGATAATCGTGCCGGACACGCCGCCTTTCAGCGTTCCCACGGAGAGGAACTCCAGGATGCGGTCCTTGACGTCACGCAGGCCGTAGTGGTCTGCGTCCAGGATCTCGGCGGCGTTGTTTATGTCGTAGCTGTCCTCGCTGAACACGCCCCACGGCAGAATCGTGAGCCAGTCCAGGTAACCGCGGGTGATGTTGTATTCCGGAGAAATCGGCTCGATCAACCTGAGCTTCTCCATCTCCTCGTCAATGCGCTCCTTGGCCTCGGGCGGGATCGTCAACTTCTCGAGCCGCTTCTCGAAACGCTCGATCTCGCTCTGCTTGCCCTCCTTCTCGAGTCCCAGCTCCTTCTTGATAGCCTTGAGCTGCTCGCGCAGGAAAAAGTCGCGCTGTTGCTTCGACATCTTCTCTTCGACCTGCTTGCCGATTTTCGCCTGCAGCTTGGAGAGGTCGATTTCCTTCTTGAGCAACACGAGCACCTTGCGCAGACGCTCGAGGATGTCAACGGTTTCGAGGATCTCCTGCAGTTCCTCGCCCTTGGACGTGGCCAGCGCTGCCGCAAAATCCGCCAGCCGCCCCGGGTCGTTCAGATTGGAGCGGGACATGAACAGGCCGAGCTCCTCCTTGTGAAGCGGATTGAACTGGATCAGGTCCTTGATGGCCTTGACGATCGAGAGCGAATACGCCTTCAGCTCGTCGTCTCGCGTCGTCCCCGTCTCGATCATGTACTCCACCCGGACGCAAATGTGGGGCGTGTCCTGGACCACGTGCAGTACGCGAAAGCGCTCCAGCACACCGACGATTACCTGCACCGGCGAGCTGTCGTCTCCCGCCACCTGCGCCATCTGCAGAATCTCACCGACGACCCCCACATCATAGAGGTCGGCGACCGTCGGCGACCTGTCGGGCGGCGGATCGTCGGGATGGCGACGGAGGAGCAACCCCACCACGCGCTGCTCGTCCTTGACCCGCTCCATAAGCATCTCGACCAGGGGGGCGTCCTCGACGATCATCGGCACGGTCATGCGGGGAAAAGGAGGTCGATGCCCGATCGGGACGATCGAAAGCACCCCGGGCAGTACGTCCCGCGCCAGCACAACCTTGCCGTTCTCCGGCTGCGCGTCTTCCTCGTCCGTCGGCTCCAGCTCCGGCGCAAGCTCTTCCACGTTCGATTCGTCCGCCATCGGTCCCGCCTCTCCGTTCGTTCGCCCTGCGATACCACTATGATAGCACGCGATAAGCCGCATGCAATCCCCTGTTTCGCGGACTGAGCCGGGTACGTTGCTTTGTGGCCATTGAGCGTTGAACATTCCTGAAGTTCCCGGCTGGAGCAGACGACCTGTCATCCCGAGCGGAGCGCAACGGAGTCGAGGGATCTCGTGGTTGG
>CAZKRK010000409.1:0-7098 GCA_964555035.1 uncultured Victivallales bacterium | reverse complement strand
CCAGCTAACGCTGGCCGTCCATTCCGCCCATCAACCACGGGAACGGACGGTACCACACTATTTCACACAGCGCGGACGCTGTGCGAAAAGTGTGACCGAGCACGTTGGCTCCTGAGAATGAACACTTGCTCCCGCAGGCTCGGAATGCTACAGTCTTACCAGTAAGACTAGAGGAGTTATGATTATGCAGGCACTCGCAACAACCCGGATGTCCTCCAAAGGGCAAGTTGTCATTCCAGAAGACGTGCGTACCCGCCTCCATTTGGAGGCTGGCGTACAGTTTGTTGTCGTTGGGGAAGACGATGTCGTCATCCTGAAGTCCATCCAACGCCCCTCAATGGCAGAGTTTGGTGGGCTCATTCGCAAGGCAAGGCAACAGGCGCGGTCTTCGGGAATGAAACGAACCGACATCGCCAAGGCAGTCTCGTGCGCCAGAGGACGCAAATGAGGTTGGTAATTGATACCAACGTCTTCATCTCCGGAGTATTCTTCTCGGGGCCACCCTACCAGATCCTCACAGCGTGGAAGAGTGGTCGCATCAAGCTGGTTCTCTCTCCAGACATTCTGGTCGAGTACCAAGCGACCGGCGAAGAACTCGCCGCCAAATTCACCGGAGTTGATCTGACGCCTTGGATGGAACTTGTCGCAACTCTCGGAGTCGTCATAGATGCACCGCCACTGGCAGAACAGATCTGCACTGATCCTGATGATGACAAATTCCTTGCTTGCGCCATCGCCAGTCGGACGAAGATCATCACGTCCGGTGACAAGGCTTTGCTTGCGACCTCGGGGTTCAGAGGCGTAGCAGTGCTGACGCCTCGCCAGTTTGTGGACAAGCACCTGACATGAGAGAGCCAACAAGATGAATCGACACATACTTCTCAAAGCCGCGCTTCGCTTGCTTTGAGAAGATGGTCATTCACAGCGTTGGGAACGAAATAATGAACCGGATTCAGGAAGAATCATCAGCAACCTGAACGGGATCAAGATGTCTGCCCGGCGTGTCCGGCAGACTCCCCAGCGAGGGGCCAACGGCAAACGGAAATCAGAACTGGCACACTGTGTTCCCGCATGCAACACTGAACACAAGAAAGAGAATCACGGGCACACGGGGTTCGCACAAGAAAAGAGAGAACCCCGAGTTCCCAACAATCCGGTACCACACTATTTCGCGTAGCGCGAAAAGTGTGACCGAGTACGACACGAGAATGAAATGAAGAAACCCAGCACAGACGACGTTGCCGCGATCTGTCCGAAGTGCGGACAGAAACATGTGTTCCGCTCCGTCGAGGAAATGGACGGCACGCCTGCATCAACGCCTTGTAAGAAATGCGGTTTCCTCTTCTTGCATCGCGCCCGGCAGAAGATGGACGCGATGATGACATTGCTTCAGTCCGACAAAAAAGCAGTGTCACTCCTGAAGGCAGGCGACATGGACGCACTGAACGCGTACATTGAGGAGAAAACAGGCATAGCATAGGAGTCTGTCGAACAACCGCCTGCAACATATTTGCTGAAAGCCGCGCTTTCAGCAAAATGCTGAGGCGAAGCGTTCGACAAGCAAGATGAACAGTAAGACAAAATGGATGGTGGCATCTCAGGTCGCGGCCTTCCCGTGGATCGTGGTGTTTCTCGTGTGGGTTGCCGCCATGAACTCAGTCACCCGGGACATGGCATATGTTCCCGTCCTAGTCCTTCACAACTGCTTCATGCACGAGTGGTACGGACGCTGCGCCCTCGGATTGTCAATCGTCGTTTTTGCCATCGGCGTCTGGAGGGGACCGAGGAAACTCCTCGCTGTCACCACGTCGCTCCTGTACCTCGCATGGGGGCTGCTTTTGACCGCATACACAATCTGGTGGGCGGCAACCGGACAGCAATACGAATGGTGATGTGGAGATGAAACCGTCGAACAAGCCGTCGCACCATACCGTTGACAGCCGCGCGGACGCGTCTGCCAACGGCTGGTGAACGGCGGCGTTCGCATGAAGGAGAAACACGAATGACCGACAGACAGGTGGGCGAGACCAAACTGCAACGCGTCCTTCAGGGCTTGCTTGCGGACTTCCGGAAAGCAGGAACGCCCTCAAAGGTCGCCGTCATCGCGCTGCTGGCTCTTGCTATCTGGACGGCCTACCAGAAGTTCGATGGGTATGAATTCTACGTCAATGAGGACGCCAGCGGGTATTGGATCAACGATCGCTACGTCCATATCCATCTGTATTCGTGGTGGGGTCTCAGAGACAAGTTCTACGACGTCCAGAAAAGGCCGGTTCCAGGCCAAGACTACAGTGCCTGGTATGTGAGAGAGAAGGACGCGAAGGATTCTGAGTGGAGACAGCTTTTCCAGCTCGGACAATACGATGAGACTTTGCTGACCATTGGTTTCCAGTAGCAGCCCCTGATGGTTTAGCACCAACCACCGAAGGACAGAACATGATAACCACCTTTCTGGACGCATTCCTGACCGAGTTTCTCCGTGTGGCCAACGGCCTTGCTGTTCTTCTCGCTGCAGTCGCTGCTTGGATTGCCGCGCGCAGCACACGCGTGGCAGTCCAGGCAAACAAGATTTCAGGTAAGGCCCTTCGTACGCAGTACGTGCCGTGGGTCAACATCGACCGCGCAGAGATTTCTAACGATCATGTGGAGGACGACCAGTTCCTGTTCCAGGTTCAGGTCCTCCTCAAGAACCACGGAACCACCCCGGCGCTGAACCTCTTCGCTGAATTTGACGTGTCTGACCAGAACGTTCCGCCTGCCTTATGTGACACCAAGCAGGTGTGCCTGATGCCGGGTGAATGCGGAACTGTCGGCAGACAGTTCCAACTCCCGATCAGACGGGGAGAACAACTCCACGGCGGACTGCTCACAGGTGACAAACATCTCACCATGGTTCTGACGTTCACGGATGCACTGGGGAATCCATACACCGTCAGAGACCAGATCCGGTTCCAAAGCAAAGACTCTTTTTCCCCGATCAACTACAACATCGACGGATTGCCAGAGTAGAAGATGCGAACAAGAAAGTGGACACGTACGCAAGTAAGCCGCGCTTCGCACGGCTCACTTGCGCCGGTCACTTTCGGCGTTCGCACGGACAAGATGGGATCGAGTAGGCGGGTGGAGTAAGCGTAACCGAGTAAGTGTGGGGACGAAGTGTGCGGTCAAGTGTGGGACGAAGTGTGGCCTTCGGTCTGGTCCGACTCTTACTCGCACACTTAGACTCGACCTTAAGCGCCACCCTTACTCGGTTACACTTACTCCACCTGCTTGATCGAGACCCCCATAGCGAAACGTGCGTTGTTGACAGACTCACGGCGATGTGCGAACCAGAGACTGGTGCGTACGGCGTACCGCCGCCGCACAGCCTTGTCGTTGGTTTGAGAAATGAATAGATCCAAGACAATAGTTGCTGTACTCGCAGTTCTCTTCGGGAGTGCCATTGGCATAGCTTTGTTGTGCGGCAACTTCAATAGGTGGCCATTCGACCTGAAGAAGCTTGACGGACTCACGGACGCTTCAACGCAGCAGGAAGTAACAGCCATGCTTGGTCAGCCCAGTTCGACTTGGACCCGAACGAACAAGAACGGCGAAGCATATCAGGAGTGGGCCTACTCACGCCCTCTGGCCTGGCCAATTGTCTACATCTACTTTGATCCAGACGGCACCTATTCAACCAACGAATGTGACTACTAGGAGACAAACCAACAATAACCTCGACCTTATTGGAAAATGCGCGCATTTTCCAAAAGGTCAGGTTCACGTTGGCCCCATCACCAGAGTTGCCGGGTAGTGTTACCAATGGTACGCTTCTGTCCGAAGTAGGAGATCGACAATGCAGCCCCGAGTCTACATTGAGACGAGCATACCGAGTTTCTATCACGAAATCCGGCAGGAGCCGGACATGCTCGCTCGCCGGCAGTGGACGCGGGAGTGGTGGGACAATCACCGCGACCACTATGGCGTTGTGACAAGCATTCCCGTGATCGAGGAACTTGAGGCGGGCGACCATCCGAAGAAGAACGAGTGCCTGCTCCTGATTGAACGAGTTCCGGTTCTGCCCATCGCCGAAGTGGTTGGGGAGATCGTCGATACTTACATCCAGCACCATCTTATGCCGCGCGATCCGAAGGGCGATGCCCTGCACCTCGCGTTGGCTTCGTACCATCGTTGTCAGTTCCTGCTTACGTGGAATTGTGCGCATCTGGCGAATGCCAACAAACAAGAGCATATCCGACACGTCAACGCCCTTCTCGGGCTCCACGTGCCGATCCTGACGACGCCGCTTGAACTCATTGGTGAGCCGGAGGAAGAGATATGAAGAAGGATCCCGCCATCGAGAGAATCCGAAAGACTCGACACCAGATTTCCCAGAAGCACGGACACGATACGCGTGCGCTGATCACGCACTATCGCGACATGGAGCCGAAGTACGCGGACCGTCTGGTGCGAGAATCATCGGCGCAGTACGCCACGAAGTAACTGCCGGGGCTGGGCCAACAACCGGATGGAACGCGACTCCGGTAAGGCCGCCGCGGACGGCGTCCTCACCGGAGCGGTTCATCCGAAGCGTTGGCCCGGCAACACGCGACATTCTACGCTTGAATCAGCAGGCGCATTGAGGCACTATTCCATTGGAAGGAGGATACGCAAATGCAGGTTGATGAGATACGAACGCTACTTCATGGTCGGCCCTTTGTGCCGTTCACTATCCACCTAGCGGACGGACGCACAATGCGTGTCGAACACCCGGACTTCGTTGCCAC
Source organism: uncultured Victivallales bacterium (assembly GCA_964555035.1). Lineage (GTDB taxonomy): Bacteria > Verrucomicrobiota > Kiritimatiellia > UBA8416 > CAYOBW01 > CAZKRK01. The sequence goes on along the minus strand of CAZKRK010000409.1, from coordinate 2,332 downwards.
GGCCCCCGAGGGGAACTCGATCATCGTGTACGAACCCGACAGCTCCTTCGCAATCGTGGATCTGTCGCTTGCGGTCGATGCGGAAGTCAAGGCGCAGACGGTGTCTTGACGTTTTCCGAACCACCTTGGGCCAACAAACACCTGGACACGTACGCTGAAAGGGCGCCGCAGACGGCGCCCTTTCGGCGCCGGTCAGGCGTGACGTTCGATGAGCAGATTGAGGAGGATGAGCGATGATCCGCAATCGCACCTTCATATTGACGATGCTGGTCGCACTAGTCGCGGGTTGCAGGATTGCACGCCACGGCTCCACCACTCCTGCGGCGCAGACACCAGTGAAGCTTGACCTCAACGCTGACGACGCCCCATCCGGACCGGTCCGCATCCGGTCCGGTCAGATGATCCAGCTTGAGCTTGGCTGTCCGCCGGTTGAGCTTCGCAACGCAAAGGGACGGTTGCTTCGCAAACTCGAGTATACCAACGAACCGCAGCCGCTTGTTGCAGCCCCAGGAAGTTATTCCATCGTTGGGCATGATCCCGGCGGCAAGGAGTGTGCTGTGAGGATCGAAGTCACAGGAGATTGATCATCGAACAAGATTGGGCAAGACATGAGAGAACAGGAGGTGCATATGAACGTCACTACCGAAGCGTACAACTTGGACAATTCTTTGAACCAGATTTCAGACCTTGCGGAAGGAGATTCCGATTGAGCTACTCATCAATGCCTCTCGGTAGCCATCCGTGGTCATTGAGAGGATATGGAAATGGTAGATACGAAATTGCAGAACATCATGGATTCTTGGTCGCTTCCTGACGGAAGCAACCTTCAGGATAGACTAGAGAAAATGATTCGGCCTGCGCTCTTCGCCGGCCATTTTGGAAAGAGCTATACCCGGTGCGTAGCAGGATTGCAGTATCATCTCGGTGGTGCGCAGGACACGACAGAACTGGCTACGTTGGCGAACGTATCCGCCAACGATCACGTTCTCGACGTGTGCTGCTTCATCGGAGGGCCTGCCCTGCAACTCGGAGATGAGTACCGTTGTCGAGTCAGCGGTGTTGATCTGATGGAATCGGCTGTCGCTGCAGGCAATCGGATGGCGGAAATCGCAGGGCTAAACCCCCTTGTCGACTTCCGCGTCGCGAACGCTGCGGAACTGCCTTTCGAAAGCGGGTCTTTCACCGTTGTGTGGAATCAGTGCTCGTTTCTGGGCGTTTCCGATAGGTGGATTGACGAATTTGACCGCGTCCTGTCACCCAACGGCAGATTCGCCTTCACCTTCCAGAGGAAGGGGAAGAACGACAGCCACTGGACGCTGGACGAGTTCAAGTCATTACTCGAATCCCGAGGATATACTGTTACGCACGCCGACGACATAACTCAACGCGACATAGAGATTGGATGGAAAGCCCTGGACAGCAAGCTGTCTGCGCTGGAATCCGATTTTGCGTCGGCACTTGGTGCCGACTGGGTTGCCATGGCGCACCAAGAATACCAAGCGGAAATCGAGAATATGCAGAGCGGCGAGTATGGCAATGCCAGAATCGTTGCCGTGAAACCAAACAGTAAATAGAGCCCAACAATCGCCTCGACCATACCGCTTACAGCCGCGCTGACGCGGCTGTAAGCGGCTGGTCGGACGTGACGTTCGCCAAGGGAATGGAGACCGCATTCTGGCCTTGATTCTGGCCAGATATTTGCTACCGTACCGGCATGAAGTACGAAGTAGTCCTGACCGACACCGCGAAGGCACACTACCGTGGGTTCAATGCCCGCGCGCGGTCGTTGATCAAGAAGGGATTGAAGGACCACCTGACGTACGAACCGATGAAGCGGAGCCGAAGCCGCATCAAGCGACTTCGCGAGATGGAGCATCCTGAGTACCGCCTTCGACTTGATCCGTACCGGGTGTTCTATGACGTCTCCGGTCAGACCGTCGTCGTCCTTGCCATCGTGCCCAAGAACGCAACTGCGCAGTGGCTGGAGCAATACGGAGTAAAGACATCATGATTACGGCAGCGTTGAGCGAATTCAAAGACCATCTGTCGTCTTACGTCAAGAAGGCGAACAGACAGGACATTGTCATCACGAGTCACGGTCGACACGTTGCCGTCCTCACCGGCTTCGCGGATGAGGACGACTACCTGGAGTACCGTCTTCTCAATGATCCACGGTTCCAACGGATCATTGATCGGTCCCGACAGGATGCCCGTGAAGGGCGGGTCACTCGGCTCGAAGACCTCGACTGAAACGTGGCGAACAAGACGCCTCCAGCATACCCCGGATGGCGCGCGGGCGCGCCATCCGCTTTTTATGTTGCGCGCAACATAA
>CAZKRK010000408.1:0-7121 GCA_964555035.1 uncultured Victivallales bacterium | reverse complement strand
GGGGAGAGGTCGGGCACGCGAAGCGGGACCGGGTGAGGGGCGGACCGGTGGTGTCTTCGGGATGGCGACAGCGCTGCCGTACAGGCGTGTAGTGTTGACGGTGCTGCTACTGACGTGCGCTACCCGCGGAGCCACCGTGCAGCCTGCGCCCATTTTCGGCCACAACATGGTGCTTCAGTGCGGCAAGCCCGTGCCGGTGTGGGGGAGGGGAGCGTCGGGGGACCCGGTAAAGGTCGTGTTCGGCGGACAGGTGCGGGAGACGCGCGTGGCAGAGGAGGGGACGTGGCGCGTCGACCTGGACGCGATGCCGGCCTGTGGTTTGCCGCGCGACCTGGTCGTCAACTCCGTCACGGTCACGAACGTGCTCGTGGGGGAGGTCTGGATCTGCGCCGGGCAGTCCAACATGCGTTGGATGTTGAAGCAGTCGACGGGCGCAAGCGCGGCCATTGACGCGGCTGATCTGCCCACGGTTCGGCTGCACGATTCGGTGGGACGGATCTATCCGCATCGTCGCAAGTACTCGCTTGAGACGCTGCGGGAAACGACGAAGGACAACTACTACTCGACTGAGGGGTGGCGTGCGTGTTTGCCTGTGACATCGCCGACTTTTTCCGCCGTCGCCTTCTACTTCGGGCGCAAGCTTCACTCCGAGCTCGGAGTTCCGATCGGTCTCGTCCACAACGCGATCGGTGGTGTGCCGATGGAGACATACATTCCCAGGGAGGTGATGGCACGCGATCCCGGGCTAAGGAAGCTGTTGCCTGGGTGGTATAGGAATCCGGACTACCCGCAGTGGTGTCGCGAACGTGGGGCGTACAATCTGTCCGAATGGTTGGCGGATCCCGTCCCGCCGGTGCCGCGCCATCCCTTCGAGCCCGGATTCCTTTTCGACGCCGGGATGCGTCCGTTGGTTCCTTTCTCGATTCGCGGGTTCCTCTGGTACCAGGGCGAGTCCAACGCCACGGTCGACGGGGCAGGTGGACCGGCCGTGGCCGCGAACGTGAACCGGCACAAGTTCACCGCTCTGATCCAGAGCTGGCGCGAGGTGTGGGGAGACGCCACTCTCCCGTTCTATTACGCGCAGCTTCCCGGTTTGAACCGTGACTGGGAGCTGTTTCGGGAAATGCAGGACGAGGTGGATCGCGACGTGCCGTACACGGGGATGGCCGTGACGATTGACGTCGGGCATCCAACCAACGTCCATCCTCCTGCCAAGGCGCCGGTGGGGGAGCGGCTGGCCTTGCTCGCGTTGCGGGATACGTATGGGAAGACGGTGGCGGCGGAAGGGCCGCGCTACCGTGACTACCGGTTGGGCAAGGGGCATATCGTGATCGAGCTGGACCATGCGGATGGGGGATTGCGCGCGTCGGACGGCAAGGGCCTGAAGGGATTTGCGATAGCGGGTGAGGACCGGGAATTCCATCCGGCAGAAGCCGTCGTGGACGGCGACTGCGTGGTGGTGAGGAGTCCGGCTGTGCGCGCGCCTGTCGCCGTGCGCTATGCCTGGGCGGATGACCCGAAGGCCAACCTCGCCAACGGCGCCGGTCTGCCGGCGGCTCCGTTTCGGACCGATAATTGGTGAGTAGCCTAATCGCCTTTCTTGTCTTGCTCGCTTCTTTCTGCTATTCGTCAGGCGGATTTTAGTCCGTAGTTGGGAGACGACGTCATGAGCGTGCTGGATGCGATAGGCAACACGCCGCTGGTTGAGATTGGGCGGATGTGGGACACGGAGAAGACGGGGGTCAGGCTGCTGGCGAAGCTGGAGGGGTCGAATCCCGGGGGATCGGTCAAGGATCGGCCGGCCTATCATATGATTAAGAAGGCGATCGACTCGGGGGAGTTGACACCGGAGAAGACGATTCTCGAACCGACGTCCGGCAACACCGGGATCGGCATGGCTGTTGTGGGAGCTGCGTTGGGGTACCGCGTGAAGCTGACGATGCCGGCTTGCGTCAGTCAGGAGCGTCGCTCGATCCTGCTGGCGCTGGGCGCGGAGTTGGAGCTGACGCCCGGCTGCGACAAGACGGACGGTGCCATCAAGCGCGCGCACCACATCATGGAGAAGCATGGGGACGAGTACTACATGCCGAACCAGTTCGCGAACCCGGACAACTGGGGGGCACACTACGAGACGACGGCCCCGGAGATCGTGCGGGACACCAATGGCGAGGTGGATGCGTTTGTGGCGGGGATGGGCACGACCGGGACGCTGATGGGTTGTTCGCGGTATTTCCGCGAGAAGAACCCGCGGACGAAAGTGGTCGGTGTCGAGCCCGACACGAACCACCGCATCCAGGGGCTGAAGAACATGACCGAGTCGATCGTGCCGGCGATCTACGAGTCGGACTTGCTCGATCGCAAAGTCGTCTGTTCGGATGAAGATGCCTTCGACACCGCGCGAGAAATGGCCCAGCAGGAAGGGCTGTTCTGCGGTATCAGTACGGGGGCCGCGATGTGGGCCGCGATGGAGGTGGCCAAGGACATGCCGCGCGGTTCGACGGTCGTCTTTCTCTGCCCCGACCGGGGTGACCGCTATCTCTCGACGGAGATTTTCCGTTCCGTGTGTGCGCTCTGCCCGCCGTAGGGGGGGAAGAGGGGGACAAACGTAGGTCCGATTTGCAATCGGACTCAACGCCGCTCGGGCTTGGCGTCTCCCCTACGTCATTTGAAGCAATCGGTGTGGTTTGGGTCCGATTGCAAATCGGACCTACGTTTGTCGGACCTTGTTTCCAGTTGCGGGCGGAGCGGGGCCGTGCTACCTATTCGCGCGTGTGTCAATAACCGGACTCCCGTCAACGACCCCTCGAGTCTCTCAGAGTGCAGGTGTGGCCATGGCCATGAGTACGTCCCTGTTGGCAGCCGTCAACCTAGAAAGAGCAGTTGGGCTACCTCTACGGGGAGATTAGGGCGAAAGATTGGGGCAAAAGATTAAGGAAAGAGGGAGGCCCACCCTAATCTTTCGCCTTAATCCGCACCCAGCGGGTGCGAGCTTCGTGCTAAAAGCGAATACGCATAAACAACTGTTGTTCAATGCGTTGCGAGTCATGGCGTCAACTGCGGAGCAGTTGAACTGCCGGATATAGGGTCAATGTCGTTCCGCGTCCGGAGCTGATCACGATGAAGGACGGGGTATTTGAGCTCACCCCGGAGACAACGATCGCGTACGAAGACGCCGTGGCGGAAAGTGTGGCGGAGTACCTGGCGTCCGTGCTGAAGCCGGGAACCGGCCTTTCGTTGAAGACGACATCCGGTTCGACATCCGGTGACAACTTCATCGCCCGGCTCAAGCCACACCTGGCCCACCTCGATGCGGCCGAGGTCAACTACCGGAAGCTCGACTAGGATCTGACGGTGGGCGCGACCGGTTGCTGACCTGTGATTTCCGAAAGCCATCAATCAACGAGTTCCATAGACCAGACGTTTGTCATCTCGGAAGTATCGGTGACTCCATCTCGCCGGAAACGAACGTAGGTCCGATTTGCAATCGGACCCAACCCACGCAGGTTGTTTCGAATGACGTAGGGCAGTCCTCACATCTGAGCGGCGTTGCGTCCGATTGCAAATCGGACCTACGTCACGCACCGCCCGCCAGCAGCGCTGCCCCCAGTGCGCCCGTGAACTGGGGCGATTTGGCGATCGCCACGGGGTGGTCGAGGGCGTGGGCCAGGGCGCGGTCCATGCCGGGCACGAGGGCTACGCCGCCCGTGAAGATGATGGGCGGTTTGACCATTCGTCCTGCCATCGAGACCATGCGCGAGGCGATGGCGTTCTGTACGCCGGCGGTGATGTTCTCGCGCGATTCGCCCGCGGCGAGCAGTCCGATGATCTCGGTTTCGGCAAAGACGACGCACATGCTGCTGATGGCGGCCGGCGCATCGGCCTGCTCCGCGAGCACGCCGAGGTCTTTCAGCGGAACCTGCAGTCGTTCCGCCACGACCTCCAGAAAACGCCCCGTGCCCGCGGCGCAGCGGTCGTTCATGGCGAAATCGCGCACCGAGCCGCCGTTCTCAAGCCGAATCAGTTTGCTGTCCTGGCCGCCTATGTCGATCACGGTTTGCGTTCCGGGGTGCTCGTGATGCACGCCGCGACCGTGGCAGGTGATTTCGGTGATTGTCTTGTCCGCGAACCCGATCTGGGCGCGGCCGTAGCCGGTAGCGACGGTGCAGGCCAGGTCGTCGCGCGAAGCGTTCGCCGAAGACAGGGCGCTCTCGAGCAGCCCTTCAGCCAGCTCGGCCTGGTGTACGCCCTGGTCGTCCGCGGCGCGCGATGCGATTGCGCCGTTTGCGGCTTCAAGCAGGACGACCTTGATTGCGCGCGATCCGGCGTCTATTCCGGCTACAAGCATTGATTCTCTCTCACCGTTTCAATCAGCGCTTCGATTCGTGTCCGCAGCGTCGGTTGCATGGAGTCGATCAGCGGCGGCACTTCGATTTCAGTCACCGGCAGATCTGTCTGCTCCCGCAACACGTCGGCGATGGTGTGTCCCTCCAACGCACAGTGGCTTGCCCCCGGTATGCGCGACACGAGCACGGCTTCGCTCCCGTAGCGTCCGGCATCGTCCGCAATCCGACGTGCGCGCTCGCGCGTGTCTCCAACCATCGGATCCGCCAGCGCTGCACGTGCCAGGGCCTCGAGCGGTTCGACGTCCTCCGGGATGGGGTCCAGCGCGTGCGAGAACAGGTACTCGGTACCGCAGACCCGGCCGCCGCACTCCTCGAGCATGTTCATTGCGCGCAGATCCGCCACCGGGTTCACCCAGAAAACGCGCACGGCGTCTTCGCCGAAGAAGCCCCGGCCGTTCTCGACCCGCCGCCGGGTCTCAGCCAGCAATTCGCCGAGAACGATAGCGCATTCCTCGCGGTCGGAACAGAAGTGAATCGTCAGCATCTCGGCGATGAGCATCTCCAGCGCAGGCATGGGGCAGACCCCGGCAGTGAAGGCGAGCTGGCGCAGCTCGGCCAGGGAGCGGCGTATGCCGTTGGCGGCGCGGATTCCGTCACGAAGCGCTTCATCTCCCAGGCTGCTTCCCGTGAGGGACTCGAGTGCATTGCGGATGCGCTGCATCTCTTCGCTCACGAAATCCACCTGGCTGCGCGGCGCCAGGGCGCCGCCGGGTAGCTGGACGTTCTCCTCGTCCGGATCCGGCGTTCGCCGATGCGGTATCTCCCACCACAGGATCGGGTGACCCATGCCGTTCAAGCGCTGCGCTATGGCGGAGAAGTCGTCGCACACAGCGCCCACGCTGCAGACGAGGAGATCGGGGATCGGGAAGTGCGCCTCCGTGGCAAAGGCGCCCAACATGGCCCGTACGGGACAGAAGGAGTCGTCGATCCCGAGTGAGTCGGCCACTTGCAGGAGGCCGGCGCTGAGTTCCATGACGCAGGGGATCCACCAGGCGCCGTCAGGATAGAAGGCCGTGCAGTTGCTCGCCGCGTAGGCCATGACGGGTATTGTCCCGAGGTCTTTCATTGTACCGACGATCCTGTGACCCCGTTCGCGGGCCTCCCTGAGGCGGTCTTCTTCCGTCAGCAGGAAATTCCACAATCGAAGGGCTGCCGGGGACGGATCGAACCTGAGGTGACCGAGACGCAGGTCGCCGTCTTCGATGTGGCGGCTGAGGCGTCCGCCGTAGGCCGGCTCCCGCGGGCCGCCACGTTGGAGATCCTCGTAGCGCCGGTCCCATTCAGTGAGCGAAAGTTGCCGCAGTGCGCTCATCGCAGCGTCTCCACAAAGGCTTCGATCCGGGTGCATATTCGCGCTCCGGGAGGGTCGGCGGTCAAGTCCAAGTCTACGCACGGCACGGACAGCCACTCCTGGAGGCGGCGGACTTCTGCGTGCCACGTGTCACACCATACGTAGCGCACGATGAGAACGCCGCGGATGCCGCGGCTGCGTACCTCGCGTTCGATCCAGCGGTACAGTTCCGAATTCGGGCGGCGGAACGCGTCGGGGATTGCGCCGAAGTAGGCGTTGCAGAGTTCGTCGAAGGGATCCTCGTTCACGCGTCGTCGGCTGAATGGAGCGGGCTGTGTTCGTTCGCCGGTTTCGGTTGCGTCGAGCGCGACAAACGCGCCGGCGCGGGCGGTCCAGTCGAACAGTGGCGCGTCCTTTCGTTGCAGCGGTCCTCCCAGGAGGGCGATGGGAATGACGGGGTGGTCCCCTGCCGCTTTGTGCGGCAGGGGCGGGAGATTGGCGCGCGCGAGCACGTCCTCCCCCGCCAATTTCGCGCTCCCGCCGCACGAGGCGGCAGGGGACAGCATCGTTTCCCGCAATTCCTCGTCCGACGGCGACGCTCCTCCCACGCGCACCAGGAAGCGAGATAACCGCCGCAGCTCGGAGGCGTAGAGCTTCTGGGCCGCGGGTGTTTGCCAGGTGGCGGGCAGGTTGAAGAGATGCACGGGCAGGTCGGAGTCGCTTTGGAGGACTGTGCAGGCGCGCCGGACCTGGTCGCAGAAGGTGGTCAGCACGATTGCCGCTGCGTCCTCGAGTCGGCAGGCTTCGTTGACGAATGCCCGCACAAAGGGACAGACCCCTTCGACTTCGGGGATCGGCCCGGCCGGCACGGGCCGCCCGTTCGGGACAAACCGGTGCGGTTCAAGACCGTGGGCCGCAATCCATTCCCGGGGGATGAAAGGAGATCTGTATGCAACTATCATTTCTGGTGCACGACTTCAACGCGGGTGTCGCCCGTCACCCAAGTGTGGCATAGGTAGCAAATGTGGCTCGTCCGCAGAATCTGTGGGTACGTTGTGGTCTTCTCCAGTACTCAGGACCGACGAAGCTGGTCGTTTAGGTGTAACCAAGTAAGTGTGAGCTTAAGTGTGGGACTAAGCGTCATGCTCCCCACGCCTCTCTTCCCAACACTTCATCGCACACTTACTCCCTGACTGCATCATCTTTCTACCATCCCATCTTTCTACCAACATCTCCCATGCAGGGCTGTGCCGGATTTCTTGTTCTTCTTGCCCCTCCCGCCGGGCTGTAAGCGGGCCAACCCCGAATGGCACTTGCTTAGGCACCCACCTCGATCGACCACTCACGTTCACCCATTGCGAGACTGCTACGCTATTTAGAGGGTGTCCGAAAAGCCCCTGGAGACGGCGGTCCTCCGCCGTTACGAG
>CAZKRK010000407.1:0-7123 GCA_964555035.1 uncultured Victivallales bacterium | reverse complement strand
ACGCAACGCGGATCGGCGCGGAGTGGCGTGGACCGGTTGGAGTGCACTACGCGCCCACACTCGCAAGCGGCCCATGGCCTTTTGACACAGCCCCAGGTCGGCCCGACGCAGAAGGACCGGGTGAGGGGGGGGCGGGAGGTACCGCCCAATCAGTCACGCACTACCTTGCGGTCTTCTCGCCATCGCAACCGCGACGGACTGTTGCTGTTGATTTCGCGCACGAATCAGAGAATAGCGGCGTAGCCCGCCTCGTGCAAATGAGGATTTTCCTGCTTCAATTCTTGGAGTGCATGACCCGACTGTGCTAGAGTCTTCGAAGTGTGTGAACCCCTGTCCGGAGCCGATCCCTTGGCAAGGACCCAACGAGAGCCCTATGCAGATAACAACTCAGAACCTGTCGTCAGACAATCTCGACGTTGTCGGGATCTCCGGTACCGCTTACGAGCGGTTCTACATAACAGCCCATCCGGACGCCGACGGCAGCACGGACTCCATGTTCGCGAAGGTTGCGGATTTCGCCCGCGAACGCGACGCCCGTATTGTCACCCAATATGTTTTCGGCGGCTGCGACCTGCACGGGTCCGGCATTCCGGAAATCGAGCGGACCAGCGGCGGCATCGCCTGGCCGGTGACGTGGATCCAGGGCGACGGCGCATCGGGCGCCTACCTGACGGGGACGCAGGCTTTTGCGGTACGCGGCATTGAGCTTGAACCCGTGTACCTGGATGGTCGTGTCGTTGGCAATCTGTTCGACAGCGAAAACGCGCGTTGCTGTCTGCTGGGAGATCTCGGCCCGACCGATCTGTCGCGCTCTCGCGAGGAACAGGCGCGCGAGACATTCGAGCGGATGGACGCGGCACTCAAAACCGTCGGCATGGACTTCTCCAATGTTGTCCGCACGTGGTTGTATCTCGACAAGCTTCTCACCTGGTACGACGAGTTCAACGAAGTGCGCACGACCTTCTTCAACGAGTACGGCGTTTTCGACAATCTCGTCCCGGCCAGCACCGGCATCGGAGTGTCCAACCCCGCCGGCGCTGCACTCGTCAGCGACGTCTTTGCGATCCAGCCGAAGAATGGCGGTGTTAATATCGAAGCAGTCCCCTCCCCGCTACAATGTCCCGCCATCGACTACAAGAGTTCCTTCAGTCGGGGGGTCGAGATTAGTTCGGCGGCTCAACGTTTTCTCCTGATTTCAGGCACGGCAAGTATCCATCCGGGTGGAGAAACGGCGCACGTCGGCGATGTTCGCAAGCAGATCGCGCTCACGATGGAAGTGATTGACGCCATTCTCAAGTCACGTGACATGTCGTGGGAAAACACGGTACGGGGGATCGCCTATTTCCGCAATGGCGCGGACGCGCCGCTCTACGAAGAGTACTGCAGGCAGAACGGACTGCCCGCCCTGCCGATGGCTATTGCGCACGCCGACATCTGTCGTGACGACTTGCTCGTCGAGGTCGAGATCGACGCCGTTGCGGCACCATAGGCGAAAGGTCCTCCTCCGCTCGTTATGAAGCAAGCCGTACTCCTGATGGCCGTGCTGGTGCTGTTTCTGCTGGCCGGCGTCATCCCCACCCGGGGAGACCACCAGGCAATGGTCTTCCGCTCGCCGGTGTTTATCGTGCTGCTGGGGATGCTGTGTACAAGCATCGTCACCTGCTGCCGCCGCATGAAGATCAAGTGGCGGACACTCGGCTTCCTGGCCTGCCACCTCGGGATAGTGGTGATCCTCGCGGGCGCTTTCGTCGGCTACATATGGGGAAAGAGGACGAGCGTGTCGATCCCGATCACACAGCACCATGACGTCGCCGAGCTTCCCGTGCACGAAGGCGAGCCGCTGAAGCTGGGCTTCAAAATCGCCGTCACGAATTTCGCGGTGCAGTACTATCCGCCTCAGTACCACCTCTTTCGCCCCGAGACAAACGTCGTCGACGGCACGGAGCAGGTCGACTACGAGCTCGTGCAGACGGTCAGAGTGCCGAAAAACAATGACGAGCTGGAATTCGGCGAGTACGGCACGCTCTCCGTCACCAACCTGTGCTATCCCGACCGCGACGGAGAGTGGATTCCGCAATACGTGTTGCCCAACAGCTGCATCCTGCAGCGGGACCGCCCCACGGCGCGCCATTTCGAGGCCGACTTGCGCATCACGGACGGAGCCGATCCACCCGTCTCCTACCGCCTGGAAGTCAACCACCCCGTCTCCCACGCCGGATGGCGGTTCTACCTCATGTCATACGATCAGATGGCCAACCGCTACGTCGTTCTGTCGGCGCGCAACGATCCCGGCCGCGGAATCGTCATCGCCGGCATCTGGCTCGTGATCGTCGGCACGGCCGTGGTCTGCTTTCGTAGGCGAAAGGGATATGTTGACGGCAGAACCGATACCGGAGAACGGCTCTCCAGAGCCGTTCAGAACGGGTCTGGAGACCCGTTCTCCGAGATCCCCGGGGCGGAGGATGGCCCGCCGGGAGAGGAGTCATGACGCCTGAGTCCATGGTCAAGGTATTGCTTCTGCTCACGGTCGCGCTCAATCTCCTTGCGTGGCTGTTGCTGCTCGTCCGACAACGCTACGTCGGGTTCGGCATGTGGTGCGTGGCCTGGCTTGTGAACCTGACGCTGATCGGTATCAACTGGATCATTTGCGGCGAGCCGCCCATGGGCAATATGTATCACGTGCTGACGCTGCTCGGGGCATGCTTCCTGCCCCTCTATGTGTTTGTCGACTGGCGCGACAAGCTGACCTGGATGCACGTCTACTTTGCGTTCGCCGCGGCCATTCCCCTGGTCGGCTCGCTCTTCATGGGACGCGACGTGCACTGGAAACGCATGCCCGCCCTGCAGTCACCATGGTTCGTGCCGCACGTCTTTGCGTACATGCTGTCGTACGCCCTGGCCGCCGTGGCGTTTGCGGCCACCATCATGGGAATCGTCACCCGCAAACTCGGCACGGCCAAACACGACTACCGCACCGGCAGCTACCAGGTACTCCGCCTGGCGTTTCCCCTCATGACCTTTGGCATGCTCTCGGGCGCGCTGTGGGCCGAAGAAGCCTGGGGCGTCTACTGGTCGTGGGACCCCAAGGAAACGTGGTCGCTCGTCACGTGGAGCTGCTACGTGGTCTACTTCCACTGCCGCACGCGTCCGTCGCTGCACAAGTTCGAAGAAGCCGCCGAAATCGCCGCCTTTCTCGCCCTGCTCACGACCTTCACGCTCGTAAACCTGCTGCCGAAACTGTCCAGCGCATTGCACAGCTACGCCTGACGCGCAATGCGCGCCGGGGTGTTGGGTTGTTGGTCGATTGGTCATTGGTCAATTCGGGCTGCGGCAAACGTAGGTCCGATTTGCAATCGGACCCAACCCCCCGCTGGTTGCCTCAGATCACGCCACGGGCGACCAGATCCGACCGGAGTGGGGTCCGATTGCAAATCGGACCTACGTTTGCCGCATCGTCGTTTTCGCGATCACGCGGACAATTCACCACAACGCTTTGGAGATTCATCTGTTGGGACGAAGCAAGCGTCACGGGAGAGCTGCTTGAGGCAAGGATGTCTGAAAGCCGCCCCTATTTCACCCGCCACTCGAGTATGCCCCCGGATACGTCCGGTGCGAGTTGGACTGCGACGCGCAATGCCGACGTCTCGACCGGACTGAACTCGACCTTGTTGTGCTTGTCCTTGGCGACGCCGTATTCGCCCTTTGCCTCTACCGGCTGCCACTGCTTGCCGTCGCGGTAGAGCAGCTTCCAGGATTTGGGTACGCGGCACTGGCCGCGGCCGGTGTCATCGAACCAGTAAATCTCGACCTGCGAGACCTTGGCCGACTTGGCGAAATCGTACTGGACCCACTCCTCGGTACCGCGATGGTCCCACCACGTGAAACGGGGCACCTCGTGGTCACAGGAGTGCTTGGGGTCGATCTGGTCGTTCAGAGCGCCGATGTGGTCGCGCCTGTAGTGGTGAGACGCCGACACCTTGCTGCGGGAAGCGATCGTCGGCATGGGCGTCGGCGTCGCCTTCTCGACCGTACGCGGCAACCACACCTGCATTTCGTTAGGGCCGCGGTGACACCACGCGTAGTAGGGAATCAGCGCGATGTCCGTTGCCTGCGACTCAACCTTGCCGCCGGAGGTGCGGCGGGCGGCCATGGCCTTGCCGCGCAGCACGGTCACGCCGCCCAGCAGCCCGGCACGGTGCTCGGCCGTCAGCGCGGTCTCGTCGGGCAAGTACATGTTCAGCACCTTGCCGGCGTTGTCGGCGCCCTCGGCGCAGTACACGAGCGGACCGCGTTCGAGCGCAACTCGCCCGAGATTGGGCTCGACCTTCTCGTTCGCGACTGCACGCCTCACGTCCATCGGCAAGTCCAACTCGATCGTATCGCCATCCCGCCACTCGCGTGCGACAGCAGCGTACCCCTTCCTCATGTCCACCCTGGCCGTCTTGCCGTTGACGGTCAGCTTCCACTTCGCGGGGGTGTCGTTTGCATATGTATAGAGGTCGCTCGGCACCGGTCTCCCCCGCGCCCAACCGGGGACGCGCACAAGCACCGCGAAACGGGCGGCTTGCTTGAGTCCGAGCTCGATGCGCGTCTTGCCGCTCCACGGGTAATCCGTGCTCTGCGTGAGCTTCACTTCGCCGGCGGGGAGCTTCACCTCGCCTGTCCCGTTCACGAACAGGTTCACGTAGAGGTTGTCGTCCCGCTGGGCGTAGACGTAACCCGCCACGGCCGGAATGAAGCGCACGACATTGACGGGGCAGCAGGAACAACCGAACCAGGGGCTGCGCTCGAACGAACCGTGATTGAACTTGAACGACATGTTGCAGGTCAGGGGATTCGGATAGAAGAAGCTGTCGCCCTTCAGAGACACGCCGGAGAGGAAACCGTTGTAGAGCGTGCGCTCCAACACGTCGATGTACTTGGCATCGCCGTGCAACAGGAACATGCGTTGGTTCCACAGCGCCAGGGCGATCGCGGCGCAGGTTTCGTTGTAGGCCCGAACGTTACTCAGCTTGTAGGCGCCGGCATAGCCCTCACCCGCGCCGTGCTGCCCGACGTTGCCGATCAGATAGATCTTGCGCGTGATGACATCGTCCCAGATGCGATCGATGGCCTCGACGTAGGCCTTGTCGCCAACGATTGCCGCGACGTCCGCGACGCCCGCGTAGAGGTATCCGCCGCGCACGGCGTGCCCGACGGCGGTCTGCTGTTCCACGATCGGCACGTGGTCCTGGGCATACTCGCCGTAGACCTTGCCGCGCTTGTCCTTGCGGCCGCGCATATCGACGAAGAACTTGGCCAGGTCGAGGTACTTCTTCTCACCCGTCACGCGGTACAGCCTGACCAGGCCGATCTCGATCTCTTCGTGGCCGGGGACGTCCACGAGCTGCCCTTCATTCGGGCCAAAGACCTTGCACAGCAGGTCGGCGTTCTTGATTGCGACGTCGAGAAAGTTGCGTTTTCCCGTGGCCTGGTAATGCGCCACGGCCCCTTCGTACATGTGGCCGACATTGTAGAGCTCGTGGTTGTGCGCCAGGTGCGACCACCGTTCCGGGCCGGTCATGCCGTTCGTGAATCCCAGGGTGCGCGCCGAGTAGAGATACCCGTCGTCCTCCTGGGCCGCGGCGATTTTGGCGATCAGGTCGTCCAGGTACTTGTCGAGCTTCTCGTCCTTTTCCTGTGCCAGCAGGTAGGCGGCGCCCTCCATGACTTTGAACACGTCGGAATCGTTAAAGGGAATCCCCTGGAACTTGCCCTTTTCCAACCCACCGGCGCGGGCGAAGTTGGCGATGCGCCCGGTTTCCTCGCACTTCTTGAAATCGTACCAGACGGTCACCTTGCGGTTCGTCTCGAACCGCGGCCCCCAGAACCCGTCCGTGACCTTGACGCTGGTAAAGGGAACGGGTTGGTACGGATAGTCGGCAGTCTGTGCGGACATGGTTCCTCCGGCGATTAGGCAGATAAGGGACACGAGTGTGATTGTGCGGCGCATCAGCGGACTCCTCTTCTCATGCATTGCTTCGCACCGGCGGAGGACCGCCGGCTCCAGATCTCTCAACTCGCGACAAACACAATCCAGTGGAGACGGCGGTCCTCCGCCGTTACAAACACCGCCGGAATCATAAAACCCTCACCGGCGGAGGACCGCCGGCTCCAGAACGGGATGGTCCTACGGCAACGCTTTGACCATGATATTCTTGTACTCGGCGCGGCTCTTCGGGTCGTGCGCCTGCAGCGCAAAGGTGCCGCTGGATAGCTGACGGCTGGGGCGGTTCAGATCGTCTGGCTCAGTGTAGTCGGCCGTGACCTCGCCGTTCACCTTGAGAACGATGCGCTTGCCGTTGACAATGATGTGGTAGTTCCACCACTCGTTGTCCTTGGCCGGCGAATTGTCGAGCACGTCTTTTACCCCGTAGAGACCACCGGTCTTCTTGCGGTCCTTGTGCGTGTTGTTGACCTGGCATTCGTAGCCTTTGCCCGGCCAGCCCCTTTCCTGGTACTTCGTGTGGAAATAGACGCCGGAATTGGCCTTCGGATGGAGGTAGACATCCAGCTTGAGCTCGAAGTTCTTGAAGCTCGCGCCCTGCACGTCACCGCGGTAGAAGAGATGGCTGCGGGGCCCGAAGCAGACCAGCTTGCCGTCTTCGATCTTCCACGAGTCCTTGTTCTCGCTGGCCTTCCAGCCGTTCATGGTTTTGCCGTCGAAGAGGGATATCCATCCGTCTTCCTGCGCGAAAGCGTTCGAGGTTGCGATGGCGATGACCGTCAGGGCGATCAGGAGGTGTTTCATGCTTCATCCTTTCCGCTGTTGGTTGATTGATGGGAAGTGATACACACGCTCAAACAAGAAGGCCGTAGTCTGCGATTACGGTCCGCAACAGTCAAGTCAATCCCGGGACACGCGTGGGGCAAGGGATCCGCGCGGTTACGCCCCCTCACCCGGCTCGCTCCGCTCGCCGACGGGGCTGTATCAAAAGGTCAGAAGTTCCGTTGCGCTCCGACCGGTCCACGGCACTCCGTTCGCTCCGCTCACTGCGAGCCTAACTACAAACCCAACGCACGCGCCCTGCTCGTAGTGAGCCACGCAGCCCGAGACGCAACGCGGATCGACGCGGAGTGGCGT
>CAZKRK010000406.1:0-7130 GCA_964555035.1 uncultured Victivallales bacterium | reverse complement strand
GCTTGGCAATTCTCGAGATCCCTCGACTCCGCTACGCTGCGCTCGGGATGACAGGCGGGGGTTGGAGTTTCCGGCTAGGAGGGTCCCCGGTGCGCTGCGCTTCCGCGGTAAGTGTTTGACAGTCGGGGAGACAAGTGGCTTTGTGGGCGTTCACGAGAAGGGAACGCGAAATGAAGAGAGCAATTCTAGCAGGCGTGTTGGTGCTGCTGACGCAATTCGACGTCTGCGGGCAGGACCTTGAAGGGTCTTTCCGCAACCCGCCGGACACGGCCAGGCCCTGGGTGTTCTGGTTCTGGATCAACGGCAACATCAGCCACGAGGGGATCACCAGGGATCTTGAAGAGATGAAACGGATCGGCATCAACGGGGTGCTGTGGATGGAGGTCTCCGGACCGTGGTGGGCGCCGCAGGGCAAGATCGAGACCGGCAGTGTGGAATGGCACAGGGCCATGCAATGGGCGATCTCGGAAGCCGACCGCCTCGGCATGGAGTTCGCGCTGAGTGTAGACTGCGGCTATGGCAGCGGGGGGACGCACATCACGCCGGACATCTCCATGCAGAAACTGGTGTGGAGTGCAACCCCGGTCAAGGGTGGCAAGCGCGTGAGCGTTGATCTTGCCAGGCCACAAGTCGACTACGGGCCGGCGCTGAAGAAGGCCTGGTTTCGTCCGGGGCAAACGCTCAATCCGAAAGTGAAGACGGCGCTTCAGGAAGTCGACTCCTATCGGGACGTGGCGGTCTTTGCCATCCGCTCATCTAAGAAGACGGCTGCCGCGATCCCCAGTCTCGAGAAGTACGATGGTCGTGGGAACAAGAGGCCTGACGCGTTGCGGGAGAACCGTGGCAGGGCGCAACCGTTGAATCCGGGAGGAATCGTCGACCTCTCCGAGCGGATGTCGACGAACGGGCAGCTCGATTGGAGCGCTCCCGAAGGAACGTGGTCGGTGATCCGCCTGGGCTATGCGAGCAACTTCAAGATGACGCGTCCCGTGCCGTCTCACCTGGTGGGGCTGGAATGCGACCGCTTGCATTCGCGCGGCATCGACGCGCACTTTGAGCACTGGCTCAAGCCCATCATTGAGGGAGCGGGCGACAGGGCCGGGCGCACGCTGAAATACATCCATATCGACAGTTGGGAGGCCGGTGGCCAGAACTGGACCAAGGGGTTCCGGAGAGAATTCCGCCAAAGACGCGGCTACGACATCGGCCCCTGGCTGCCGGCATTGACCGGCCGCATCGTGGAGAGCGTGGACAAGACCGAACGGTTTCTCAGGGACATGCGGCAGACGGTCAACGAGCTGCTGCTTGACAACTACTTCGGCCGACTGAAAGAACTGATAGAACCCTATGGCATTGAGTTTTCCGCTGAGCCCTATGGCAGGTTGTGCGTGAACAACCTGGACTACGCTTCCCTCAGCGAATTCCCCATAGCCGAGTTCTGGACCAGCAGGAGCAAGCCTCCCTTCACCCCGAAGACGCAACCACCGGTTTTTCCTGTTATGTCGGGTTACTGGTACCGATCGATGAAGGGCCTGGCGTCCGTGGCCAACACGTACGGGAAAGCACGGGTTGGCGCCGAGGCCTTTACCGGGTGCCGCGGCTGGCTCGATCATCCCTACCTCATCAAGGCGATGGGCGACGAAGCCTTCTGTGAAGGGATCAGTCATTACATTTACCATCTCTACGCGCACCAGGCCTATGAGCACATGAGGCCGGGCCTGACGCACCGACGATGGGGGCAACACATCAACCGTCACCAGACGTGGTGGCCGCTAAGCAAGCCCCACTTCGACTACGTCGGGCGCTGCCAGTCCCTCCTGCGGCAGGGCCGGAAGGTCGCGGACATCGCCTGCCTGTACTACGAGGGCGCGCCGCTCAGTTTCAACAACGTCCCGTTTCACCTGCCGCCCGGTTACGACTACGACCTCTGCACGACTGAGATCGTTGGACGCATGACCGCGAAAAACGGGCGACTCCATCTGCCGAACGGGATGAGTTACCGCTACCTGGCCCTGCCCGGGTCCGGCCGCCTGACGCTCAAGACGGCGCGCAAGGTCGAAGCGCTGCGCCGGTCCGGAGGCGCCGTCTATCAGCAGGTCCGCATTGTCGGGACGCCCGGATTGGACGGCTACCCTGAGGCGGATGAAGCGGTCAGGAACATGGCGAAGGACTGGCCCATGATTCCAAAGGGGGGGTGGCCCACACTCATGGCCGGGGACAGGGTCAAGCCCGACTTCGAGGGCGGGGAACTGCATTGGATCCATCGGCGCGTTGGGAATGACAGTATCTACTTCATCGCCAACGGGGGCGACAAACCAGTCAAGCAGAACTGTACCTTCCGGATCGTTGGGAAGACGGCCGAGCTTTGGGATCCTGAGACGGGAGAGATCTTTGCCCTGCCGGACGCCCGGCAGAGTGAGGGGCGCACAGTTGTCGAACTCAGCTTCGGTCCCGCCCGCAGTTGGTTCGTGGTCTTTCGGGACAAGCCGACACCAGCACGCGCGGGCAGGACTCCGTTCCCTTCCTGGAAGACGATTCAGGAGATAGCAGGCGATTGGAACCTGAGGTTCGACTCCGAGTGGGGGACGGACAGGACTCTGACACTCGATGCCCTCAGCTCGTGGTCCGAGCATTCCGATCCACTGGTGAAGTACTACTCCGGAATCGCTATATACCGCACGGTATTTGACTTCCCCAAGTCCAACGTCCTGTCGAAAGACAGGCGGCTTTGCCTGGATCTCGGCCGGGTCGAGGCGATTGCCCGGGTGACGCTTAACGGCAAGAACTGCGGAATTGCGTGGAAGCCACCCTATCGCGTTGACATCACCGAAGCGCTTCAACCCGGCCGGAATGAATTGCGGATAGAGGTCGCCAATACCTGGGTCAACCGCATGATCGGGGATGAGCATCTGCCGCTGGATGCCAGGTGGGACGGCTGGGAAGTCCTCCTTGAATGGCCGAAGTGGTTCAAGGACGGCAACAAGAGCCCGACCGGTCGCTACACTTTCACATCAGCCCGCCACTACACCAAGGACAGCGAGCTTCGGTCGGCCGGGTTGCTGGGGCCGGTGCGGGTTCGGTCCGGCGATTGAGTAGCCCCGGAGGGGCGGCATATTCGGTGTGTAGACGCGCGGCCTGTTCACGCGGCAACCGCGCGCTCGAACGGAGCGCGTGTGTCGCCCCTCCGGGGCTGGGGCGGGTGTGGTTGTCTGAATCCTGGGGTCTCGCTACGCTCCACCCCAAGCTTCACTATGCCGGCCCTCCGGGCCTTCGGAAGCCGGGGATCATCAATTGACTCACGAAAGGACACTCAATGAGAGTACTTGTCACACTGCTGACCATCACCTGTACAGCCTCCCCCCTCTGTGCAGCGGAGTATCACGTATCGACTACCGGCGCTGACGCGAACCCGGGGTCGCAAGACAGTCCGTTCCGCACCATTCAACATGCAGCGGAGCTGGCCCAGCCCGGCGATGTGATCACCGTGCACGAAGGTGTGTACCGCGAGCGTGACGCTTTGGTTGACGGTGATTTCGAAGCCGACCTCACACTGGATGAGAAACCGGACGGGTTGGTGGCTGACCGTCGCTGTCGATCCCTCGTGGGCGTCCAAACAGAAGCGGTCCATTGTCACGACGGAGTTGCTGGGCAAGGCAAGGGTCCCCGACGCTTCTTTCGTGCAGCCCGACGGAACGCCGTACCGGCTCGATCGCGACTATTTCGGGAAGAAGCGGAACTCCGAGAACCCCGCGCCAGGACCGTTCCGAGCCACGAGCGAAGAGCGTGTTTCCTTGAAGGTCCGGCCAAAGGGCTGACCCGTCATAGGCCTGGTGGCCGGAGGCTGGGGTGCTTTTGGCCGAGTGGTGCTGAGAGAGTGATGCCGGGCCTTCGTAGACTCGTCGCAGGCCCCGCGCAGCGCGCGGGGCCGGAGGCGAGAGGTGGTCGGACCACCTGCGCCCTCCGGTGCGTCTCCTGGAGACGCACCTGCGGACGCTCTACGAAGCGACGTGTTGGCCTGTGCAGAGGGAAACGCGTGCGGCACCGGTGCCCGACGTAGAACCTCGTTCTCACACCTTGCGCGGGGAGCGGTAGTCGCGTGCGTCGCCAGCGCTATCGCGAGGTTCTCTGCCGTCTGTGCGGTAATTCGTGTCCATTGGTGTTCATTCGTGGTTCCGCTACCGCCGTCTCCAGAAGCCTCTCGGACAGCGTCTGACGTCTCTTCACATGGCTTTTGACACTACCGCTAGCACCGATACACTATGAGTAGCGCCCCGGCGATTTCAACTGGTGAAGATGGAACAATATGTGTTCGAGAAGCGTCCATATGCTAAAGGGGGTACTCGCGGCACTGGTTCCACTCGGAGCACGACGAGGGTGGATTCGAACACCCGTGTAGTCAATGCGCGTGTGAGCGCGGGTGCGGGGAGACGAGTAATGAACGGAAGGAACAGGCGAACAGCATGAACGTACGATTGGCTGTATTGTGCATGGCGGCGGCCGTTGTGGCTCTGCCTGTAACAGCGGGCGGGTGGGAGTTCCGCGTGACGGTCTGCAAGAAGACATCGAAGGTCGAGACGGAGGTGCTGGCGAAATGGGCGCCGACCGTGGAGGTGACGCGCTGATGATCATGAAAGAACCCCTGGTTGTCATTGTCCTTATGATTTCGGTCTCGTGGGCCGCGGGGCGGGAGCTGCCCGATCTCACGCCCGGCCGCGAGACGCGTGTTGAGTATGCGGGGATGAAACACAAGGGGCATTACCTGGTGTACGTCCCGAAGGAATACGATCCCGAACGCTCCTGGCCTGTCGTGTTCTGCTACCATGGTCTCAATCAGACTCCCAAGACATGGCCGTTCAAGAATGTTCTCCAGGGCAAAGGCTTCATTGTCGTCGGGATGGGCTATCATACCGGCGGACTGGAGGGCTACAAGTTCATTGCCAAGGACGTCGAAAACGTCAAGGACGTCGCTGCGACGCTCTCCAAGAATCTCAACGTTCACAAGGAGCAGATGTTCATTGGCGGGTTTTCGAAAGGCGGCTTCATGGCAAGCGCCATTGAGCGGCAGACCGCGGACATGTGGGCCGGATTGGCGATCATGGGAGCAGGCATCCACGGAGGCGCGCCGGACAGAAAGGAAGCGTACGAAGAGAAGGCCGTCTATCTTGGAGCGGGCGAAAAGGAAACCAACCGGGCGTCCGCCGAAAGGGCGGCCGCCGTCTACGAGAAGCTCGGCGCGAGTGTGACCCTGGAGATCTACCGCGGTCTGGGCCATGCCGTGGACGCCAAATCTAAAACCATGCGGGATTGGTTCTGGTCGAACGGTCCTCTCAAGCAAGCGAAGACGGATCTCAGTGCAGCCAGGGAGGCCAGGGACGAGAAGGCCCTGGGACGTGCATATCGGCTGGCCAGCTCGGCCGCCGGATTTGCCGATTCGAGCGAAACGGGACGCGAAGCGCGCGAGCTGGCGTCGGAGCTGGAGGCTACCGCCAGGGCGCAGCTCAAGAAGGGGCGGGACGCGCAGGACAAAGAGCAGTTCCTGGACGCCGTTCGGTACTTCTCTTCGGTGGTAATCGCATTCAAAGGATCGCCGTTCGGTGACGAGGCGACGGAGAAGCTCCGCATCCTGCGCGACAGGCCGAGAACCTGGACCAGTGCCAGAGGCAAAGCCATCGAGGCCGCATTCGCGGGACTGAAGTATGGAACGGTCTACTTAAAAATGCCCGACGGGAAGTCCGTTCGCACGACGCTGTCGCGTCTGTCGAAGGAAGACCAGGAAATCGCGCGTCGGTTCGCGATCGTGGCGTCCGAACAACGTTGAAGCTACCGGGCGGTGAAAGCTCCCGTGAGCCCCAGCAAGTGCATCAAATCGCAGATGCGCCCGCCCATCCAGCATCTTCAGCTCCAGCTTGTGGAAGGTCGCGGAGACTTCGCCGACGGCAAGGCGAAGACGTCGGGGATGGGGGCATGGCATGGATGACGTCTGCCGCTACACGCTGAACAGGAAATGGCAGATGTCCCCGTCTTCGATGACGTAGTCCTTGCCTCTTGTCTGGATCCTGCCCTGGTCTTTGGCCGCCTTTTCCGAGCCGGCGGCCACGAAGTCGTCGTACTTGGTGACCTCGACCCGAATGAATCCCCGCTCGATGTCGCTGTGGATCTTTCCTCCCGCCGTGGGTGCGAGCGACCCCTTGCGAATCGTCCAGGCACGACACTCATCTTCGCCCACGGTGTAGTACGACATCAGCCCCAGGGCGTCGTACGCCGCGCGATTCATGCGATCGAGGCCCGAATCCGTCAGGCCGATAGCTGCCAGATACTCCTCGCGTTCGGGCGCGTCCTCTATCGCCGCGATTTCCTGCTCGATCTTCGCGGAGACAACCAGGGCGTGCTCCATCGTCGTTTCCAGGGCATCCTCGGAGACGTTGTAGGCGCGCAGGACAGGCAGCATGGTCACAAACCCCAGGCTTCTAATCGCAGCTTCTTCGGCTGCTTCCAGTTTGACGTCCGCTGCGCGCTTCCCTACCTCCAGCGCGGCCATGCACTTCCCGAGCGCACGCTCTTCGGTTGCCTGCTCCGGTGTCAGTCCGGCGCGTTTTTCCTTCTCGAGCCGCACCAGCCGTTTCTCCGCTATCTCCATGTCCGCGAACACCAGTTCCGCATCGAGGTTGTCGCGGTCGCGCTCGGAATCCACCGAGCCGGCAGGATGGTAGACATTGTCGGACTCGAAAGCGCGCACCACGAGACACAGCAGGTCGCAGCGGCGCGCCGCATCGAGCCACTCACGGCTGCCCCCTTCGACCATGTCCGGGCAGAGAACGAAGTTGTTGAGGGCATACACGCGACGCTCAGGCTGACAGAGCTCCGAGAGCCTGTCGATCCGCGGATCGGCAATTGCGGCCGTTCCCTCGACAACCTCTCCGGGCTTACGCCCCTCCGGCACTTGACGTCCGGTGAGCAGCGTGAACAACGTGCGCTTTCCCGACTGCGGTAGACCAAGTAAGGCAATCCTCATGGGCGCGTGTGATATCACGTCGCATCTAGTGACGCAAGCGCGCGTTGCCGTTCCGACGGCGAGGAGCCCCGGAGGGGCGGCATAGTAGAGCCTGGGGTGGAGCGTAGCGGAACCCCAG
>CAZKRK010000405.1:0-7149 GCA_964555035.1 uncultured Victivallales bacterium | reverse complement strand
CCCCAATCTCCCGCTCCTGCGACACAAGGTCGCAGGGGGCGTGGCCATAATGAGAGTTGCTGCTGTCATTTCGCGTTTCTCTGCGCGCTCCTCCGAGCCGGGAGGTTTTGCTAATGGGGAAGGGTGACTATCTCGAACCAGAAGGAGTCGATGTGCCGGACCACTTTGGCGAACTGTTCGAAGTCGACCGGTTTAGTGACATAGCAGTTCGCGTTGAGGTTGTAGGCCTTCAAAACGTCTTCGTCCTGGGTTGATGTCGTCAGGACCACAACGGGAATGCGCTTCAGGTCATCGTCGGACTTGATCTCCGCCAGGACTTCCCGTCCGTCTTTCCTGGGCAGGTTCAGATCAAGGAGTATCACGTCGGGTCGCGGGGCATCGGCATAGGCCCCGATTTTCCGGACAAACTCCATGGCCTCGACGCCGTCTTTGACAACGTGCAGATCGGTGCGTATTTTGTTTTCGTCGAGCGCCAACCGAACCAGGTCGGCGTCGCCGCGGTTGTCTTCTACCAGCAGGATCGTCGCGACACGTGTTGAGCTCATTAGATCGGCAAGTCCTTCATTCATGGCGTCTTCCTCTCTCCGTTGTCCGCAGTCACTTTGTGCTGTTTCGGCAGGGTGAACAGAACTGTTGTCCCCTTCCCATCACCTTCCGATTCGGCCCAGATTCGTCCACCGTGGCGTTCGACGACGCGCTTGCATAGCGCAAGACCGATTCCTGTTCCGGAGTACACGCCCCCCGCGTGCAGTCTCTGGAATATCACGAAGATGCGTTCGATGAACTCCGGCTCAATGCCTATGCCGTTGTCCTTGACCGAAATGACCCACTCGCGGGGCTTCTCGGCCGCCGAGATACGGATGCGCGGGGGCGCCACGTCACGGTACTTGATCGCGTTTGCGATCAGGTTCTGCAACAGCTGCCCAATCTGCACCGGGTCCACCGTTACCGTCGGCAGGGGGTCATGGGTTATCCGCGCTCCGGTTTCACCGATTCTGCGCGCCAGGTCCCCGACGACGCGATCAAGCACGTCTTTCAGAAGCACCTCCTGGAATTCCCGTCCCTGGGTCGCGACGCGTGAGTAGGCCAACAGGGCCTTGATCAATGCCTGCATGCGCCGTGCGCCGTCGACGGCGTAGTCGATGAACTTGTCCGCCTCGGCGTCAAGCTTGCCGCGGTAGCGACCACCAAGAACCTGGACGTAGCTGGCGATCATGCGCAGAGGTTCCTGAAGGTCGTGAGACGCCACGTAGGCAAACTCCTCCAGGTCGCGGTTGGACGCGGCCAGCTCGGCCGTGCGTTCCTTGACGCGTTCCTCCAGCTCATCGTGGGCTCTCTCCAGCTCAGCGTGTGCATAGCGCAAAGCGGCTTCACGCTGTTGAACGCGCTCCAGCATGGTGTTGAACGTGTGTGTCAGGACACCGATTTCATCGTGTGGCTGCGCCTCGCCGCCCGCGGGTTCGTCGGCGCGGACACTGTAGTCGTGGTGCTCGGAAACCGACCGCGCCGTATCGGCCAGGGCCAGAATTGGGCCCGCGATCGGCTTCCGCAGTCGCAGGGCGAGCACAAAGGAGAGAAGCAGGGCGCCGCACAGAACGATCGAGAACACCGCGATGTCACGCCAGAACTTGCGGCGCACGTCGCTCAGGTCGTCCAACAGATACAGGGTGCCCAACAGACGATCCTCCCGCTCGATGCGGTATGCAACCCACAGGTGCGCCTCCGTGAAGGCGTGCCCGGAAGCAAGGTCCTCCGGCGGCGTGACAGGCGCGGCGGCGTCCGCACGCACATAATGGGCGAACGGTTCGCCACCCGCATCGTAGAGCAGCGCCCGTTGTACCGACGTCTCGTTTTCGAAGCCCCACAGCATGTCCGTGGCGTCGTTGGCCAGATCGAATGCCAACGCCGCCTGGCAGTTGTGGCCCGTGATGCGGGCCAGGCCCGTCAGGCTGCGCACCGTCGACAGGCGGCCCCGGAACACGGAGAACGAGATGAATGCCATGCAGGCGACAAACACGGCGACGGCACTTATCGTGACAAGACTCCGGGTGAGCCGACGAATAATGGAGGACCGGCGCGGCCGCGGGAACATCACTGCCCCTCCTTTCCGCCGCGTTCGCCGACGCGCCCCACAACCCGCACGGCATTGCGGAGGAGCTGGGCGCTGGGGATCAGGCGAGCTTCCTCGAAGGCCCGCCGGTTGACCGTCCAACGGACGCGCTTTCGCATGCGCACGAGGCCGACCATGCCGCCTTGCTCCGCAAACTCCTCAATGTCCGAAATGGTCAGCACGGGCTTCCCGCGCAACGCGTCGAGGACCTCCTCCAGTCGTGACGCCTCGGATCTGGCTACGAACACGGCGCGGCAACGCCCAATGGCGTCCGCGTCCAGGTGGCGATAGCGATGGATGCGCAGTTTGCGGCCGGCTTTATCGACGGCGCGGCCCTCAACCGGGGCGAAACTCTTGCCGAACGGATCGTCACCGAGGATGGCCACATCGATCGTACCGGTCGGTGCCGACGTTGTAACTCCCTTCCGCGGGGTCACGAACATGAGCAGATTCACCACGTAGGCAGCCTTGACCTCATACTCGGTGGCCGCCGTCGGTGCGGCCGCCGCTCCCGCGGCCGCGCAGAGCAGGCAGAGCGCGACCACCGCGGGGCTCCTTATCAAGTCGAGGACGCGTTTAAACATTGTGACAGATTCCTAAGCCCGTTATGGCGAATCCCTCTCAATAGTGAAGTAGAACGTGGCGCCGCGGTCCGGTTCCGAGTCCACCCACAGACGACCGCCATGGCGTTCCACGACCGCCTTGCAGATGGCCAACCCCATCCCCGTGCCGGGGTATTCATCAGAGGCGTGCAACCGCTGAAACACGACGAAAATCCGCTCCTGCTGCTTGGGGTCGATCCCGATACCGTTGTCGCGCACCGCGAACAGCCACTCGCCTTCGCGTTCTTCCGCACTGACTTCGACCCGCGGCGTCTCCTCTTTCCGCCGAAACTTGATCGCATTGTGGATCAGGCGTGTCAAGATTTCCTCGAGTTGACGGGCGTCAGCCATCACCATGGGCAACGGCCCGCGGACTATTTTCGTCCCGCTGTCTTCCACCTCAACGGCGAGCCGTCCCAGGGCCGCATTGAGCACCGCGTTGCCGTCAATCGCAGCGAACGCTTCGCCGCGGGTATACACACGTGAAAGCCGCAGGAGCCCTTCGAGAAACTGCTGGGCTTCGTCACTCGCTTCCAGCACTCGGTCCGCGAACTCAACGGCCCCCTCAAGGTCACCGTCTTCGCAGTGGTGCTTGAGCACTTGCGTGAACGAGCGTACGTGTCTGATGGGTCTGCGGAGATCGTGCGACACGGCGTACTGAAAGCTCTCCAGCTCGTCCCGCAGGCGTTGGTTCTCCTCCCGCAGCTCGATCGAAGCTGTTCGCGCGTCCTCCTTGCCCGCTTGCTCACCCGCCCCGGCGATGTTCGCGTTTGCACTCATTCGATTGCGAGCCCCTGGCTGACGCTTGGACTTCCCAGGCCGGACACTCCAATCTCGGCAACCTGCAGCACTGCCCCGTGAGGTGTTGGGGCCTATCCGACATACGGCCCCAGACCATGTCCCACCTGCTCACGGGTAGGATTGCACCAAAGACCGACGCTGTCAATCTGTTCCCTCATATCATCAGCAATTCTCATTATGGCCACGCCCCCTGCGACCTTGTGTCGCAGGAGCGGGAGATTGGGGAGGAAAAGCGGGCCTTTTCTCCCCAATCTCCCGCTCCTGCCGCACAAGGCGGCAGGGGGCCTGGCCACAATGAGAATTGCTGTCATATCATTCCTGCTTAAAACTGGGAGAGGTGGACGATAGCGGGCGACGAGAACGGAAGCGAATAGCAACTGTCCCAACTTGTCACGCCGTAGCCCGGAGGGCGAAGGCGAATCGTCCACCCTTATCGTCGCCCGCTATCGTCAACCGAAAAGGCAGGCGAGCGTCCTCGCGAGCCGTCGGGGACGAAGTGAAACCGCGCCGAGGGCAAGACGACACCAGTCCAGTCCGCGGTTTTGGGGAGAAAAGCCACCTTGACGTCTCATGCGCGGCCCGGTAGGATCGGCCACCTTTATACAATAATTGTACAAGCTAAAATCCGAAACAAACCCTCTGGAGACGAGAGACCGACATGAGTGCTGACCTATCAATACCCAACCTGGGCATAGTGAGTGCTGACGATGGGTTCGTCCCGTGTGAGCAAACATCCGACGGTATGTTCACGGTGGGCGCGGCGGGGGTGACCTCGGTCACGGCAACGGGCGACGGTAAGGTTGAGTTCGTAGCCTTCGCGGACCGTTCACTGGCACACGTGAAGTCGGCCATGGACTATCCGGCCTACTATCCCGTCCATCCCGTGAGCATGGAGAAACCGATCAAGGCCGTGCTGATGGACCTGGACGGAACCAGCGTGCGCAGCGAGGAGTTCTGGATCTGGATCATCCAGTTGTCGACGGCGAGTCTCCTTGGCAACCCCCGATTCGAACTGGAAGAAACCGACATCCCGTTCGTGTCCGGCCACAGCGTCTCCGAGCACCTCCAGCACTGCATCAAGAAATACTGCCCCGACAAGACCGTCGAAGAGGCCCGCAAGTACTACTTCGAGCATACCCGTCGGGAGATGAACGAGATCATGGAAGGGCGCGGCAGAAAAGGTGCGTTTGTCCCCTCCCCCGGCCTGAGAGAGTTCCTCTACGAGCTGAAGGACATGGGGATCAAGATCGGACTGGTCACCTCCGGTCTCTATGAGAAAGCCTGGCCTGAGATCCTATCGGCGTTCAGAACGCTGGACATGGGCGACCCGAAGGAGTTCTACGACGCCATCATCACCGCCGGCTTCCCGATGCAGAAGGGCGTTGGGGCCGGAACCCTCGGCGAGCTTTCGCCCAAACCGCATCCGTGGCTCTATGCGGAAGTCGCCCGCGTGGGGCTGGGTCTCCCGTTCGAAGAACGCCACCACGTGGTCGGCATCGAAGACAGCGGCGCCGGCGTGTGTTCGATCCGGCTCGCCGGTTTCTCGGTCATCGGCTTCGGCGGCGGCAATATCGACGAAAGCGGAACGCGCGGACTGTGCGATCACTACTGCGAGACGTTTGAGGAGATCCTGGAGCTCGTCCGGCCGTAGACAAGACCCGTCCGAAACGCGCCTGCGTCCGCGAACAGCCTGCCAATTCGACCTCACGATCTTGATCTGGGATGTGAGGTGTGGGATGTGGGATGTGACACGACGAACCAGTCGCCACCTCCGCGTCGCCTGCCTTCGTAGACTCGCCGGAGGACCGCGCGGAAGCGCGGTCCGGAGACGAGAGGCCGGGCCGCGCCCGCCTGCGCCCTCCGGTGCGGCCGGCAACGGCCGCACGCTACGGACGCTCTACGAAGGGCGGTGATTCGCGCTGCATATCGGATGGAGATCGTCCAACCGTGGGTGAGCCCCATCCGAAACGGGGCTGTGGTCGCGAACGGACCGACAGTTCAATTCCCGGCCCTGCTGCGTCTTGCGCGCAGGCGAATCACGCCGCTTGTCCACGACGGGTAGCTGAAGGCGTTGGAGACCGGTGTTGGCGGCAGGTTCGTGTCGAGCGGTGTCCAGGGGCCGCCTGGCGATGGCGCCCACTCCAGCACCTGCACGGCGCCGGTGCCGCCCTGCCAGGTTGCCCCCGCCAGACGACCCGTCGGGGCGATGGTCACACCGGTAAACCGCAGGAGTGACGCGGGGTTCGTCGGATCTGTGTCCGCGACCCATTCTTTCCAAGTCGCCATTCCGTCGCGGTCCGCATCCCGCAGTGCCTCGGCGTCGAAGCCGGAGTTGGTCAGGCCGTGCACGGCGAGCCACCACTGCGGCGCTCCGTTTCTGGCTAGGTTGGGGGTGAAGAACGCCGTGACCGCGTGCGCTTGCGTCATGACCAGCATCAGCGGATTGCTTGCACTGATCGCCGTGCCGGTCCACGATGCGAACGAGTAGTAGCGGTCCGCCGTCGCGGCAACTTCGGCCGTGCTCGCCGCGGAGAACCAACTGCCGCCCCCCTGTACGCTTCCCCCGCGACCGGCTTCCGCCGCCAGCCGGAAGAGCGTCAGCCATTCCCAGGTGACAGCCGAATTCGTAGCGATCGCGAACGGTCCCGTACTCGTTCCCGTTCCCGTTCCCGTAGCCGGAACACTGCCACGCGCAGTTGCCCGTAAACACGCAGTTGCTGACGGTGACCGAATCCGAAGCGGCGTACACGCCACCGCCCTGGCATCGGTCTTCGCGATACCCCCCCGCCTGTGTATGGCCATTGGTGATGGTGAGTCCCACCAGCGCGGCGCCATTGTCGAGATAGGCGCAGCGAACGGCGCCGGCACCCGTGCCGGCGTCGCCGCCCGTGCCCCGCTTGCCCACAATGAAGGTCGCGTCAGGCCCGTCGATGCCGATGATAGCGATCGGTTTTGTGACGACGACTCGGTTCGTCATCGTCCCGTTCACGGCCCGGCCGCCGGTATCGTGGCTACCGGGGCCTACGCACACGCGGCCGCCGGCGCGACAAAGCGCGGGTCAGCCACGATGTTGCCGACGGTGACATCCCACGCTTCAGGGGCGTCGATGTCGGTGTCCGAGCCGTTGTGCAACCCCCACATCGACCAGAAATACGGATCGTCGGGGATCGCATCGGAGTAGTAGATGTGGTTTGGGTGGGCATATTCGACGTTGGGATCCTGCGAAAGCTCGTCCGCCAGGGACGGTACGTCCGCCTCGCCCTTCTTCAGTGTCCATACCTCGGCCCCGATGAGCTTCAGGGGCTTCTTGAGGCTTCCCCCGTGGCGTACACGCAGCTCCCGCCGCGCCGATTCCTT
Organism: uncultured Victivallales bacterium; assembly: GCA_964555035.1. Lineage (GTDB taxonomy): Bacteria > Verrucomicrobiota > Kiritimatiellia > UBA8416 > CAYOBW01 > CAZKRK01. The sequence continues at coordinate 279 of CAZKRK010000405.1, read as the reverse complement.
CAGAGCGCGTTTGCCCTTGCCGGAGCGGTATTTGACGATGATCTCGCCGGGCTTGAACAAGGGGGCCATGGGGACAGGCACGCAGATAAGAACACCAGAATTCCCTTGTTCCATCATTTAATGATACCGCGGATGCAAGCGAAGTGTCAAGCTGCCCACTCCGGAGCAATTCAGCGGGGCCGGGCACTTCGGGCTCTCGAGGCGGTTTTGGGTCCGGACTAGACAGACCCCGTCCGAAAAGGTCTACGTTTGCGAAACGCCCGTCAATTGAACCTGGAG
>CAZKRK010000404.1:0-7158 GCA_964555035.1 uncultured Victivallales bacterium | reverse complement strand
AATTGTGACTGTCCGTCACTTGAGTTGAGGCTAGGTAGGTCACTAACCCGCGTCAAGGGGGATCTAGGGGGATCTAGGGGATCTAGGGTCAGCCCTTGAATTAGAACTTAAGCCGACCGAGTGACTCTTCATCCTGCTTAGCTGCTTGCCGTTGTCCGTTCTGTTCCCCCCCCTGTCACTACGGCAGCTTTCGTAGCCTCGTGCCAGGCCCATACCCCCGTTGCGCCCCCACGCGCAACGCCCCAGTGGAATGCTCCCGCATGTTCTGTTCCCCCGGTCGCGGGCACCATCCCGCCGCCTGACATAAGCCTACTTGATTATTGCGATGTGAACCTTCAGGCCCTCTCGCCCCACCTGAAGAACCACACCGCATAATCAGGCTTGATGCCCACCGGCGGGAAGCGCCCGCGCCCCGTCGGAATCGTCCCGTCGCCCGGTCAACGGCTCGTCGGGTTCACCTCCTCGCACGTTGCCCATTCGCCGTGCCGTTTCCGCCGCCCCCTTGACAGACCCCGCACGGCGTTCCCCACCGCGCCCCCATTGGCCCTCCGTCACGCAAGTTGCGTTCCGCTTTCGTTGAACTACGGCGTGACGTGTGAAGCCAACTTCCGCGCCAGCCCCGGCGGTCTCCGTGCCGGCATCAATCGCGCCGGGCGGCCGTGGCGTCATTCACCAACCCGACGACATGCCCGGCCCTGGCGGTGGAGCTCATCCCGGCGGAGATCGAAGCAACCCGTCACGCTTGCTGCATGCACTCCACCCGCCGAAATCGGAAGCCATCCTTCTCCGAACCCCGAAGACAAAGGCGGGGGGTTCGGAAAAGCATGGCTTTCTTTACCCCCTTTGCCCCAGGGGCTTCGCGATGGCGTTGCGCACTCAGTCCTTCTTGCCCGAGAATCCTTCGATGCGCTTGCCGGGCGGCGCGGCCATCAGCTTGCGGATGGCGTCGAAGACGATCTTGAAATGCCGGTCGTACTTGCTCTCCAGGGCGTTGAGCTTGCGTGCGAGGCCTTCGACGGAGAGCGCCATACGGCGTGACTTCACGAATGCTTCGACGATCGCCACGCTGGTCTGGATCGCCTTGCGGCTGTTCAGAACATTGGCGGCCATGAGCACGCCGTGTTCGGTGAACACGTACGGCGCATAGCGGCGACCGCCACGCCCCTTTGAGATCGCATTTTGCGATCTCAAACGCTCCCACTCGCTCTTGGTGAGTTGAAACGCGAAGCTCTTCGGGAAGCGATCCTTGTTGCGCTTCATCTGCTCGTTGAGGCGTCGGGTCTCGACCCCGTAGAGCGCCGCCAGGTCCGCGTCGAGAATTACGGCCTGGCCGCGGACACGGATAATCATCTCTTCAGGAGTCATCTTTGCCGGCAGGTTGCTGCTCATGTTCCGCTCCCTCATCCCTTCTGCGGGGCCATGTCCAGAACCTGCATGATGGCGCGTTGTTGCCGTTCCGGCAGTGACTGTACCTCACGCATCTTCTTCACCCATCGCCGTTGCAGCGGGTCGCTACCGGTCTCCTCTTTGCCTTGGGCCCCCATCAGCTTGGCAATGTCACAGGCCAGGATCTCCGAGAGGGGAACGAGTATATGCGCAGGGATGGGGGAAGGGACAAACCTCCAATGCGGTTTTCAACGATCCGCGCCCGCCTCATTTCACGATCTCCTCGCTTCTTGGATTCAGGCCCACAGAACGGGCCGAACGGGCCGCTGCTATCAAGAAGCAATTCGGCTTCCCCTATTCCGGAAGAAAGTGCAACTTTCTGCATAGAAGGTGTGTCCCTATCTCGCTTCGTTCTCGCGAGCCGTCGTGGACGGGACGAAACCGGCTCCGCCTGTCATCCCGAGCGAAGCGGAGCGGAGTCGAGGGATCTCGGGAATTGGGAACCACTCCGGACGTTATCGCAGTTCTCGAGATCCCTCGACTCCGCTGCGCTGCGCTCGGGATGACAGGTCGTCTGCTGCTCCACACCCCGCACCGTTCGAGGCGATGGCGATGCCGTTGTGCATGGAACGGGGGCAGCCCTCAGGTGTGGCCTTGGTGCCGTCGCAGTCTTGGGTAGCGCATAGCAGTCGTCCTCCGCATTTGCCGAGAGCGCCCTATTGCGCCTTCTCCGTTCGCCCTTGCCCTTTCGCTACGCTCCAGGGCTCCGCCGAGACCAGCCCGGCGGTGGCCCCGAGCAAGCGCGGCAAATCAAGGGGCGGAACCCGCACGGAAAATGGTAGATCGGGTGCGGTTGGTGTGGTAAAGTACGCCCAATATTGCCGGGCTACGGACGGGGTGATACAGCATCACCGGCTTCGGTCTTTACGGGACCGTCGGTCATGTCACTTGGGGCACGAACCGGATAAGGAAAGGCGTAGGAATCATGCAGAGCGCAAACTCAGGCAGCCGGATTGTGGCGGTTACGTTGGCGGCTATCGCAGCGTGGCCGGTGGGGACGCACGCGGAAACGCTGAACGAGCACGTTGATACGCCGATCGAGGAATACCGCATTCACTACTATAACCGCGACAATACCAACACGAACTGGTTCATGAACGAGTGGCAGGCTGAAGCTGTCGGAGAGGATTATGACCGCGACGGCTCGTGGTCCGAGGACAATCCTCTTGGGGCCCATCACGGGTACGTCAGGCTGGGATTCAAGGAGCCCAAGTTCCTGGTCGAGCCCGGCGTCGACCGCGACGTGAAGTTGGAGGACCACGTCAATCCGGCCACGAGCATCACCCGCATTTGCATTCCGCCGTGGATCGTCAATGAGTTGGGGGCCGATTCGGACTCGCTTCAACAGGTGAACGGTCACGAGCTGTTTCATTCGGTCCAGTATGCCTACATGGGCAACCCAAAGGGACTGGAGCACCTGTTGCCGTTCACTTACGAGGGAACGGCTACTGCCATGATGGATGCGCTTTTCGACGACTGCGACTCGTGCACGAATCTCAACTGGACGTGGTTGGGGCATGTGCATGACTTTCTGAGTTTCGATAGTGACGAGAACATCTTTCAGGACGTGGACGACCGCGGTTACCGCGCATGCATCTTCTGGAAGTACGTGATGGAGCAGTTCGGCTCCGACCGCACGGAGCCGCATACGGGACATGACGTCATCGAGCGTTTCTTTGAGCTGGCCGAAGCGAACGGCTACGGTGCGACCACGACGCTCGGGGACGTGTTGGACGAGAAGGACCGCTACACCACCGCGGCGAACGATCCCGGCACGCCGTATTCCAGGGTGTTCCAGGATTTCGCCGTGGCCAACTGGACGCGCCGCTACATCAATCGCAACGTCAGCGGTTACACCATGAGCGTCGACGATCCAACTCGGTTCTACTACTGGGACGAGTGCACGTCGCCGGCTGTACCCTTCTGGGATCACAATTCAAATCCGGACGATGACAGGCCTTCGGCGAGGGACACGCATTCGCTGTCGCCCGGAGACACCATGTCAACGAGGTGGGGTTCCGTGCCCACCTGGGGGACGGAGTACTACGTGTGCGACCTGGACAACAGCACGCTTTCGGCAAACGATCACGGGATAGGGTTCTGGGCGGGCAGCGACGTGGCGGCCTCCTGCCTGTACAGCCTTATCGGCATTCGCACATCCGGCGCCATCGACCTGGTCGAGCAGAGCACGGCGACGCCCAGCATCGGCAACGAGTTTCATCACGCCACAATGCAGCCGGTTGCGGACCCCTACGAGAAGCTGATTGCGGTCATCAGCGGCATGTTCGACGCCACGGACGTGGTTTCGGGGGAGTGCGAGTTCCATTACTACTTCAGCTACTTCCAACCCACGCTTGAGATCAAGGAACCCAGCAGCAACTACTGCGCCTACGTGGGTGACCATCTCAACCCGGAACGGTTTGTACTCAAGCTCAAGGTCACCAATCCGGCCGACCTCGGGTCCGGTTCTTTCAAGGGGCTGGGGGCGGACGAGTTCAAGGTCTACGTGGGCAATACGCCCTCGGCGACGAACGAGGCCGAGGTGCTGGCCGCGGCGGTCAACTTCGGGGAGTACTGGCTGACCGTGCAGGCGCCGGTCAAGAGCACGCCGCCGAGCGGTCCTCAGCCGCTCTTTGTCTACCTGGGCAGCGTCTGGGACGCCGAGCAGGAGCCGGGGGTCGTCATTTACGACTTTCTGGACGTGGACCAGATGCTGGTGATCGACCGCTCGGGCAGCATGCTCAAGACCTCGGGCGGTTTCTCGCGCACCGAGGGTGCGCGCGCCGCGGCACAGCTCCTCACCGATGCCACCGGCAGCGACGACATGCTGGGCACGGTCAGGTTCAACGGCGATGGAACTGAAACCAACGACACTACCTACAAGGACGGTGAGGTTTTCACGCCGTTGATGACGATGAGCAACCAGTGGGTGCGCGACCTCGTAAACCTGGCGCTCGACGAGACCAACCCCGGCGGCGACATGCTCTCGCCGACCGGTTTCACGTCTATCGGCGACGGGCTCTACTGGGGCGCGAAGGAGCTCGTCGACAACGGGCGGGACGAGGCCGAGAAGTGGATCGTGCTGTTGAGTGACGGGCACCAGAACGAGGACAGCGACTACGACGCGCACAAGTCCATGCTCGATATCGCCGGTATTCGCGTCGAGTCAATCATCCTCGGACCGAATTGCGACGAGGGACTGCTGGAGACCATTGCCACCGACACGGGCGGACGCACCTACAAGGTGGAAGCGGACGAGGACGCTTCGGTCGGGCGCAGCCGCGCGAAGGATGCGCCGCCCACGGCCCCGAGCGGGATTGCCACTTCGCCGCTTGGAGTAATGCGCGACCTGGCCAACACGTTCCTGGTGGTCAACGAGGACATCAAGCGCAAGTCGCGCATCATGGACGCGGACCTGAGCGTGGGTGCGGGGGCGAGCGAAGTGCTGACGCTCGAGATTGTCGAGGGGGGGTTGAAGGACGCCGTGATCGTGTTGTTCTACGAGCAGGCCGGCGCCAACATGGCCCTCAGCGTGGGCACACCGGCCGGCACCAATTTGCCGCCTCCGGATACGGGTGACCCGGCATACGATCCCGAGTATCACGTCGCCTATCGAACCGCGAGCATGGGACCCGGTCAATGGACCTTTACGATCGACAACAACGACGGCGCTGCGCGCGACTGCCTGTTCGCGGTGTCGGCCAAGAACGTCCAGGGCGCCCAGGCCCAGTTGTACTTCACGCAATACCACGGCATCGATGCCTACTACGCGCAGAACGGACGATACCTCGTGGGGTTGCCCATGCCGATCGGCGTTGTTCTGACCGATGCGGCCGGAGCGATTCACGATGCCGACGTCACGGCCACGATCAGCCATCCCCTGAAGGGCGACGTCGTATTGCGTCTGCGGGACGATGGGGGCGGTCACGACGGCGCGGCGGGGGATGGGGTCTACTCGGCCTGCTACACCCCGACCACCGAGGGCACCGACTCCGGCGGCGCTTTTCCCGAGGAGACACCTCCTCCGGCGCTGTACGGCAGTTACCGCGTGCAGGCAATCATCACCGGTCAGGACAACTTCACCAATGCATTCACGCGCATCAAGTACGGGACGTTCCACGTGTTCCGCGACGAACAGGGCTTCGGCAACGATGGCGACGGCGACGGCATGGTCGACCGCTACGAGGCGCTGCACCGCTGCCTCGACAAGAACGTTCACGATTCGGCCCTCGACCCCGACGGCGACGGGTTGAGCAACGGCGACGAATACAAGCGCGGCACCAATCCCGGCAACGCCGACACCGACGGCGGGGGCGAGAGCGACAGCTCCGAGATTGCTGCCGGCGCCAATCCGTTCGACCATCTCGACGACGCCGTGCCGCCGCCGATCCTGGCGGACGTGTTCAGTCGTCCGACCGACATGCAGGCGTGCCTGGACCTGCTCAAACCCAATCAGAACGTCATCCGCTTTTCGGTAGAACGCGGCTATCACACGATCAACCTCTACCGCACCACCGGCAGTCCGACCAATGCCTTTGTGCTCGTGACCAACATCGATGCCGCGGCGTGCAACGGCATACACGAGGACCAGGGGCTCACGAACGGCGTGACCTACTTCTATCGCATCGAGGCCGTGGATGCGTCGGGGCGCAGGAGCGTACCGAGCGGGGTCTTTGCGGGAACGCCCAAGGTCGACCCGATTCCGCCGGAGTTCTGCCTGTCGATCGACGACGGCGCGAGCGAGACGTTCACCAACAGGGTGTCGCTCACGCTGCGGGCATCCGCGGACGTTACGCAGATGAAGCTGGGACTGACACCAAACCTGGGACCGGCCCCGTGGATTCCGTACACGAACCGTGTCGACAACTTCTCGCTGGGGAGTCCTTCGCGCGGCGAGCTCGTGACTGTCTATGCCCTCGTGCGTGACGGCGCCAACAACCGGACCCGGGCGCACGCCTGGATCCGCTATGTCAATCCAGGCGGCTTCACCGTTGTGCACGGTCGTGTGCGCGCGCCGCTGGACTGGTCCAGTCGCGGGGTTGCCGTGCGGGTCAGCGGCGCCGGCAAGCGCGGGTTTGTGACCGGCCCGGCGGGCACATTCCGCATGATTGTGCCTGCCGGGGGCTACACGTTTCGCGCCGACATGCGCGGCTACGAGCCCGTACTGCGGTCGAACCTCGTGGCCGTGGCCGGTGGCGAGATCGACCTGGGGTTGATTGACCTGGTTGCGCTCGATCGCGACGGCGACGGGCTGAAGGACGTGCGTGAGTTGCGCGACCACTTTTCAGACCGGGACAACCCGGACAGCGACGGTGACGGACTGCGTGACGGAGACGAAGTCGACATCACGCACACGGACCCGACCAATGCTCTTTCGGCCCTGAAGTTGAGGGAGGGCAGGCGACTGCGCAACGGTAAGGTGCGAGTGGCCTGGGACAGCGTCGAAGGGGTCACGTACAGGATCTCAGCCAAGAACTCTCTCACCGCCACCACCTGGAACGCGCTGCAGACGCTGCCGGCCGCTCCGGGAAAGACGCGCACGTTTTACGAGGACGGCGGAGCGACCAACACGTCGACCCGCTACTACCGCGTCGCCGTCCCGTTGCCGTAGGTTTGGTTCTTGGTTGATTGGTCAATTGGGGTATTGGTTCTAGTAGGACCCCATCCGAAAAGGGTCTACGTTCGCGAAACGCCCGCCAATTCAACCTGGAG
>CAZKRK010000403.1:0-7196 GCA_964555035.1 uncultured Victivallales bacterium | reverse complement strand
TGAGCGGAGCGAACGGAGTGCCGTGGACCGGTCGGAGCGCAACGGAACTTCTGACTTCTGATACAGCCCCCGGAGGGCGCAGGCGCGCATGGCCCGGCTTCTCGTCTCCGGTCGGCGCACAGCGCCGACCTGCGGCGAGTCTACGAAGATGGGTGTCTCCGCTACACCTTCTCGGCTTATCGCGAACCGAGCTTGGTTCCGCGGGGACAAGCGCGGCGGGGCACTCTGCAAGTGGAATGAATTCGGTCAAGGTGATTCAACTTGTCCTGAACGGGTCGTGAGGGTATGACTTGGCTTCTGTGAATTCCGGACAGTAACAGGCCGGTTGGCCATGAATGGGGAATGCGGTGCACGAGCTTGAGTACAGACGAGACTTCGGAGCGACGCGCGAGCGTTGGGAACGGTTTTGGCGCGGGGATAGTGAACGGCCGTTGCTGCAGGCCATCCGGCCGAGAGAGGGGGTGACGCCTGTCCCCAAGCCGCGTGCCTACGACTGCGCTTTTGGCGACCTTGACCCGATCATCGAGCAGGCTCTCGGGTGGGCCGCCACGCACGAGTTCCTGGGCGATTCGATCCCTTCGTTCATGGTTACCCTTGCTCCCGATCATTTCGCGGCCCTGCTCGGTGCGGAGATCGTGCGCGCCCGCGAGGGTCGGACGAACTGGGTGGAGTCCTGCTTGAGCAGCCTTGACGGTGTGGCGATTGCGTTTCAGCGTGAGGGGCGATGGTGGAAGCGCACGGTCGAGTGCATCGAACGGTTTCGTGAACGGTGCGACGGCAAGTTGATCGTTACCGGCACGCACCTGCAGGGCAGTCTCGATTGCCTGGCGGCGCTATACGGCACCCAACCGCTGCTGCTTGACATGGCGACGGCGCCGGACAGGGTGCACTGCGCTCTTAAGCAGGTCGACGCGGCGCTGCGCGAGGTCCGCGCGGCCATGGCGGAGGCGTTGGATGTCTCCACCTGGGGAAGCCTGAACCGGTTCGGCATGTACAGCTCGGGGATCATCGATGTGCCGCAGTGCGATTTGTCCTGCATGATCGGTGTGGAGATGTTCAATGAGCTCGAACTGCCCTATCTCACCGGGGAGGTCGAGAGCACCCAGGCCAGCATATATCACCTGGATGGACCCGACGCGTTGCAGCATACCGAGAGCCTGTGCGCCATAGAACAGCTCGACATGATCCAGTGGATGCCCGGCGTAGGCTACTATGACGACGACTGGAGCAAGTTGAACGCGAAGATCGACGCGCTTGGAAAGGGCCAGATATTCCAGGAGTATTACAATCTTGGAGCCAATGACATCGTGCGGATCTGGGACAACTACAGTTCGCGCAAACTCTTCTCTTACGTCACCCCGGAGGTGCTCGCAGAGTTGCCCTGGGGATAGCGAGCATCTTCTCAGGCATGCTGTCACCCTCCTTTTCCAGTAGCTCGCGCCAATCCTGGTACCGCCGGGCGTTGGGATACTTCCGCGCGCCATTGGCCATGCGGCGGGTGTCCACGTCGCAGATGGCGACGATTTCCACGTTCGGATGTGAGCCGATCTGGTTGAGGTCGCTTCCTCCCATCCCCCCGATGCCTATGGACGCATGCTGGATCTTGCCGTTGGGCGAAGCCGCTCCGGCGATGCGACTCAGGGGGGCGGCCAGCAGGCCCGCCGTTGCAGCGGATTTCAAGAACGAGCGCCGGCTCAGCGCAGAACCGATACGGGTCGCAGAATCGTACATGGGTACTCCCTCGTCATTGACGTTGTGATATCGTACCCACTCGGCACCGTTATCTCAATAGCACAATACTGTGCTATTGTTGTGCTGTCTCGTTCGCGGTATCCTCCTTGCATGAAAACTATCCCACCCTTGATCCTGTTGTTGGCTGCCGTGCTGCAGACGTGTGCGGCGGATGTAGTCGAAGTTGAGTCCGTCTATGTCAGGAAGAGCACCTGGCGCGAGTCGCTTGTTGCCGGCCGGGAGAAGCTGTTCCGGCTGGAGATGCAGACGGACAACCTTGAGTTCAAGAAGACCGGCATCGCGTTTGGCGACTGGTACTGCGCGAAGACGGGTGGCGACTACCGGAAGCTGCCCAAAGATGTCCAGGACGCCAAGGTGGCGATCGACGTCACCAAGCCCCTCGAGATTGACGGCAAGACATACCCGTGGACCAGGGTCTCGGGCTTCACGCCGGACGTCCTTCACGACATTACCAAGCTCATCGATATCGACAAGAACTCGTACGCGCTGATGGTCAGCACCCTGACTGTACCCGAAGACCAGCCCAAGAGTGCCGTTCCCACGATCTCTTTCTACGGCGCAAGAAGCTGGGTTGTGGTAAAGGACGGCAGGCATACCCGGGCGCCGCGCGGAGGGGACAGGTGCGTGATGCTCAACGCTTCGTTTGGATCGTTGCCGCTAAAGAAAGGGACCTATCCGGTTGTGATGCTGGTCGATCTCGCTCGCAATGCTCATCCCCACATCTGGTATCGCCTGAAGGTGGAGAGCCAGAAGCTCGGCACGCATCGCAACCAGATGCAGGAACGCCGCCGCAAGTTGTTCGACAGGGCCGCATCGGACTTTCAGGATCCGGCGAGCAAGCTGGAGATGCGGGTTGAGTCGCCGGCCGGCGTATGGGCCGTGCTGGGCGACTGGATGCCCGGCAAGCCGGACCTGATTACGTACCAGTACCAGTCCCGCAGCCGGCACCGCGAGCTCGAGCGCGAGATGAAGAACCTGGATCCTGCCGTCCGGGAGTCCATCGAACCGCTGGTCAAAACGCTGGCTTCCACGAAAGACGACACGGTGGAGGAGGCGGCCAGGAAATTCACGGTGGCTTCGATGCTGCTCGAGTTGAACCGATTGGCCGGATCGTTCAAGTCGATGAGACTTGCGATCAACGACCAGGCCGGGACGTTCAAGAATAAGTATCCGAATGCGGAGAGATACCTGGCGCAAGTAGACAGTCTCGAAGAGGAGTTCGACAAATGGCGGACCAATGGCCTGTCGCTGGATCGGAATGCGGTGAGCTCGTACGCGGCGCTGAGATCGAGGATCCATGCCGCACAGAAGAGGATTCTTCTGGACAACCCGCTGCTCGAGTTCGAGAAGCTGCTGGTGGCATCGGGCAGCATCAGGCTGGCATCGAACTGGACCGGCGCCTGTACGATGGGCAAGCAACTGCAGGTCCTCAGCCCGGTCGCGCCCGACGGGACGCTGACGACGATCTATAACGGCGGAGTTTCCAGCTACGAGCTCGATTGGGGCGCGCAGAAGATCCTGTTCTCCGACGGCAGTAAGATCCTGGAGATGGACGTCGACGGTCAGAACCTGAGAACCATCAAGGAGCCCGACAAGAACGTCGACAGTTCGAGACGCTACAACCCGTGTCGGATGCCGAACGGGGACATCATGTTCGTCTCAACCGCCTGTGAGCACGCCGTGCCCTGCACGGGCGGCGGCGGTGTCGGCAATATGCACGTCATGGACAAAGACGGCAATGACGAGCGCCGCCTCACCTACGACCAGGACCACAACTGGGATCCCTGTGTGCTCAACAACGGCCGTGTCGTCTACACGCGGTGGGAGTACACGGACCTGCCGCACTATTTCTCTCGCCTGTTGATGTCCATGAACCCCGACGGTACGGACCAGAAGGAGTACTATGGCAGTGCCTCGTACTGGCCCAATGCGCAGTACTGGACCCGCCCGATACCGGGCCACCCGACGCGGATCGTGACGATCGTGTCCGGGCATCACGGTGTCTCCCGCATGGGTGAGATGCACATCCTGGACCCCGCACTGGGCACGCAGGAGGCCGATGGATCCGTCCAGCAGATCCCGGGTTACGGCAAGAAGGTCGAGCCCATCATCCGCGACAACCTGGTCGGCAGCAGCTGGCCGAAGTTCATCACCCCTTACCCCCTGGGCACGGGCCCGCAGGCGGACGGTGCCGGAACCTACTTTCTGGCGACGGTAAAGAGGCAGGATAAGGCCCCGTGGCAACTCTGCCTGGTGGACATCTTCGACAACATCACGCCGATCCTCGAAGGCGACTACGCGATGCCCGTGCCGGTGCTGGCGAGAAGCAAACCGCCCGTCATCCCGTCGGCTGTCGACGTGGCGAAGAAGACCGGTACGGCGCTGGTGATGGATATCTACAAGGGGCCGGGCGTGAAGGGATTCCCGAAGGGTTCCATCAAGAAGCTGCGCGTGGGGACCTATCACTATCGCTATCCGGGCAACGGCGACACCTACGCCACCTCGCATGAAGGCGGGTGGGATATCCGCCGGATCATGGGTACCGTGCCCGTGGAAGAGGACGGTTCCGCACTCTTTGAGGTGCCGGCCAATATGCCCATCTTCGTCCAGCCGCTCGACGCCGACGGCCAGGCCCTGCAGGTGATGCGGAGCTGGTTCACCTGCCAGCCGGGCGAAGACCTTGCCTGCATCGGTTGTCACGAGAGCCAGAACATGGCCCCGCCTGAAAAGGTCGCCATGGCTGCGCGCAAGCCGCCTGCAAAAATCGAGCCCTGGAACGGCCCGATGCGTGGGTACAGCTTCGACCGTGAAGTGCAGCCCGTACTGGATCGTAAGTGCGCCGGCTGTCACGATGGTCGCGATGGGGACAGACCGGATTTTCGAGCCAAGCGTCTGCACCAGGAATACAAGGATAAATACTCGCCGGCCTACATGGCGCTGCAGAAGTACGTACGCCGCGCCGGCCTGGAGAACGACTGGCACACGCCGTCACCCGGCGAGTACCAGGCGGACACCAGTCATGTCGTGAAGATGCTTAAGAAGGGGCATCACAACGTCCGCCTGACCCGCGACGAGTGGGACCGGCTGTATACCTGGATCGACTTCAATGTCCCGTATCCCGCCAACTGGACGGAGAGCCACCGCAATCCCAAGGAAACGAGCGTTGCGAAGCGCGAGGAGCTGCTGCGGCTCTACTCCGACGTAAACGACACGATCGAGACGACAACGCTTCCGCTGCCGCAAATCGCGAAATTCGAGGCCCCGCCCAAGCAGAAGCTCGAGACGAAGAAGTTGCAGGTTAATGGCTGGCCCCTCGATGGCGACGAGGGGGAAGTCGAGACGGAGGAACTGGATCTCGGCAATGACGTCAAGATGAAGCTGGTGAGGATTGAGGCCGGCAAGTTCATCATGGGTGACCCGAACGGGTTTGCCGATGAGCGCCCGAGGGTAGCGGAGGTTAAGCAACCGTTCTGGATGGGCGCCATGGAGGTGTCCCTGCAACAGTACCGTCAGTTCGACCCGAGTCACGAAAACAAGTTTGTTTCGACCCGCCGGAAGGACCGGTCAAGGCGGGGTATCTTCGATATGGACAGTGACCCGTCCCTGCCGGTCGTCCGCATTTCGCAGGACCAGGCCATGGCCTTCTGCGAGTGGCTTTCACACAAGACCGGCAGGAAGGTGACGCTTCCCTCGGAAGAGCAGTGGGAGTGGGCTTGCCGTGCCGGTTCCGACAAGACATTCGGTTTCGGGGATTACGAGGACGGCAAGGGCAAGGAAACCATGAATATCGCCTGTTCCAGGATTGCCAAGTGGAACTACGGCCGCTTCGAGAAGCAATTCTCCGACAGGTTCTCCCACACCAAGCCGGTCGGTGTGCTCATTCCGCCCAATGCCTGGGGTCTGCATGATATGCATGGTAACGTGGCGGAGTGGACCACCAGCGATTATGCTCCGCTCAAGGATGTCGGTGGGGCAGGGGGCACGGAGCGGGTTCCGTACAAGGTCGTCCGCGGCGGCTCATGGAACGACACCGCAAGGTTCGCCACCTGCGCGTCCCGCTGGCGCTACCCGAAGTACCAACCCGTCTACGACGTAGGCTTCAGGGTTGTTGTGCAACCCGTCGACCGCCTGGCCAGTGCGAGGTGAGAGCTCGTAGTCGGCGAGCTACCGTGGTCCGTCCCTGGTTGGCTTCCGGTTGGCTGGACCCGAAACGGCCGATGATCGCAGCGTGACATGCACCCGGGCAACCCCGCCCATATAGTGGTCCATGCCGAAGTCACGGGCGGAGAGTTCCATGTGACGCATGCATTTGGCGGGGCGCTTGTTTGTCTCGTGCCAGAGCCCCACATAAAGGTGGGCATACTGCATGGCCTGACGCCGGCGCGGTTCGGGGGCCTGCTGCGCGGCGGCCAGCACCTGCTCCTCGGTTCCGGTTCCGGCGAGGAGGCGGTAGATCTCGGCCATGGGAATGCGTGTGTCGCGCGTGGTGTCGATGGGGATCAGGACCTTCCTGGCGGGCGCCACGCCCTTCAATCGAGCCACGCAGAAGAAATGCCAGGCGGCGTTTTCGACGTCGTGGGGATTCACGGCCCTGTGTCGCTCGAACTGCATACGGCCCTTGTGGTATTCCGTAGCGTAATAGTAGCTGATTCCCCGCCGCCAGTGGTGTGGATCGCGGGCCGGCACCCGGGCGACCACCCGGTCGAAATCGCGTATCGATTCGCGAATGTGACCGGTCAGGAAATGCGCCTCGCCCCGCAGCTGCAGCACCCGCACGTCGTCCGGCCGCTCGGCCAGCAAGGTGGAGCACCGAGCGATCCGTTCCTCAAGCGGTCCGGCGTGGGCTGCACAAGCGAAGATGAAGATGAAACTGATTGATGCTCGAAACACGTCCCCCACAGTACCCGGAATCCCACGGATGGCAATGCTATACACGGCTGTGATGGGGACAGACCTTGGGTACGTTCGGTACGATTTTTTTGCACTTTTTTCCGGAATAGAGCCGACCGTGTTTCTTCCTAGGTGGTGAGAGGCGGGTTCTGAGGTGCCCGCGAACGGACAAAGGAGGTCGGTTTTATGAGAAAAGCTCGCATAAAGGAGGAATGGGGCGCGTACTATCACTGCTTCTCGCGCGTGGTGGACCGTCAGCGGATTTTCGATACCTCGGAGAAACACAAGTTCCGAGGTCTGATGCGGGCCATGGAGGGATTCAGCGGGGTGGAGGTGGTGACCTACGCCATCCTCGACAACCATTGGCACATGCTGCTGTATGTGCCGGAGCGCCGGGAGGTCGATGACGCCGATTTCGTCACTCGTCTCGACTACCTGTACCGCAAACCGCTCGTAGCCTATGCGGAGAAGCACCTGGCGGCTCTGAGGGAGAGCGGCGAGGACTCCGAAGCCGAGGAATTCAAAGCAAAGTACACCTACCGCATGTATGATCT
>CAZKRK010000402.1:0-7196 GCA_964555035.1 uncultured Victivallales bacterium | reverse complement strand
CTCCCCTCGGGGGAGAGGTCGCCGCAGCGCAGCGAAGGCGGGTGAGGGGCCGGCCCTTGGCTCGTGGACATGACACGGGCGTGTCATTAGGAGCGGAGTAGAGGGATGACAGGGCGGGGTTTGAAGTTCCCGGCTAGTCCCGCCCCCGGGGCGCTTCGCTTCCGGGGCAATTCAAGATGGAAACTACCCTTCCTACTCACTTTCCTACTCACTTTCCTACTCTTTCGCGGAGGAGTAGGAGAGTGAGAGAGAGGTTTGAGGTTTCCGGCTGGGACCGTAGCTCAGCGACCAATGCCGCAGTCGAGCGCGAAGTAGTCCGGATTGAAATCGGCAAACGTCGGTTTCAGTTTCTCCAGCTCCTCGGCGGGTCCGTGGAGCTCGATCCGGACCAGATCCGCAACCTTGAGGAATTCGCCGAGCGCTTCGCCGCAGTTCGCGAGATGGGCCAGAACCGCGTCGGCGTCAACGTAGGCCTCGCGGCAGCACATGTTGTCGCCGTTGAACGTGAAGTTGAAGTACAGACAGCCGGGTTCGTTCTGCGTGACCAGATCGATGAACGTAGCCAGGCACTGTTTGCACCCATCCATCTGGCCTTCCTTGATCTTGAAGTAGGGGTTGATGCTGACGGATCTTTCGTAGGTACTCATCGCGAGCTCCTCATGTGTTGGGTTTAGTCTCTGCCTGTTTCGCACCCAGGCAAGGCTTAAGACTTGCACGCACTATATGCGATAGGATGCGCGAAGAGAAGGTCAAATTGCGTTGACCTGCCCCTCACCCGCCTCCGTTCTGCCGCGGCGACCTCTCCCCCGGGGGGAGAGGCGATTCGCGTGCTCCCCACGGGGCTGTATCAAAAGGTCAGAAGTTCCGTTGCGCTCCGACCGGTCCACGGCACTCCGTTCGCTCCGCTCACTGCGAGCCTAACTACAAACCCAACGCACGCGCCCTGCTCGTAGTGAGCCACGCAGCCCGAGACGCAACGCGGGTCGGCGCGGAGTGGCGTGGACCGGTTGGAGTACGCTACGCGCCGAAACTCGCAAGCGGCCCATGACCTTTTGATACAGCCCCGTCGCCGCAGCGGAGCGGAGGCGGGTGAGGGGCTGATGGTGGAGCCTGCGTGACGACATGCAGGAATTGAAGCCTCCGACCAGGCATTGCGGTTTCCGTGACAGGGTCAACGCCGTATGGTATATGCACAGTTGCGGCGACGCAGTAGTGGTAGCTTTTTGGTGACGTTTGGCGATTACAAGATCTCAGGACGTGGGCTCGGGGTTCTCGCGGTTGTGCTGCACTTGCTGCAAACTGCAGCCGCGCTGGATCTCTATGTTGCCCCAAACGGGAGCGACGACGCTACCGGCTTGACTCCGGCCGCGGCTCTCCAGACCGTCCACAAGGCGCGTGATGTTGTGCGCGCGGCCATAGCCGGCGGAATGCGTGAACACGTTCGCATAAACCTCCTCGGTGGAATCCATGTGCTCGGGGCGCCCCTGGTTCTGAACGAGGCGGATTCGGGGCGTGACGGCTACAGCGTTACCTGGCGTAACCACCCCGGTCACACTCCGGTCGTGAGCGGCGGCATTCATGTGCCCGCGGGAGCGTGGACGAAGACGACGGTGAACGGGCGTGCGGCGTGGTCAGCCACGGTCGACGGCCTGCCGGACGGGTCACGCGTATTGATCGTGAACGGGCAGCGTCGTCCCCGCGCCCGGTCGCGCCTGATCGTGCCGCGAGGGTACGACGCGGAAGGAACGGCGGGGCTCCTGTTCGACGCGGCGGACGTGGGAACATTCCGGAGCGTGGACGGGCTTGAGCTGCACCACACCGATGCCTGGCGCCACTGCATCGCCCCGGTTGAGTCGATCGAGTTCATGGGCAACGGCCTCTGCGCCATCCGCTCGCCGGTCATTGGTATGGCGAACAACATGAGCTCGTCCGGCATTAATCTCTATCAACCGGCGTGGCTCGAGCATGCCGTAGAGCTGATGGACGAGCCTGGTGAGTGGGTGTTCGATCGCGGTCGAAGGACCCTCTACTACCTGCCGATGCCGGGCGAGTCGATCGGCGAGATCGATGCCGTGCTTCCGCGGTTGCCGCGGCTCGTGGAGGTCCGCGGTGCCGGCCTTTCCGAGAAGGTCTCCGACATTGCGGTTGAAGGCATCGCTTTCGCCTACGGTGGGTGGAATGATGTCAACAACACGGGCTGGTTGGCGCAGGGCGCCGGCTACGTCTGTTCCCGCAACGACAAGGCCGGGGGCGTGTCGTATCCCCACGTGTTCGTCTCGTGTGCGCACAACATCACGTTCAGGGAGTGCACGTTTGCCCACATGGGTGGAGCGGGTCTATGTCTTGGAAATGGGGTCAGCACCAGCAGTGTGACGGGATGTGTGTTCAAAGATATCTCGGCGTCGGGGCTCTTTCTGGGCGCCGCGGTTGGCGGGGAGCACGTCGAAGGTCCCGAGGAGATCCCGCGAGCAGTCCTCATCGCCAATAATCTCCTCTACCGGACCGGGCAGGAGTTCTACGAAACGGCGGCGATCGTCAGCGGTCTCGGCTTGAACTGCCGCGTCACTCACAATCACATTCAAGACTTGCCGCACATGGGGATCGTCATCAGGCGTTTCGAGCCGTGTCCCCCCGACAGTGCGGGCGGTTCGGGCGATTGGCTCGTCGCCCACAACCGTGTCGAGAACGTGATGAAACGTCTCTCCGACGGCGGTGGCATCTATACCATGCAGATGAGTTCGGATGACTGCACCCGGTCGACGATGGTGAGCAACTACGTCACGGTGAGTCATGCCGAGCCCGGAGGATTCTACTTCGACTGGAACTGTGGGTTCTGGAACGTGTCGGATAACGTCGTTGACCGCACGCCGCACTACTGGCTAATGGGGCAGGGACACAACACCACGATCGGCGACAACTTCACCGACAACGCCAGGATGAAAGCGGCACGGCGCAATCGGTATCACTGGCTGGTGACCAACACGACCGTGGACGTGACCGCAGAGTGGTCGCGCTATCCCGTTGCAGCGGCAACGGTCGCGTGCGCCGGGCTCGAGCGCGGCTGCCGCCATCTCCTCGAACATGTTTCCGCCGGGCCGGTTACGAACAGTGCACCCGCGGTTCGGGCGCGGGCCGCGAAGAGCCGGATTTCACTGCTGGAGACCGTCCGGCTCGACGCGAGCGTTGTTGACGACGGGGCGCCCTGGGGTGTCACAAAGATCGCCTGGCGCACAATCTCGGGCCCCGGGGATGCAACCTTCTTCGGGTATCGGCACACGCTGTTGAATCCTGAGGTGGCGTTTTCGGAACCCGGCGACTATGTGGTCCGGCTCGAAGTCAGTGACGGCAGGCTGGCCGGGCATTGCGACGTTGAAATATCGGTCGTTCCCGTGGCACTGAGTGACAACCTGGCGCTCGCCAGACGCGCGACTGAATCCGTCGCCGGTGAACGCGTCGTACCCGGAAATGCCGTCGACGGAGACCCCGATACGTTCTGGAGCCCAGGATCCCCGGGGCGGGGGTGGCTGCAGGTCGATCTCGGTGCGGCCGTTCCGGTGCGGCTGATCCAACTTATCGAATGTGCAAAGGAGACCGGAGGGACGGAGAGGTTCATTGTCAAGGGTTCGAACGATCCGTCATTCGTCCGGTTCGACGTGTTGGGCAGACAGGGGCCGGACGCATTCGAATCCAAGCTGCCCGACCGCCAGGCCGTATGGAGTCTGCCGGTCACGACCGGCGGATCGTACCGCCACATCCGTTGGGAAAAGACCATGGGCAGCAACGGGCTGGTGACGGAGCTGCGCGTGTTTGCGCTCGAGAAGTGACCCGCCACTTGTTGTGCCGATCAGGCCTGCATCTGCTGCGCCATGTCGCCGCTGTCGTAGATTTCCCAGGCTTCGGCCAGTATGCCGTCGGCTATGCGAAACGTGCTGATTGCCGGCACACGGATGACTTTGCCGCTGGGCGGGATTCCCGCCCCGTCTCCGGTGTGGCTGCCGTAGAAGACGAAGTGGCAGTCCACCTTGTCGCCATCGGCCAGCATGAAGTCGATCTCGATGCGCGTGTCACTGAAGATGCTCGGGACGAACTCCGTGAAGAACTTCTTCACTCCCGCGGGGCCCGCCGGCATCTCGGGCGGGAAGTGATGATCGACGAACGTGGGCGCGATGATGTCCTCGATTCCGGACAGGTCACCAAGGGTCTCTTCGTAGTAACGCCGTACCAGGGCTTTGTTCTCTTCGGACATGATGGGCCTCCTCCAGGATGATGCCGCGATAAACGGGACGGTCTACTATGCGGGCGATTGTCGCAGCTATCGCAAGAACGCGCAAGGGGGATGTTCGCTCGAAGGCGCAGCGGCAAGGCGTGAATCTCTAGACGGGAACTTGATTCGTCACGGCGTTCCGTAGAACCGTTCTCCAGGACGGTTCCGAACCCCGCGGGGTCCACCACCCCGCCTGGGCTCCGCTGAACCGTCCTGGAGAACGGTTCTACGTTTCCACCCCGAATTGCCTCGGAAGCGAAGCGCACCGGGGGCGGGACTAGCCGGAAACTCCAACCCCTCTTGCTCTTTCATCGGCATGCCGATCGGCGCGCCGGCAAACGCAGAGATTTTCAGCAGCAGGCTGAATATGCCTTCGTTTCCTCTCAAGGCAACGAACGTGTTTGGGATGTGGAGAGATGAATAATGAACAGAAGGAACAGGCGAACAGAAGGAATGTCGAAGTGATTGCGCCGGCGTCTCCCCCCTCCAACATTCCTTCTGTTCGCCTGTTCCTTCTGTTCATTATTCACTTCCCCGCCCAGGAGGGCACAGAGTCCGACAAGACGGAGGTCGTCGATGGCGATGTGCATCGACCGGCTCGGTGACGGCGCATCCGACGCCTTGGACTCAAGTCCTTTGCGCGCATGAATTCGAGTTGACTCTAATGGATACGTGCACGCATTCGAGTCAACCCAAGAAAGGGCAATTCCCCAGGTGCGTCAGTGCCCGCAGGATAGTATCGAGAACGTAGTCAAGGCGCTTTCCAATGTCTTCGGCGAGAAAACGGAGGACGAAATAGCCGTTCTCCTGCAGCCGGGCGTCTTTACGCCTGTCGCGGCGATAGGCATCGGCGGAAGCAAGGTGCTGGGCGCCGTCGAGCTCGACCGCCAGGCCGCTTTCGGCGCATAAGAGGTCAACTTCCATGCGCCCACGGTCGTCGAAAGCGATTGGCAGGTCTGCGTTGAACCGGAACTTCCCGGCGGTTTCCGGCAGTGTTTCCAGGCGGTGAAAGAGAAAGGCCTCCGATGCGCTGCGTGCGCGGTCTGCGCCACGGGCGTCGGGGCGGACCGTGCGTGTCGCATGCACGAATAGGTTGCCCAGGTGGGCATCCACGCCGTCCCGGATCAGTCTCTGAACACTGGCGGCGTAGTCCCGTTTCCACCCGGGTTCGATGGGGAGGGGGACTTCCGGGGGCCAGCCGGGGACAGCGCTGGCGGGCAGCAGGAGGGTGTAGCCGACCGCCTCGTACCCCCTGCATCGGCGGTCGAACATCCTGGCAAGAAGAGGGACATTCAAATCCGCGTAGTCATACACCCGGACTTCGCGCTTGAGATCGTGTCGGCGGTGCAGGCGACCGACGTATTGCGCTATCGTCCCTCGCCAGGATACGGGCAGAGTCAGGAACAACGTGTCCAGACGGGCGTCGTCGAACCCTTCCCCAAGGAAGCGGCCGGTGGCGAGCAGGAGGCGGTCCTCGGCTTCGGGCACGGTTGTCAGTTGGTCGAGCCTTTCCGCAAGCCTTCGTTTGCCCATTCCCCCGTGGAGGACGATGAGATGCTGAACGTGTGGCGACAGCAAATGCACAAGAACACGCAGGTGTTCTTTGCGTTCCGTCAACACCACCGGCTTGCGTCCTTCGCGTACGGCTTCCTGCATGTCGCCGGCGGTCCTCCGCCGTTACGCGCAAGAATGAGTGCATGAGGCGAAACAAGGCAGAACGTCGTTCCTTTGTGTTTCCATGAGTGCTCAACTCTCGTTCGCAACGGCGGAGGACCGCCGTCTCCAGGGGGTGGGTGCGCGGAGGACGGGAGGAGAAGACGGCGTCCCCCCGGCGCTTGACATCGCACGGGGGAGTGGAGGATTCTGTTGATATGGACGACACACGCACGATTATCAGTTTTGACTGGGCGATCAAGACGGTCTTGCGGGACAAGGCGAACTTCGATGTGCTGGAGGGGTTTTTGTCGGCGCTGCTCAAGGAGCGCATTACGGTGCTCGACCTGCTCGAGAGCGAAAGCAACCGGCTCGACGAAGATCTCAACCAGAATCGCGTCGACCTGATGGTGAGGGACAGCCGCGGCCGCTTGATGATCGTCGAGCTGCAGTACACGCCCGAGACGTTCTTCCTGAAGCGCCTGCTGTACGGCACGTCCAAGGTGATCGTCGAAAACCTGAAGGTTGGCGAATCCTACGCGGGCGTCAAGAAGGTGATCTGCATCAGCATTGTCTACTTCGATGTCGGCAAAGGCGACGACTATGTGTATCACGGGAGGACGGAGTTTCACGGGATACATACCAAACACCTTCTGCAGGTGCGGGAAGGTTCGGCGCCATACCTGGCGGGAGAACCGCCGGCCTCGGTACTGGACGAAGACGTGTTCCCTGAGTACTACCTCATTCCCCTGAAGCGTTTTGCCGATACGGTCGAGGACGATCTGGACGAGTGGCTCTACGCGTTCAAGCATACGGAAGTGCCGAACGAGTTCCACTCCTACAATATCGACGCCCTCAGGGAGAAACTCACGCCGTTGAAGTTGGATCCGGAGGCGCGCAGGCGTTACGAAGCGCACATGCGCGCCAAGGCTTCGGCCGAGGACGTGTTGGCTACCGCGCGCGCCGAGGCCCGGGCCGAGCGCGACGCGGAGCTGCGCGGTAAACTCGCGGCTGAAGGCCTGTCACCCGACGAGATCGATCGGTTGTTGTCGTGACAACGTGCGAGGATCCGCCGTCCGCGCATGACGGATGCTCCGTGAACGGCTATGAGAGATCGAACCTGTTTGGCTTGTCCCGCTCTCCCGTTCCCGCGGACGTCCCGTGACGTCACCGACGCCGCTCGTCTCGCCGGTCCGTGGTACGGTATTGTTGTTATGGGAACACTATATACAAGGCGGGCCGGGGCCCACAACCCAAGTTGCCCGGCCCTTCGCGGTTC
>CAZKRK010000401.1:0-7293 GCA_964555035.1 uncultured Victivallales bacterium | reverse complement strand
TCAGGCTCGCAGTGAGCGGAGCGAACGGAGTGCCGTGGACCGGTCGGAGCGCAACAGAGCTTCTGACCTTTTCATACAGCCCCGTGAATCGTGCGCTCCCACCTCTCCCCCCGGGGGAGAGGTCGCCGCAGCGCAGCGGAGGCGGGTGAGGGGCGGGGCCCGGTGTCCTCGCGACAGCCGGGACTGCCGACCCCGACCGTCACGCCCGAAAGGGTGACAATCACGCATATGATTTACACCATTCCCGATAATGGCTGTTGACTGTAACCGTTGTGGATTGATACCGTCTGCCGGAAATGGACGGAAGATATGCCCGGCTATAGCGCAAAGACCCGCATCATTCGCAAACGCCCCCAGTCGACACCACAACACGGGTTTTCGCGGATTTCCTCGAACAACCACGTGGTCACCATGCAGGCCCAGGGCCTGAAACACGTGATGATTACCGTGCATCCGGAAGAGGCCAAAGACCCGGACGTCATGTTCAAATCCCTCGCCGAAACGGTCGACGAAGAAGGCGTGATGATCCTGACTCAGTTCGTGTTCGGGGGCACGGAGTTGCGGAACTCGGGTGTGGCCGGCATCGAAAAGGAGATGGGCCCGCTGAGCTGGCCGGTAACATGGATAGAGGGTGAAGGCGCCTCGGAACCATTCCTGACCGGCACGCAGGTTCACGCCGTATCCGGCAGCAAAGTTCGCGCAATCCGCCTGGGCAAACACGTCATCGGCAACCTGATCGAAGACGACGACGCCGAGTACTGCATTCTTGGCGACCTCCGTCCGGACCCCTCCCTGCCGCGGGAGGAACAGGTTGAGAACACGTTTCGGATCATTGAAGAGGCCCTGGAAGTCTGCGACATGGACTTCTCCAATGTCGCCCGGACCTGGTTCTACCTTGAGGATATCAACTCCTGGTACGACGGTTTCAACCGCGTCAGGACCGACTTTTTCAACAAGCGCGGCGTATTCGATCGCATGGTCCCCGCCAGCACGGGAATCGGCGTAGCCAACCATGCCGGCGCCGCTGTTGTGGCTGACGTCTACGCCATCAAGCCCAAGAAGGACAGCGTCGCGGTATTCGCCGTGCCCTCCCCTCTGCAGTGCCCGGCCATCGACTACAAGAGCTCCTTCAGCCGCGGGGTCGAGATCGCCACGACCGACCAGCGCCTGCTGATGATCTCGGGAACGGCCAGCATCGCCCCGGGTGGCGAGACCGTCTTTCTGGACGACACGGCCAAACAGATCCAGAAGACCATGGAAGTGGTCGACGCGATTCTGAAGTCGCGCCAGATGGACTGGTCGGACACGACCCGCGCGATTGCCTACTTCACCAAGGTCGAGGACGCCTACCTGCTCGACGAGTACTGCGAAGCCAACGGTCTCCCCGACATGCCCATCGCCGTAGCCCACGGCGAAATCTGCCGCCCCGACCTGCTCTTCGAGCTCGAGCTCGACGCCTGTGTGGCGAAGTAGTGGCGGGGGTCGTCACTGTCCAGTGGGTGTTTCGTGTAACCTCTCTCACCCCGGGAGACATCATTTACATGAAGGTCAGGAGTGCGTTAGCTGCCCCTGCTCAGAAAGAACGTGCATTTTGCAGCGGGATTCGCTAGTTTGTTGATTGTTGAGAGGAGAATCAGGATGAAAAAAGCACCGAAGAAATACGTCTATCCAGTTCTTGCGGCGACGCTCTGCTCGGGAACGGTTCTGGCGGGCGACGGGGCGGATGAACCCGGATTTGTGGCGCCCCCGCGAGCCAAGAAGCTTCCGCCTCCGCCGCCGAGATCGGTTTCCTCGGCCGAGACTTTCGAGGCCTGCTGCTGCTGCCCGATTACGCCGATGTCTAGAACTGAAGCGAAGAAACCGCCGAGACCGCCGGTCCTGGTCACCAAGATCAAGGAAGACAGCGCCGGCAAGAAGTAGCGGACAGATCGTTTTGATCCGACAATGGCCGTTTCCTCCACCGTGCTGGAAACGGCCTTTGTTTTCTCCGGGGAATCCCTGCATACTGCCAGCCTACCGGTGTATGGACATGAAGAGAACCTTTGGATATGCACTCACAACCTTCTGCGCCGCTCTGCTGCTGACCGCCGGCACGTGCCCCGGCGCCAGAGGCGGAAGAGGCGGTCGGAAGGCCCGCAACACCGGGAACGCCGGAAGCGGCGAAAGCGGCAGCTGGCACGTCAAGGAAGCGCCGATCCGCTTCGCGCTCGACCTGACGAGGTCTCCCACTCACGAAAGCGCCGGCTACTTCGCGCACCTACCGGACGGGGGGCTGCTGCCGACACCGTTTCCCGCTACGCAAGTCGTCTCGAAACGCGGCAACCCGCTGGACAGCTCCACTCTCTGGCACAACCGGACCGCGGGAATGGCCATAGTGTTCGAAGACCCCGGCCGCGAAAACGAGGTCTACGTCTACGTCACCCCCTCCCGGGAGCTGCGACTCTGGACGCCGGCCTCCAAGCTCACCCCGAGCTCGATTCTCTGCGCGAATCCCGCTGCCGGCACGCTGGACGCCGCGGTCAACCTATCCAAGCTGGGCAGCGTCGGTCCGACCGTCAACTACCGCGACCACATCGGCATACCGAATAGGGCGCCGTTGAGTATCGGCGGAGACCTCTCGGGACGCCCCAAGCCCTGCTCGTTCTACCTTCTCTCCCACGTAGTGACCAGCGACCCGGGCAAAACCTGGATTGCGCCGTTCAACCTGGCCGGCCAGTGCGAAGTGCGCGTCAACGGGACCACCATCGTGCCAAAGAAGCGCACCGAGAAGTGGGGCGGCGCCGGCCAGTACGTGAACCTCAAGAAAGGGCTCAACCGCGTTGAAGTGTTCCACGCGATCGGCGGCCAGGGGAGCTTCTCCACCCACGCGAAGAAGGGCGGACTGATGTACCTTGCGTGGAAAACTCCGAATGCCACGCTGTCGGAGCTGGGCGGCACGCGCCCCAGGAAAGCTCCCATGGGCGGCACCTCGAAGTGGGAAGCGCGAGTCCTGTACGACAACGAAATCGCGCACTCGGGCCACTGCAAGGTTGCGGCGACGCGCTTTCAGGACGGCGCGCCCGTCCCCCACATCGATATGCATCCGCTCGAAGTTTACTGGTTCGGGGGTGAAGCGCCGGTGATCGTCTACGAGCTGACGGCCGGCGGACAGGGCAACCCGCAAGGCACAACGTACACGTGGGACTTCGGCGGCGGGGCCACGCTGACACGCCGGAAGCTGCTGTGGCCGTTTCTCGGCGGACGCGAGAACATGGTAACCCTGACAGCCTCGGCGGACGGCAAGCAGAAACGCTGCAAGAAGCCTTTCTTCGGCTTTGCCACGCTGAGGTCGAGCCTGGAAGACGCCCGCACCCGCGCGGTCTACCGCAAGGCGGCGCTGACCGTGCTCGAAGCGTATCCCGGCAACGTCGATCCGACGGCGAACTGGGACACGAGCATCTGGAACAACTTCTTCCGCACCATGGACCTCGGCAAAGGGCAGGAGCTCCTGACCCACATTTTCTCCGTCCGGTGGGGAGTGCTCAGCGCCAAGCTGCCGCCGGAGAAGCGGCAGCAACTGCTCGACATCTTTCTCGACTTCCTACCACGCGTCAGCCCGGCCAAGGCGTTGCAATGGATCGATCGCCTCGAGAAGGAGGCCAGGCGTGACCGGAACCAGGCCGACCTGCTCAAGGTTGCGCGCGCCGAGGTCCAGATGTACTACCTGAACGAGCTGGATGCCGCGCGGAAGTCGTTGGTGGATGTCATTCGCCTGCGTGGCACAAGCGGCGCGGCCGAGCTGGCGCGAATCCGTTGCGGCGACATCGAGTTCATCAAGGGCAATCTCAACGAAGCGACCAAGATATACGCCGACGTGCAGAACCGCGTCAACCGTTCGCGAACGCACGGAAGCAGCAGTTCAAGCCTGGGCGGCTCGTCGCGGCTCAGGCAGTCGGACGCGGAACGGCGGCGGGAATGGCTCTCGAAAGCCCCGAGCCTGGCGAAGGCCTACGAACTGCCGGTGGCGGAAGAGAAGGCCGAGCCGAAGCGAGGCAGAAGAAGGCCCGGCAGAGGCCAGGAACCAGAGGTCGCCACTGCGCCTACGTTCAAAGCCGCCCCGAACGCACACGTCCAGGACTGGAAGCTCAACGCACTGCTGGACGTGTCGGCATCGGAGAACATCAAGACCCTGATCGACCAGGGCTACCTCCTCGAAGCCAAGCGGGGACTGCAGATGTGGGAGCGCGAATCCCCCATGAGCAAGGTGTCCGGCGATTTCATCCTGAACGAGGCCGCGCTCTACATGAAGCTTGGCGACTACGCCCGCGCCCGCGCAATGCTCATGCCGTACTGTCAACATGTCGACGCGTCGAGTTTCTTCCCCGCCGCAACCGAGGCCCTGTTGACGTGCATGGTCGAACTGGACGAACCCAAGGACAAGGTGATGGAGTTCTACGAGAAGGTGAAGAAGAAGCTCGAATTCCATCCCGCGGCGAAGGAACTCGAGGACATCGTGAATTCGCTGTAGCGACGCAGCCGTCCTCTTTCCTTCAGCATTCCTTCTGTTCGCCTGTTCCTTCTGTTCGATGTTCACGGGGGCCACTGAACACGCCGGGCACGAGGAGAAGCGGAATGAGGAACGCGAGAACCTGGGCGTCTTCTGGTATGAGAATCCGAAGTAGGTCCGATTTGCAATCGGACCCAAAGCACGCCAGTTGTTCAGAATGACGGCGGGGGCAGGTACGTTTGAGCGGCGTTGGGTCCGAATGCAATTCGGACCTACGCAAAGGAGAAGTAACATGACGAGACACGTTTCCGCATTCATTTGCCTGCTGCTTACTGCCTGTGCCCTGCAGGCCGCCACACGCCCCAACATTGTGCTGATCATGGCCGATGACCTGGGATTCGCCGATCTCGGTTGCTACGGCGGCGAGATCGAAACGCCGACCCTTGACTCGCTGGCGCGGGGCGGACTGCGCTTCAGCCAGTTCTACAACACCGCCAAATGCCATTCCTCACGGGTGTGCCTGCTCACGGGACTGTACTGTCACCAGGCGGGGAACAGCGGTCTCTCGAAAGGCGTAACGATTGCCCAGGTACTGCGCGAGGCGGGCTACTTCACCATGATGTCCGGCAAGTGGCATCTCAAGGGGCAGCCGACCTCCTGGGGATTCGAGCGCTACTTCGGCCATCTGAGCGGCTGCTGCAACTTCTTCACGGGCGACAAGACCTTCCATCTGAACGGCGAACCCTTTGCCGTACCGGACAGAGGATTCTATACGACCGACGCCATGACCGACTACGCCTTGCGTTTTTTGGGCGAGGCAAAGGAGTCGAAGAAACCGTTCTTTCTCTACGTGGCTTACAACGCGCCTCACTACCCTCTGCACGCGCCCGAGAAAGAGGTCATGAAGTACCGCGGCAAGTATCGCGTTGGGTGGGACGAGCTGCGCAACCGCCGGTATCAACGCCAACTCGACATGGGCCTCTTCGAGAAGCCGTGGCCCCTGAGCCGCCGCCCGGGCAACGTCAGGGCATGGGACGAGCTCAGCGAAGACGACAAAGACTGGGAGGACTTCCGCATGGCGGCCTTTGCCGGCATGGTCGACCGCCTGGACCGGAACATCGGCCGGCTGGTGGCCTATCTCAAACAGGAAGGCGTCTACGACAACACGTTGTTCCTCTTCTGTTCCGACAACGGCGCCTGTCCTTTCGAGCGCACAAGAGGACGAGAGTATATGCCGTGGGACCCGCGTTCCTACTGGACCTACGACACCGGCTGGGCCCACGCGGGCAACACCCCTTTCCGCTGGTACAAGCAGAACCAGCACGAAGGCGGCATCTCCTCGCCTCTCATCGTACACTGGCCCGCCGGCCTGAAGACCAAGGCAGGCGAAATCACGCACCAACCGGGACACCTCATCGACTTCATGGCCACGCTGCTGGAGGTAGGCGGAGGCACGTATCCCAAGACATTCGATGGACGTGAGATCACGCCCTTGCAGGGCAAATCGCTGCTGCCCATCTTCAAGGGCCAGCGTCGCGCAGGACACGAGTGGCTGTACTTCCAGTTCGGCAACAACCGCGCGATCCGGCGCGGACAGTGGAAGCTCGCGTCAGCCCGCGGGGGGCCGTGGGAGCTGTACGACATGGCAGCGGACCGTTCGGAGCTCGACGATCTGTCGGGCGAGAACCCGCAACTGGCCACCGAGCTGAAGGAGTTGTGGCACTACGTGGGAAGAGACGTCGACGGCCTCCCCGCCAAGCTCCGCAATCCGGTCGGAAAAACTGTCGGTGCATGGAAGAAGAAACGCGGGGAAAGGGGGAAGCAGAAAGGCAAGAAGTAGAGACATGAAGATACCTCCGGACTACTCGTTTCTCATGTGTGCCGTGCTCGCAGCGTGCCTGCCGGCGGCGCGGGCGGCCGACAAACCGCTCAACATCCTTCTGGTCGGCAACAGCTATATCGGAGGCATCAAGAGCACATTCAGGACGCTCGCGGCCGCATCCAGACGGCCGATCCACGCGGAGTACATCCACCCCGGCGGCAAAACGCTGATGTGGCATGCTGGAAACAAGAAGCTGCACGCCAAGCTTGAAGCGCGGCGTTGGGACGTCGTCGTACTTCAGGACCAGAGCCAGACACCGGCCTACTTCCCGGAGCGCACCCTGAACGGGGCCAAGAAGCTTCAGTCCCCGATCAAGGCCGCGGGCGCGCGAACGGTCCTGTTCCAGACCTGGGGACGCCGAGACGGCGACAAGCACAACATCAAGACCGCGCCGGACTTCCTCACTATGCAGAAGCTCCTGACGGCCGGCTACGCCGCGGCGGCCAAGGCTACCGCCGCGGCCGTGGCGCCTGTCGGCGAAACGTGGAAGAAGGTCCACCAAAAGGACAAAGAGCTATTCCGCCGTCTCTACAGCAAGGACGGCAGCCACCCGTCGGCGCTGGGGGGATACCTGGCGGCGTGCGTCATCTACAGGGCGACGACGGGCAGCGAGCCGCCTGACAACGCGGTCCCGCCCGGCGTATCCGCCAAGGAAGCCGGGCGCCTGCGAGCCTTCGCTGCCGCTCGGTGAGTCGCGGCCGGAGCCCCGGGCTCAGACCGCTCTCCAGAACATCTCGACACGAAATGGAGACGGCCGTCCTCGGCCGTTCCGGACCGGTGGGCCTCAGCGGCGCCCCTCTCCGGCGGAGGACCGCCGGATCCATGTGGCCGAATTGATGCCGATGAGTATCCGGGATTGGTATCAGCCTGAAAAGAGCAGTTGCCCGCAGATGACGCAGATTGACGCAGATAAAGTCCCGAATCT
>CAZKRK010000400.1:0-7299 GCA_964555035.1 uncultured Victivallales bacterium | reverse complement strand
AGGGTGAGTCACTAAAAAGAGCAGTTGCCCGCAGATGACGCAGATTGACGCAGATGAAGTCCCGAATCCGCGTTCATCTGCGTCATCCGCGGGCACCTTCTGCCTCAGCCGGTCTTTCACCAAATGGGTGCGTCGTGTGACGTCGCCATCGTCAATGTTTGCAGACATTTGCGTAGGAATCGGCGGTTCAACTGCCGAATACAGGATCAATCGGCCGGCCCGATCATCTTCGACGGATCGACCCATTCGTCGTATTCCGCTTCGGTCACGTAGCCGAGCCGCAGCGCGGACTCTTTGAGCGTCAGTCCTTCACGCCACGCCGTCAGCGCGATTTCAGCGGCCTTGTCGTAGCCGATGCGAGCGTTCAATGCGGTCACCAGCATCAGGGAATTGGACACGTGCTCGGCCATGCGTTTTCGGTCGGGCTCAATCCCGACGACGCATCGCTCCGCGAACGACAGACAGACTTCGCTGAGCAGGCGGATCGATTGCAGGAGTGCGTGCGCCATGAGAGGTTTGTAGACATTGAGCTCGAAATTGCCTTGCGAACCCGCCATGGCCAATGCGGCGTCGTTTGCGAACACCTGGCAGGCCACCATCGCGACCACCTCGCACTGGGTAGGGTTCACCTTGCCCGGCATGATTGAACTGCCCGGCTCGTTGGCGGGGAGAACCAGTTCTCCCAGTCCGCAGCGCGGCCCGCTGCCGAGCCAGCGGATATCGTTCGCTATCTTCATGAGAGCCATCGCGAGCGCTTTGAGCGCGCCGGATGTCCGTACCGCGGCATCGTGGGCCGCCAGTGCGGCGAACTTGCTGGCCGCCGGCGTGAATTCATGTCCGGCAATACGACTGATTTCGCGCACCATGGCTTCGTCGTACCCGACCGCGGTATTGAGCCCCGTTCCCACCGCCGTACCGCCGATGGGTAGCTGGCGCAGTTCCGCCAGGGTTGCGTCAATGCCGGCCCGCGCCTGGCGGAGCTGAACAGCGTATCCCGAGAACTCCTGGCCCAGCGTGATGGGCGTCGCGTCCTGGAGATGCGTCCGACCCGTCTTGACTATGTCCTTGAAGTCGCGCGCCTTCTCCTCGAAAACAGCGGCGAGGCGGTCCAAAGCCGGCAGGAGTCCTTCGCAAACCCCCGTCACGGCGGAAATGTGCATCGAAGTAGGGATCGTGTCGTTCGTCGACTGCGACATGTTGACATGGTCGTTGGGGTGGACGGGGTCCTTCCGGCCCAACTCGCCGCCGAGCAGCTCGCCGGCCCGGTTGGCGATCACCTCGTTGATGTTCATGTTGGTTTGCGTGCCGCTGCCGCTCTGCCAGATCGTCAGTGGAAAATGGTCGTCCCACTTGCCGGCGATGACTTCATCCGCGGCGCTCTGAATGGCTGTGCTCAGCGTGGCGTCGAGTGCGCCCATGCGGGCGTTGACGATCGCCGCGGCCTTCTTCACGATCGCGTGTGCGCGCACGAATTCGGCGGGGAACCGCTCGCAGCCAATGGCGAAATTCTCGACCGCGCGCTGGGTCTGGGCGCCGTAATAGCGGTCTCGCGGAACCCGCACTTCGCCCAGCGCGTCCTTCTCTATCCGGGTGTCACCGTTCTCATTCATGTTCGTAATCATAGGCAAAGCTGATTTCGCAGGCAAGCATGGGCGGGCTAGGGTTTGGCGACGCCGATCCGGTAGAACCGGCCGGCCGTGTCGACGCGGTCGGTATACACGTTCAGCGGGGGTGTGGCGGGCAGGTTGGTAGCCACGATGACTCCTTCCCCGCCGCAGGCCGGCTCAGCGTAGACGGCGTAGTATCTGCCGGTAACGCTCTTCCACGAAATCACCGTCCCCGACACGACGCCTACGCGCGTGGTAACCACGTCACCAATACGGCCGCCCGGAAAATCGCCATACGTCTGTTCGTTTGTGCTGACCGTCTCCTGGTAACCGCTCACGTTCGGGACACAGCCGACGAGAGCAAAGACCGAGTTTCCGTCGGTGGGGTCGGTTCCGCTCACACTCTCCTTCCAGGTCAGCAGGCCGTCGCCGTCGAAGTCACCGTCACGTCGCAGGATGACCACGGATGCCGCGGCCGCGTCGCCGATCCGGCCAACGACGTCGCGCGCCCAGACGTAGACCGTATTGGTGGCGTCCGCCTTTCCGCCAGCCAGAACGGCGGCGCTTGCGGCGGTCCAGAGTCCGTTCGTCGTGCCCGCTCCGTCCGACAGCGATACGTAGTACCCGGCAATACCGGACCCCGCATCGACAAATCCCGACCAGCTGCTTGTGACGACCGACGAGAACAGGAAGTTCCCATGCGGATCGTGCGCTATCGAGACCACGGCGCCCGTTGCCGACGGCGGCGTGACGTCTATGTACAGAGGTCCGGCACTCTCCGTCTCTCCCTGGTTGCCATAGAGGTCGACACCGCGCACACTGAACCACAGGTTTGTTCCGTCGATCTCGGTCGTCGCGCTGCCGGTTGTGCCGGTCGCCAGGCTGCTGACCCCGGCAGCGGCAGTCGTCGCCGAAGTGACGGCGCACATGTAGCCGCGAAGGGCCTCGCCGCCGCCCGGCTGCCATGCCCCGGCAACGACGGCAAGCGGGGACCAGGTCCGCGGCGTATGGCTGGTTACGGTAACCAGCAACGGCGCCGGCGGGCCCTCGTTGTCGACCACAAACGGCAGGCTCGTCACGGATGCCCCCCAGAAGACCCCGTCCCAAGCCTGCGCGCGCACCAACACGTTGCTCTGGCACACGATCGCAGCGGACTCGTTCGTTGTGGCCCATTGCGCCGCAACGCAGTTGGTGACGGCGTTGGTGACATCCCACGTCTGGATTCCGGTTACCTGGACGGGCGGGGACGTGGCTATGCCCGGGAACCCCATGTCGGCATCGGCTGACGCGATCCACACCGGCGTCCATGTCTGCCCGCCGTCGGAGGAGCAGTCCAGAGCGAGTCCGACCCCGTCTCCGTCCGCGTCGGAGACCAGGTTGCCGATCGTAACGATACCTTCGCCATTGGTCGAAGTCTGGCCCGCAAAAGAAACCGTCACGGCGGGAGCGGACCGTACATGCAGGGCAACTTCGGCAAAGACCGACGGCTGGAGCGGATCGTTGCTGTGGAAGCCGACCAGCAAAGCGTCGTCGGTGCGCGTCGGCAGCCCGTCTGTCCTGACTACGGCGCCAACGTTCGTTCCCCCGCCTGCGACCAGCGTGCCGTTGGTCGCGCCCAACGTAAGCCACTGGCTCAAGGTCTGTGACGGTCCGATGCACACGTCGTCGATGTACCATCCCTCGTCGACGACGAACTCGTCTGACCCAAACCGAAAACGGACTTTGACCGCGAGTCCTTCGAAGTCGGACAAGTCAAAAACGACGCGCTCCCATCCGCCGGTGCCGCCGAAGCAAGGCGAACCGAAGGCTATGGGGGAAGCGGGATTGTCCACGATTACATACGGATAGCCGCCAACCGGTTCGATAAGCTCATAGTTGAGCCCGCCGTCGAGCGAGACTTCGACGACACCGGCGTCCCACGTCTCCGTGTCGTTGCGCCGCTCCGTCTTGATCCACTGCATGTACTCCAGGCGCGCACCGCCCGCCAGCGGAATCATCGGCGTCACCAGCGACGCGTTCATGCTGTTGTGGTAGAGACCGGCCTGTTCTTCGCCACAGAACCAGGAGTTGCTGCCCGAAAACGCCCGCCGGGTCGAGAGATGCCAGAGGTCGTTCGGGCCGTCATGGCTCCAGTCGCCTTCTCCGGACTCCACGTTGTCACGAAATCCCACGCCGCTGAGAGACGTGTGCCAGACCAGCGAAGTGTTGCCCGTGTTCCTGACGTTGAACAGGATGTTTGCCGAGGTCTCCGTCAGCATGGTCAGGTTGCGATTGGTGGGAGTCAGCGAGATCAGCGGATAGGCCACGAAGAAGGAGAAAGGACCGACCTCGCTCGTGTAGCCGGCCGCGTCGGACGCCTCGATCCGATATTCGTAGCTGTCGCCCTTGATGCCCGGGAATGCGATCTCGGCCGAGTACTCGCCCGCCTTGCCGGTGGTCGTCATGGCCGTCTGGCGCCAGCCCAGGCCGTTGCGTCGCCATCGCAGCGTGGCCGAAGCCACCGCGAAGTTGTCCGTCACGACCGCCGTCACGGTCCAGGGGGCCGGGTGCGCCTGCGGACTGTCAAGCGGAACGTGGAGGATTGAGGGTCCGCCGGGAATGCTGCCGCCGTCCTTCGGATTGGCACGGTCGACATATTCCTCCAGGTTCAGGTAGCCGTCCCCATCCGTGTCGTCGTACCATTTCAAACTGAGCGAACCCGCGTAGAAGACCTCCCACCAGTCGGCGAGGTCGTCGCCGTCCTGGTCGCGATCGGCGGTGTAGTAGTGAGCCTCGGCCGTGCGCGCGGTCGTCATGGCTATGCCTTCCGCCTGGTACGTACTGATGCCGTTCGTATCCCCCCAACGGCTGCCGTCCACGCGCCACTCCGCAAAACGAAAAACCGTGCCCTTTTCCGTGACTTCTTGCGGCGCGACAAAGGTCGAGGCCGGTGCGCCGACACTCCACCACGTGCCGGTACCGGCCAGGGCCACGCCGCTGTAGGCCTGGGACAGGCTGAACTGCCCGTCCCACCGCCACAACAGGAGGGAGTCCCGCGTTATCTTGAAAGAGACAGAGTTGGAATCGCCCGCGGCCGGCACGTCGGCATGGCCCGTCCAACCGTAGCACTCGTAGCGGTGTCCGTTCCGCGGGGCGGTTGCCTCGATGGCCGAAGCACGCACCGTGCTGCCCCGCGGCACCACGTTCTGGCCGTAGCCGGGGACTACCGTACCGATGTTCTCCGGAGAACCGTATACCGTAAGGACTACCGGTTCGGTTACATCGAAAGAGAACACGTCGGCCGGCGCACCGATAGGATTACGCGTCAAGAGACCAACGCTGGAGCGCGCCGACAGGTAGTAGTAGACGGTCGACCCCACGGGCTGCGCCGGGATCTGCCCGGCATACGTGTCGTTCGAGACGCAGACCAACGCGTTGCTCTGAAACGCTCCGGTCGAACCGGTCGTATTCCAGGCCACAAACAGCGCGTTCGAATCAAGGCCATCCATGGCCACAATCTCGGCTTCAATATCGTACCAGCCGTTGGTTATCGTCTGGTTGTCGAGGGGTTCGTAACGAATCGCGGGGGGGGCCGTGAACCCGCTGACCAGCAGGGAATAGGGCTGAACGCCGTTGGTGAGTGCAGTGCCGTCGAAGCTGACGGTCACCGTATAGATCCCGCCGGTCGGCGGCTCGGCAAGCCAGACCTGTTCGACGTTGTCACGGCTGTTGTCGCCGCGTGTGGCCGCGTTTGCGGGCTGCAGCGGATCGAGGACGTACGGATAATTGGTGGTCCCGCGCGGATCGACAACCCGCAGGTCCAGGTTGTTCACGAGGCGGGAGGCGCGATCGTCCAGGTCGGATTGGGCTTCGGCCGGGGGATCGGTCCAGCACAGGGTCACCCGGATCGGGTTGCGGCCGTCCCACATCAGTTTGTGTTCACGCGCCAGAACGTTCGTCGCCAGGTTCGCTTCCCTCAGACGGCCGGCATTCGGAAAGTCAAAGTGCTCCTGCAGGAATGAGGCGGCGCGTTCGGTGTTCATCAGCCCCCACCCGAACTTGTAGTCGGGACCGTTGTTCCCCAGGTCGTCCGCGGTGTGAATGATCAGCCCTTTGAGGGAGCTGCTCAACATGTAGCTGCCCCCGGACAAATCGCGATAATAGTCGACGAGAAGCGCGGCGGAGCCGGCCGCGTTCGGAGCCGACATGCTTGTGCCGCTTTTCTCGCCGTAGGCCGCCGCTGTGCGCGAGACGCAGGAGTAAAGCTCCGTGCCGTTGGCAACTATGTCCGGTTTGACGCGGCCGTCATCGGAGGGCCCCCAGCAACTGAACGGCGTCATGTTGGCCCTGGCGAGACTGCGCGCCGTGCCGTTGACGGCGTCTTCAACCGCCCCGACGGTGACGATGTTCTTGGCGTTCGCCAGGTCCGGCAAGGTGTCGTATCCGCCCTGGTCGGCATTGTCCGCGCGGGGGTCGACTGCCGGATCGAACGGTTTGCTGACCCAGTTCGTGCCGTCAAAATAATCGAACGGCGTTCCCGTGCCCGGCCTTCCGTCGAGGCGGTCGTTACCGGCCGATTTGAAAGGCAGGAAGTAGGGCGCTTCGTAGCAGAGGCGGTCCCACGCCACCGCGGTCGGATCGTACAGCCCGAACATGTCCGACTCTCTGCTTCCCCATGTTCCGTACCACTCCCACTTGCCGCCGGACGAGTTGTAGTACCACCCGGCCAGGTGTCCGTACGAGTGGTTCGACAGGCAGAGGGTGTTCGTTTCAGCGGTGGCGGCGCGCGCCCGTTGGGTCATCTCCGAGATGTCCAGTGTCCAGTTGTAGCAGTCGACCCTGCCGGCCGGCGCCATCCCCCTGGCCTTCAGCGTCACGCCGGACGCAATCAGAGTTCCGGCGACGTGCGTGGGGTGGTCGGAGATGCTGGCGTCGTCCAGGATTGCGGCTCGCCCGGCGAGCTCCCGATGGTAGGAATTCGCCCCCCCCATGTCCCACAGGCCGATGGTCACGCCGGCGCCGTCGGCATGATAGGGCGGCATCCCGCGCACTCTGTCGGCGGCAGTCGAAATCGCAGCGTCGGCGTTCTCGGCGCCGTAGACCAGTACGCGTCCGCCGTCGATTCCCATCAGCTCGGTGCGATCGTCTCCGGAACCGCGCCGCACGGGGATCCCCCGGTCGCGGGCGGCACGGTGAGCTGCATCGAGCGCCGCGCGTTGCTCGCGAAGCGTTTCCGCCACACGCGCCGCCCGGTAGACGGGATCGGCCAGCCGACCTTGAAACGCTGACGTCGGCGCCGGTACGGGTCGGTCGGAGGCAGTCGTTCGCGCCGACGTTGTGGCGGCGTTCGTGGCGACATTTGTCGCCGTATTCACGGCCGCCGAGACGTTTGTGTTCCGCGGTGGCGCCACGGCGTCGGGCGTCGACGATTTCGCGGTCTTCGGGGCCGGCACGACGCGCCGCGGCCGCCTGTGACGGGCAGCGAAATCGTAGAATTCCATCAACCCCCACACGATCAGAAGACCCGTCGCGCACACGGTCACTAAAGATACGATTCGCCGCCGGTCGTCCAAAATCGGTCTCCATCCAAAACCCTATTATATTGCAGAGGGCTCCAGTAATCAAGCCGTGCGGGCGCCGGTTGAGCCGTTTGGGCGCAAAGGTCATGGGGCGCTTGCGAGTGTCGGCGCGTAGCGCGCTCCAACCGGACCAC
>CAZKRK010000399.1:0-7317 GCA_964555035.1 uncultured Victivallales bacterium | reverse complement strand
GCCCGGCCCGCTTCAAGAGCGTGGATGGCGGCACCCGGATCGCCATCAACGTCAGTGACCGCTCGGACTCGTTCTTTGTCGTCTTCCGCGAGAAGCCTGCCCGGCCATCCGTGGTGGCGGCCTCGGCCGCGCCGGGCGAGCTGGACCTGTTCTACGATGAAGACGGCCAACTCACGGCGGAGACCGCAAGGGCCGGAAGCTGGACGCTCAACCTGAGCGATGGCTCCGAGCACACGTTGGCCAGCGAGCAGGAGCCCCGGGCCCTGGCGATCGACGGACCGTGGAAGACGGTCGAGACGCGCGATGGCGGATTCACTATTGTACAGGAAACCGGTTTCAACCTGCCGGCGGATTTCGGCAAAGGCCGGCGGGTATACCTTGACCTGGGCAATGTGCAGATCATGGCCCGGGTCACCCTTAACGGCAAGGTCTTCGACACCCTGTGGATGCCGCCCTTTGCGCTGGATGTTACCGACACGGTCAAGCCCGGCGGGAACACGCTTCGGGTCCTGGTCACCTCGACATCCAACGGCAAGCCGGCTCTCGGCAAGGTGCAACTCAGAACCGCTACGCGGGTAAGGGCAAAAGACCGGGATTAGGGTCAGGAGGCTGGAACGAAACACATGAAAGCAATCGCTATGGCATGGTTAACCTGCGTGGGTCTACAAGTTGGCGTCGCTCAGCAAACTCTCGACCTGGGAGGAAGCTGGGCGTTCCAGCTCGATGATCGTCGCGCCGGCGCGCGGGAACGGTGGTTCAATCAAGATCTGACGGACGAGATCTCGCTGCCCGGCTCGGCCGATGAGGCGGGCTTCGGTGCGAAGTCGGAGCCGGACCCGGTGCGCCTGACGCGTGGACACCGCTACGTCGGCCCGGCGTGGTATCAGAGGACGGTCGCGATCCCGCAATCATGGCAAGGCAAGCACGTCGAGTTATTCCTTGAGCGTGCCATGTGGCAGACCGATGTCTGGCTCGACGACCACTATATCGGCATGCAGGACAGCCTGTGCACGCCCAACCGCTTCGATCTGAGCGACTACCTCACTCCCGGCAAGCACCGACTGACGCTGCGCATCGACAACCGTCTCAAGATCAACGTCGGCCACGAGCCCAACGGCGATCCGCAGCGCGGCGGCTGGTCGCGAATGTGGGCCATGAGCCTGACCGAGGAGAGCCAGGGCAACTGGAACGGCGTGATCGGGCGTATCGAACTGCAGGTCAGTGACCCCGTCTGGGTGGAGCGCGTTGAGACCCACCCGGACATTGAGAAGAAGGTCACGCGCGTCACGGCCTGGGTGCGCAGCCGTGTCGGCGCGGTGTCTGGCGAGCTCAAGGCATCGGCTTCCTGCGGCGATCACACGATGGCAACGGTTGCCGCGAAGTTCCGTACCAAGAATGACGAGGAACTCTCGGCACGGGACAATCTCGCGCCCGTGCTAGGCGATCTCTCCGGCCCCTATTACGAGCGGCGCGCGCTGACCAAGGTCGACCTGGTCCTGCCGTTTGGTGAAGGTGCCAAGCTCTGGGACGAGTTCTCGCCGAACGTCTATCAGCTCAAGGTCGAACTGAGCGGTACCGACAGAGGCGGCCGGACCTACAGCGACGTGTACCGCGATACCTTCGGGCTGCGCACGTTCGTCGCCGACGGCAACCAGTTCAAGCTGAACGGGCGTACGGTATTCATTCGCGGCAACCAGGACAACTGCATCCATTCGAAGACCGCCTATCCACCGATGACGAAGGCAGAATGGCTGGCTTTCTGGCAGAAGCACAAGGACTACGGCCTCAACAACATGCGTTTCCATTCCTGGTGTCCACCCAAGGCCGCCTTCGAAGCCGCCGACGAGCTGGGGATGTTTGTGCACGTGGAGACGCCGCTGTGGGACGGATCCGGTCGCGTCGGACATCTGCCCGAACGAGCGGCCTTTGTCCGCTATGAATCCGAGCGCATCCTGGACGAGTATGGCAACCATCCCTCGTTCGTGATGATGGCCACGGGCAACGAGCTGGGCGACGGCAAGGAGCTTTACCTGCAGCACCTGGTGGAAGTCTGGAAGGCCCGGGATCCCCGTCACCTCTACACGTCGACATGTCACCCGTTTAACCTCGAGAGCGTCGACGACTTTTTCGTGTCGGCCGGCGGCATTGGTGGCATGGCCCGTGCCCTGGGTCACAAGAATGGGGAGCCCTACTTCACTTACGAAGATACGGTCGGCCCATTCAAGCGCCCCTTTATCTCCCACGAGATCGGACAGTACACCAGCTTCCCTGACTTCTACGGCTGGTTCAACGAGGCCAAATACACCGGCCCGTTGAAGGCGCATTACATCGGCATGATCAAGGAGCGCTTCGAGCGTCTTCACCCGGCAGAGCTCGGTCCGAAGTTCGCCGCGGCATCCGGCGCCCTGCAAGTGCTGCAATACAAGACGGAATTGGAGGCGATGCTGCGCACGCCGTCCATGGACGGCTATCACCTGAACGGGCTGATGGACTACCCCGGCGAAGGCATCGCCCTGATCGGCATGCTCGACGCCATGGGCGACTCGAAGGGGCTGATCGCGCCGGAAGAGTACCGCCGCTTCTGCTCGCCCACGGTCGCGCTGGTGGCGATGAAGGAAGACGAGCTCACGGGTGGCAGCCTGTTCGAGGCGGATGCCCTGGTGCGCCACCACGGACCGCGGGACCTCGATGGCAACCGCTGGCACTGGCGCATTTCGGACCGCTCCGGCAAAGCGCTCTTTGATGGAGACCTCGGCCCACATAAGGTGCCGACGGGTGGTCTGACCACGCTCGGAAAGATAGAGATGAAGCTGCCGAACGTCAGCGAAGCGCAGGAGCTCGTTCTATCCTTGCGCATGGCCGACAGCGAGGTGATGAACGAGTGGTCGTTCTGGGTCTTTCCCGCCAAGGTCGACGTCACGGTTCCGGCGGGTGTGACGATGGCGGACGGCTGGTCGGATGAAGTCGGCAAGACCCTGGAGAACGGCGGCAGTGTCCTGTTAACCCTGGATGCCGGCTCTCTTGTCGATCCGGTTCCCTGTCACTTCGGGACCGTATTCTGGGGACGCGGCCTGTTTCCGAAGAACCCGCGCCCGATGGGCATCCTGTGTGACCCGGCGCACGGTGCGCTGGCAGCCTTTCCGACGCGTAGCCACGCACAGTACCAGTGGTACAGCCTGCTGACCGGTTCCCTTGCGATGAACCTGAACAAGCTGCCCTTCGCGTCTCAACCGGTCGTGCACATGATCGACGACTTCAACGAGTGCCACCGCCTGGGGCTCGTGCTGGAAGCCAAGGTCGGCAAGGGACGCGTGCTGGCAACATCGCTCAACCTGGGCAAGGACGGGCAGCGCACACCGGCCCAGAAACAGATGCTGAACACGCTGATACAGCGTGCCGCCGCTCCCCAGGTCGAGCCGGCGCAGACGCTCTCCTTTGAGCAGCTCAAGACGGTCGTCCGCGGTCCGAGGACCTCGACAATGAAACGCATTAGCGGCAAGATCGCGGCGGTCAGCAGCGAGAATCCCGGGATGGGGCGAGAACACATGATCGACGGCGATCTGAAAACCTTCTGGCATACGCGTTTTGCCGGCGGCTTTGCTCCCCCACCCCACTACGTGGTGCTGGAAGTTCCCGCGGGTACCACGGTAACCGGACTGGCCTATGTGGCGTATGCCGGAGGTAATGGAAATGGGCATGTGAAAGCCTGTGCGGTCTATGCCTCCGACGACGGCGCGACCTGGGGCAAATCGCTGGTCGAGCGTCAGCTCAAGCCGGGCGTTTCTGACGAACAGCAGATTCGCTTTCCCGCACCGACGCAGAAACGATTCATCAAGTTCGAGATCACCGACGCCGTTTCGCATGGCGGCCAGCCCATCGCGGCGGTTGGCGAGTTGGATGTGCTGGTGGAGGAGTAGTCGGTAATCAGTTAGCAGTGGTCGGTAATCCCCCGGGCTTGCCCCGGGGATCGTTAGGGTGTCGGGCTAAGGGGATGGTCTCGCCAGACTCTTGAGCCCGTGTGGTGGCAGGCAAGCGCGAGGCTCTCCATCTGCCTCGCCGCGGGCTCCTAGGAGGGGTGAGGTGAACCCGACGCGTAGCAGGGCAGCCTGAGGCTCCCCGGGGCAAGCCCGGGGGATCCTGGTAATGAAACGGAAATAGATGAAGAATGTAAAAATGTGGATGGTGCTTGGATTGTTGATTCCGTTCTTTGGAATGGCGCAAGACAAGCCAAACATCATCATCTTCCTGGTCGATGACTGGGGGGTGATGGATACGTCCGTAGCGATGCTGGCCGATGAGAATGGAAATCCGAAGCGGCATCCGTGGAACGACTTTTATCGCACGCCGAATGTGGAGCGGCTTGCTGCGCAAGGCGTTCGCTTCAGCAGTTTCTATGCGCATAATGTCTGCTCGCCGACACGTATATCGATTCTGACGGGACAGAATGCCGCGCGCCATTGTGCGACCGACTGGATTGCGCCGTTTGGCAATAATGGTGGAACGCATACGCCTGCCGACTGGGACTGGGAGGGGCTGACCCCCGAAGAGGTCTCGCTGCCCGCGTTGCTGAAGAAGGCGGGCTACACGACCATCCACGTCGGCAAAGGGCATACCACGCCGTACGATCGTCCCGGATCAAATCCGCTCAATATCGGATTTGACGTGAACGTTGCCGGCTCGGATATCGGTGCGCCGGCGTCCTACTACGGGCAGCGCGGCTATGGAAAGGGCGGGAACCCGCGCGCCATCGCCCGCCCGATTCCCGGCCTTGAGAAATACCACGGCACTGACACCTATTTGACCGAGGCACTGACGCTTGAAGCAAATATCGAACTGGATAAAGCAATCGCTACGAAAAAACCGTTCTTCCTCAATATGGCGCACTATGCGGTACACTGTCCGTTTAATCCCGATCCGCGCTTCATGCCCCATTACAAAGATTCGGATCAACCGAATCCGGTGAAGGCGTATGCCACGATGGTTGAGGGGGTCGACAAATCGCTCGGCGATTTGATGGACAATCTCGAAGCCGAGGGCGTTGCCGAAGATACGCTGATCTTTGTGCTGGGTGATAACGGCGCCGACTCGCGCCCGACAAAATCGTGGGACGATATTACGACCAGCGCACCGTTGCGCGGCCGGAAAGGAACGCGCTGGGAAGGCGGCGTCCGCACCGTGTTCATTGCGGGTTGGGCGAAAGTGAATCCCGAAAACAGATGGCAGAAGAAACTGCCGGTTGTGCCGAACAGCATGCGGCAGGAAATCGCGAATGTCTCCGACCTGTTCCCGACGATTACGGCGCTCGCCGACGCGCCTGTTCCGGCGGATTATCCGGTGGACGGTCACAATCTGGCAAAGCTCTTTGCGGGCAGGCCGGATCCCGAACACCGCAACGAATTCCTGTCGCACTATCCGCACCGGCGCGGACGTGGCGTAGGCAACGACTATGTCACGCTTTACCGCAAAGGCGACTGGAAGGTGGTGTGTCATTATCTCGACCTGGAAAACCGGTTCGAGCTGTTCAACCTGAAAAGCGATCCGGGCGAGTCGAACAATCTCGCGGCATCGAATCGGGAAACACTGCAATCAATGCTCGACGCGATGCAGAAAGCGCTGGCTGCCACCGGCGCGCAGTACCCCGTTGAAAACGGGAAACCGGTCGGGATTTATCCCGAACCCAAACCGGAAAGTGGGGTTCAAGAAGAGGTCCCGCCGCTGCAAGTGACAGGCGATATGGTGCTGATCGATTTCGGGCGCGCCGACAACGCCACGCCCGGGTACAACAACATCTCTTTCACGAGCTCCGGCGCAGCTTCGCGGGATACCGGTGTGAAGAAGCTGACGGATTCGTCAGGCAAGGCAATTGGCTGGTCGATTCAGGTCGAAGGGAAAGGGGTGGGTTGCGCAAAGGACGGTGCTGATGTTCCCAGAGCACCCGCCGCCGTCTCGGGGATTCCGAAGACCGCGTGGGGCGACAACCTGTTCACGCAAGAGTTGCTGAGTGTGTCCATTACGGGACTCGACCCGGCGAAGAAATGCGATCTGCTGTTCTACGGTTCGCGAGCGAATAAGCAGAAGAGAATCCAGACCTGGCGGCTGACGAAGGGAACGGGCGGCGCGGATGTGGCGCACCCCTCGCTTGCGAACAACACGACGGTCGTGGACTGGAAGAACATCGCGCCTGACGCAAGCGGGCAGATCGAGTTTACGATCACCGTCCCCGGTCCGGCCGGGGCACTGAACTTTGGAATGATCAGAGAGAGATAGCGATGAATGCTATGGATTTGAAGCGACTGTTGGTGGCGATGCTGCTGTTACCGATGTTCGGTTTCGCCCGGGAAAAGCCAAACATCCTCGTCATCGTTGTGGACGATCAGGGCTATGCCGATCTGAGTGCCTTTGATCACAGCGCGCCGGATGTGCAAACCCCGAATATGGATCGGCTCGCCGCACGCGGGGTTCTCTTTACAGAAGCATACGCCGCGGCGCCGGTCTGCAGTCCGCCCCAACGACGCGAATGCAGGACAGGTCTGGAACCGGCCCGTCTCCACTCTGGACGTACTGCCGACCGCGCTTGACTTTGCCGGCATCGAAATCCGGCAGGAACTGGACGGAACCGTGATTCCGAAAACACAGG
The DNA here is from genome assembly GCA_964555035.1 of uncultured Victivallales bacterium. GTDB lineage: Bacteria > Verrucomicrobiota > Kiritimatiellia > UBA8416 > CAYOBW01 > CAZKRK01. Next base: position 680 of record CAZKRK010000399.1, on the reverse strand, counting down.
AGGGGATGGATGCCAACCGGAACCTGTTCTGGCGCATGGGCAATAGTTATGCCGTACGTTCCGGCGATTGGAAGCTGATGGATAAGGCAAAATTCAGCGGGCGCAAGCCCTGCAACGGAATTGTATATCGACCGGAGCTGAGCGGAAAACGGTGTTTGTTCAACCTGAAGGACGATCCCGGCGAAACGACCAACCTGCTGAAGAGCAACCCGGAAATCGCGAGACGACTCCAGAAACTCTACGTCGACTGGTCAAAATCGGTCGATGGCACAATTGAACACCCATGGCAGAAACCGAGGAGAAAAGAATGAGTAAGTGTAAACTGATCGTTGTGGCAATGGTGCTCATACCACTGATCGGAATGGCTGTTGAGCAGAATTGTGTATTTGAGACCTCGTTCACCTCGTCCAAGGCGTACGACAATCCGTTCATAGAGGTGGAGGTCGATGTCCTGTTCAGCAATAGCGAGCGGGAATGGAAAGTGCCTGCGTTCTGGGACGGTGGAAAGACATGGAAGGTCCGGTTCTCTGCGCAGGACGTCGGTGACTACACCTACCGGGTGGTGTCGAGTGATGCATCGGACAAGGGTCTGAATGATGCCTCGGGCACACTGACGGTCACGGAGTACACCGGCGACAATCCGCTCTACAAGCGGGGAAAACTCCGGGTCACCAAAGACC
>CAZKRK010000398.1:0-7358 GCA_964555035.1 uncultured Victivallales bacterium | reverse complement strand
GCTGAAATGCTGAAAAGCTGAAAAGCTGAAATGCTGAAATGCTGAAAAGCTGAAAAGCTGAAATGCTGAAATGCTGAAAAGCTGAAATGCTGAAATGTTGGGGTCTTCCGCAGAATCTGTGGGTCAAGATGTATGCCTCGGCCCCTGATGATGCAGGGGAGATTTGCGTGTACGAGTATGTGTACGAGTACGTTGTTTCCGAATCAGAACCGTTATCTTTCCTCCAGATGCCGTTCCCAAGCTACGAGCATTCGCACGATATCGGCGAGGTAACTCTTGCCCTCGGCGATGTTCAGAACCACACCCGTTGATGCTTTGTCCGGTGTCGTCGTTGTTGAACGGGGGATGTGGCCACTATGGCGCAGCCGACTACACCACGCCACAAAGGCAATCGCCCTCTGGTACACCCTCAGCTCGTCACGATCGAACTCTGGTCTCATCATCGAATCCCGTACTCGTACACATACTCGTACACTCGTATCTCCCCCTATTCACGACCCAAATATCCCGTTACGAGATAATCCTGCAGTCTTGCGGACCGATCGGCAGACGTGCCGGTCACTGCTCCGTGCGGACTCCAGTTGAGTGCATCGAGAAGTCCGTGGTGTTCTCATCCGGAGGGCGAGCGTCCTCGCGAGCCGCCGTGGAAGGGACGAAATCGTTTCGAAAGAGTAAAGCGAGTGACAGCGCGGGCCGTGAAGTTCCCGTTCGGTACCGCCCCCCCCCCGGCTACACACAATCGATGCTTCATCTTCGCGGCAATGTTGTGTACTTTTACGAGTGTTGTCGTTATCCAGGGATTCCGAGGATTTCATAGGAGGAACACCATGTTTGCTTCAGACCGGCGCTTCTCCGGCGTTTCGCTCGTATGCCTTCTGTTTCTGACCTGCGCCGGCCTGCGCGCGGAGCTTGTTGCCCATTACCGTTTGGATGAAGCGGTGGGCGGTACGAACGTGGTCGTCGACTCGGTCGGCGGCAATGACGGGACGCTCATCAATGCGGGGCTTGTGGGGCGTGAGTTCGAGCCGGCGCCTTTTCGCGTGGCGTATGACTTCCGGACGGATGCGGTGCAGGGTGGGGGAGTGGACCTGGGGACGTCGGCGGCGGTTCGGCCGCAGACGAACTGGACCGTCACCTGGTGGATGCAGCTTGACGAGCTGGACGCGTTCGAGCGGTTGGTGGAGTCCATGAATGGGACGGCGTCTACATCTCGTGGCATACGGTTCGACCTGGGGTCGGCGGGCAATCACGTTCGCATACTGCTGCGCGACGGTACGGGAGCGCAGTTGACGGTGGAGCACACGCGCGTGCTGTCAACGGGCACGTGGTACTTCGTGGCGGCGCGCTGCAGCTCGAGTGGCGTGGCCACCGGACGTGTGACCGTCGTGGCCGAGAACGACCCGCTCGGAGGCGGCGTTGTCAGTGCCAACACGGTTTCGGGAACAAACGCAACCCTTGGACCGATTCAGTACGCGGCGTCACGGCCGACCGTGTTGGCGGTGGAGGATAGCGCCGGCTCATCGCGGAACGCGTTGGACGTGCAGATGGATGACGTGGCGTTTTTCGATACCGTGCTGGACGACGGCCAGGTGAAATTCGTGCGACGGTTCGGGGCGCAGACGCTGCTGCCGTCGGTCGGCTGGGATGCGGTCGATCCCGGCGGGCAGCCGGCTACGAAGTGGTCTCAGAACGTTGGCGCCGCCCTTGCGTGGAATCTCAGCGGGGGCGCCGGCACTCCCTCGTTCGCCGACGTGACGAGCCGATATCGAATTCCGCGGGCGCTTGAATTCGTCGGGGCAGGGGAGGCTGTTCTCCTCCCGAAGCTGCCCGGCCGAGACCGTGACATGTCAATCGAGGTCTGGTTCAAGCCGCGCGATCTTGCCGAGAACGATCGTGAGGTGCTCTTCGAGACGGGTGGAGATGCGAACGGCTGTTCACTCCTGCTGGACGGAGCCGAGCTGAAGTTGCGGTACGACCAGGATGCCGTGTCCGACCTGGCCGGCGCCAATCACCTGGTTGCGTCGCACACGCTGGACCATGCGGATTTGCGCGACTTCGTGCAGGCCGTTGGCGTGGTGGACCTGGGCAACGACAGGATCGCGCTTTTCGTCAATGGGGAGTTGATTGCCGAGGCGGCCCCGCCGGGCGCCGGCACGAGCGAAGGCGACATGACGTCGTGGGCGGGGGGGAACGACGACCACATCGGCAGCCGCAGAATGAACGACGACGGCGGGGTAGGCGGCGACGACGGCAACGACCTCGACGCCTACACGCCGTTCGACGGGCATATCGGCGTTGTGCGCTTCTACGAGGGAACCGTGCTGACCGCGGAGCAGGTCCGGGCCAACTACGAGGCCATGTTGGTGGCCGCCCCGCGTCCGGGGACGGTCTTGTTCCTGAGGTGAGCGGGGGAGACGGATAACGAGCAGAAGGAACAGGCGAACAGAAGGGGATGCTGAAGGGGATGGGGAATCCCTTCGACACTGTTCGCACGGGCAAGATGGGATCGAGCAAGCGGGTGGAGTGAGCGTAGCCGAGTAAGTGTGGGGACGAAGTGTGCGATGAAGTGGAGCTATGGAGTGTGGCCTCCGGTCGCCCTGGACTCTTACTCGCGCACTTAACCGCCACACTTGCTCGGATACGCTGACCGACCTGCTTAACCGAGTCCCGCCCGGAGACCGCGGGTGTTGACGGAATGACGGAGACGCGCGAACCAGAGGCTCGTGCGTACGGCGCACAGCCTGGACGTTCGTTGCTCGTCTCCATTCCGCCCCGAGAGAATGACCTGCCCCCGGGCAGCCCGTTCTCAACGGTATGCTCAACTCTCCGGCGGCCGGATTGCAAATCCGGCCCACTGAGAATTTCCCCACCTCACCCTCATCCGTTGTCGTTCGCGACGGCATCCAGCTCGGCGCCGGCGCGTTCCAGGAGGAAGACCTGCTGGCGGTAACGGTTCAGTTCCGAGTTTTCGTACTCCGTGGCGTGGAAGACGTGCATGGTTCTGATCACGCCAAGCGCATCGTACATCTCCTTCCTGTTGAGCCTGGCTGTCCAGACCTTTTCCTTCTGGAGACCGAGGTGGTCCGAGATTTCATCGTCGAGCACGAAGTCGACTTCCAGGCCGTCCTTTGAGCAACGCAGTTCCAGGTACTCGATCCTGTTCGGCCAGTTGTTGCCGCTATGGTGTCCGAACCTGGAGCCGCCAAACGCCTGTGCCTCGTAGCGGATATCTCCCGATCCCCCGTAGGTTTCCTTTCTCAACATGCAGATCATATCGGTCTCTTCCACACGGACAACAAGAGGGTGCTCTTCAACGATCCGTTCGAGTGTGCGCACGTTGCGTGGTGTCCTGTTCTTTAACAGGACTTCCAACACGTCTCTCCGAGGGACCTCCTGTTCCGGGTATACGTGTGGCTCGATCCAGTTCATGGCTTCGAAACGGATGCGCTCGGAGAGCATGAAGGGGACTTGCTCCTGTGAGAGAACCCGGTCAAAGGCCGCCTGCTTCGCTCCATGGTGGAATGTCGTCTGGCCGGCATTTACGCATGCCTGCAACCGCAGCTCAAGCGGCTGTTCCGGATCTTCGAGTACCGCCAGGCGTCGATTCAGGCAGATGCGATCAATCCCAACGGCATAGACCATGACACCTGTCACTACGATGACACGCAGGAGTGGTTTGCTTCTGAACGGCAGGGTCAGGCAGACCGCCCCGACCATTAGAAGCACATACGAGAAGCCCAGCCTGCCGCCGATGGCGACGGCACGCGGCATCTCGGTCCAGTGTCTCAGGCTATGTTCTATGCCAAGATGCACTCTGTCGCTGTTCGTCAACAGGGCATGAATCTCCTTGCCGTGGGATGCCAGCAGCTCGGAGGTTGCCACCTCTTTGAGCGGATCGTCGCGCTGCGCCGGTGTCACGAACTGCAAAAGATGGTACCGATCGGATGCACGGGGGTGCTGAATGGAAAGAAGGCTGTTTCTGCCCGCGGGACGGTGCGGCCTGACCTCGATTCTGTAGGTGAGCGGCCCAACGATCTCTATGCCGCCGGATGTCGACCCGCCGCCTGCCTCGTATCTACCAGAGCCGGAGAGGGAGTACGCGTAGTGTGTCCCCTGCCGCCGCCACCTCAGGCGCTTCAGTTTCTGCGAGATGCTCAACCTGCAACCGTCGATTTCGAAAGACCGCTTGATTTCGCGGTCTTTGTCCTCCGGCCAGCGGATGTCGAAACTCTCGCTGTAGACGGCTCGGAATCCGGAGGCATCGACGAGCACCATGTGCAGTAGTGCGCGACCGGCTTCCGTCAGTTCTCTCACGCTGTGCATGTGTCGCCCGTCCGGTTCTTCCGGGGGGGGCGGTCCGGGTCGGGTTGGAACCGAGACCGTCAGGTCTTGCGATGCCGCGGGAGCTCGCGCCACGTCTGTGCTCCTCACCGACGACATCCCCACGGTCACGATGGCAATGGCTCCCAGTATCGCGAGCACGATACGCGCGATGCGGCCGGCCTGTGAGCTTTCTCCGGCACGGCGCCTGGTTCGTGATGAGCCCGCGCTCCAGGCAAAGAACGCCAGACCGACTAACAATGCAGAGAATGGAAGGAAGTTCATGCGTACCTCTCAGTTGCTCTTCTTTGCCTTAACGGGTTGAATCGTATCCGTAGATTGGGGCTTTGACAGGGCCGTCTCCCGGCCATCTGCGATCGCCTCCATCACCGTGGCGTCAGCGGTGCGCCGCGAGGTGCCCCAGCCGACGAAGCTGATCAAGAGCCAGAGCACGATGACACCGATCAGCCAGATCCACCATGGCGGCCCCCGTCGCGCTCCCTCGCTCGAGATCGTGTCTTTTCTGAGAAACGCGACGTACCCGAGAGGAATCGTCAGCGGGCACACGACCACGACAAGAGGGATGGCGATCCTGGCGCTCTGCTCTTCCCATAGGTAAGAAGCGAGGAGGTGCCCGACCATCACCAGAATGCCCGGCAGGGCTATTCCGATGAGGAGTGACGCCGCGGCCAGCACTCTGCTGCGCGCCATGGCTGCGAACGCGTACGTCGTACAGAAAACGGCGGCCGGCAGCAGTAGCGCATACCATTTGAGGATAGCCGATTGGCACGGCGCATACGGCTCCGTCAGCCCGCTGGACGCGATGAGCCCCCACACGCGGGTCGGCAGGCTCCATTCGACGGCCACCAGCCCGAGCGAGGTCAGGGCGCCGACGGTCGCCAACCCCCAGAGAAAGGAGACCGCGAAACGCTGTTTTCGCGTCGGTGGCAAGGCAAAGGAGAACTCCGCCGATCCCTCGAGCATTTCGTATCCGCCCAGACGCATGCCGGCAATTCCCCCGTACAGGATGCCGAACGCCAGGACGAATCCGTGATGGGTGAACAGGCAGATGCTCCACAGCAGGATGAACCAGACGGCGACGGACCACGACAGGAAATCCCCGTGAAACAACAACTCTCTCATGATCAGACCGCGCAGGGGGGCGGTGCTCGAAGAGGTCGTATCGCTGTTGCTCATTGTGACGCTCCTTCCCTGAATTCGCTGATGTTGCCGGATCCCAGGAGCTCGATAAACGACTCCTCCAGTCCGAGCGGAAACTCGTTCACACGTGCGCCCTCCATCTGCCGAATCGGGTCAAGCTCGGCATCATCCGTGAGCCTGACCACCGACGTGACGACCGGCCCCTCGGTTTTGGTCGTCACCGCCCCCGGAATCGCGAAGTCCGCCGGCGGCGCCCCGTCGAAGACGACCTGCACCCGTTTCGTATTTGCCTGTAGGTCTTCGATTGTCTCGCTCATGACGAGTTTGCCCTTGTCCATGATGCCGACCGTGTCGGCCACGCGTTCGAGGTCGGTGATGATGTGCGTGCTGAACAGAATCGTGCTGACGTCGGAGCCCCCGATGGTTTCCACGATTTCATTCACCAGCTCGCGGCGGGCAATGGGGTCGAGTCCCGCGGCAGGCTCGTCGAGCAGCAGCACCTTCGGCCTGGCGGCGAAGGCAAGCAGGATGGCGGCTTTCCGGATCTGTCCGCCGCTGAGAGTGCCGACGCTCCTGTCCCACGGCAGGTCGAACCTCTTCGCCAGGTCTCTGGCGTATTCGGCGTCCCACCTGGGGTAGAAACCGGCAAGGTACCTGGAGTAGTCGTTCAGACACATCCATCGGTGAAGCTCTTGCGTCTGGGATACATACGCGAACCGTGTCCGGCTCTCCGCCGGGGCCTGCATCATCTCTTCGCCGAGGATAAAGGCCTGACCCTCCGTCGGGCGCATGACACCCGCCAGCATTCTGATGGTGGTGGTCTTCCCCGCCCCGTTTCGGCCGATCAGGCCATACACCGTGCCTTTTCCAATGCTGAGATCAAGCCCGTCTACGGCGGTCAGCTTTCTGCCGAAGACCTTCGTAAGCGACTTGGTCTGAATGACGACGTCTTTCATCGTGCTTCATCCCCTTTCTCTTTCTGCGTGTTCAAGGCCGCAAGTTGTTCTTCCACGAGTTTCGCAACCAGCGACGGCGATGCGCCCAGCTGGGCCGCTTCAACCGCAAGCTGTCGGGCCAGGCGGGAGAGGATCCGCTTCTGTGCCGCGGGTGTCACCGCCGCGTCGGGGGGCACTATGAACGCCCCCTTTCCCTGCCTGAGCTCTATGGCCCCAGCGTGGCTCAACTCATTGTACGCTTTGACAATCGTGGTTGGATTGACCGCAAGCGCCTTGGAGAGCGACCGGATTGACGGGAGCCTGTCACCGGTGCGGAGCGTTCCCGACGCCACATAGTAGCGGACCTGGTCCATCACCTGGCGGTAGACGGGAATGCCCGAGTGCGGGTCTATCTGAATATGCAGCAAAATCTGTCTCCGTTTCTTGACTTAACGACTGTATGGTAACACCCATACAGTGGAGTGCAAGAGGTTTCTTCGGATTTCCTTTGAGGACCCAGGAGAGCAGCGGTTCGCGGAAACAGCTCAGGCGTTGCCGCCCGGACGAGAGGTGTCACCCCCGACAGAGAACGCAGACGACCTGTCATCCCGCCTGCCAGGCCGTAGCCGGGAGGCAAAGGCTGGAGCGCAGCGCAGCGCAGCGGAGCCGAGGGATCTCGGGGATTGGAAACCACTCCGGACGTCATCCAAAGTCACGAGATCCCTCGACTCCGCTACGCTTCGCTCGGGATGACAGGTCGTCTGCTGAAAGGGGCAAAAGGAGGGGGGGCATTCGGAGTTGCGGCCAACGCCATAGGGCGTGGAAAACAGCTCAGGCGTTGTCGCCTGGACGAGAGGGGGCACTCCCTCACCAGAGAACGCAGACGACCTGTCATCCCGAGCGCAGCGTAGCGGAGTCGAGGGATCGCGGGAATTGGCAACC
>CAZKRK010000397.1:5324-7371 GCA_964555035.1 uncultured Victivallales bacterium | reverse complement strand
CGTGGAGTGAAGTCATCAAGTGGAATCTCCGTTCGCCGGCACTTCCGGAGCGCAAGTCCGCATGTTCTTCAGCCTTCGAGGATTCTCTCTACCTTGCCTTGATCCACGTCCATGATGTGCTTGATACCGCTGATGTCGGCTGCCTCCCGGGTAAGCGCGGCAATGTCATCCCGGGCTATGTGTTCCATGGCAAATTTTCGGCTGCCGGCCATCAACTGGCGCAATCCCTGGGCCAGGCGTTCGTAGTAGGTGTAGAGCCCCAGGGCGCCCGTAGGGAGCTTCTCGAATTCCGCGTCTCCCAGTTCCTCGCGGAGGTCGCTCGCTGTCACGAAAATGTCGTCCTTCGAACTCCCAAATCGCTCGATATACACCGGAACCTGGTTCTCGTCGATCGTGCGTCCGATTGTCTTACCCACCATTGCGGCGGCAATCGGCGCCCGCGCCATGCCGATCAGCTTCACAAATGGCGCACCAAGCGCAAGTCCCTTGAACATCTGGTCCTCAAAGCTGAATCCGCCCCCCGCTGCGATGGCAGGTAGGGTTTCTCCCTTATCGGCGAGCCGTTTGGCATACTGACGCAACAGCGAGTGCAGCTCCACAGGAGGAACACCCCACTCATTCATCATGCGCCACGGACTCATCCCTGTGCCGCCACCCGCGCCATCGACCGTCAGAAGATCGATCCCGTAACGCGAAGCGAACAGGACCGCACGGGCAAGGTCAGCCGGCCGATAGGCGCCCGTCTTCAGGAAGATATACTTGGCGCCGGCCGCGCGCAGCTCTTCCACCCGTTTGGCAAATGACTCTTCCGTCACCATCCCCACACGTGAATGGCGTTCGAACTCCTTGAATGCGCCGTTTTCGAAGTGCCTGATGACGTCCGGATCGGTCGGGTCCGGAAGGACCAGGTAGCCCCGCTCGTGCAACAACTGCGCTTTGGCAAGATCCCTGATCTTCACTTCTCCGCCGATGTTCTTTGCGCCCTGGCCCCACTTCAGCTCCACACACTCCACGCCGAGCTTTTCGATGGCGTACTCCTGGACGCCTAGCCGGGTATCCTCGATGTTCGCCTGAACGACGATGGCCCCATAGCCGGCCCGCTGGTAGTCCTTGTAGAGTTTCACGCGACGCTTCAGGTCGACCGTATCAACCACTCGGCCGTTCTCGATCACCGCCTCAGGATCCATGCCGACAACGTTCTCGCCGATCGTGAGACCGGTTCCCGCCAACGCCGACCCGATGGCAAGTCCCTCCCAGTTGTTCTTGGCGACATTTGTCGAACCGATACCGGAGATAATCCACGGGCAACGGAACTTCAGCCCGTTATCGTGACCGAAACGGACTTCCAGACTGACGGCGGGGAAGATGGCCTTGTCGCTGTCCTCCTCAATGCCGTGCGCTCCGACGGCAGTGCCCATGATGTTGAAGTGCGAATAATCGACCGGATACGTCTTCTCTGCCGCTGTCGTTATCACGCCGAACGGCTGCGGGTAGATGACTTCGTGTCCACGGTATGCGGATTTGCCGATTTCGCACATCCCGATACAGCCGTCCACGCAGGTCACACACATTCCCGAGGCCGGCACCACCGACCCTTCGGTTCGGTTCTTCGTGAGCGTTGCGGCAGAGGCGTTTATTCTCGATAGTGTCGTTGTCATTGCTGGCTACTCCCAATCAACTGTTTCTTGTTTTCAATCTCGCAAGCGACACAAGGGTCCATATAGCACATCATGTTTTCGAACGGTTCCTTCTCCAGGCAGGGAGGTGTCAGGTTCGCGCAGCCCCCGCAGATCGCCTTTTCCGGCTCGGTGTACGTGCATCGCAGCTGGCAGGCAGGGCAGACGTACATGCAAGCGCCGCACAGTCGGCAGACATCGGATTTCACGTCAAAAGGGGTGCCGATAGTGCGCTTCTCGCCGCGGTTGCGAAAACCGATGGCCTTGGCCATCATCTGCTCTTCGCACATCCGCACGCACAGTCCACAAAGTACGCAATCCTCGTGCTCCTGCTTGAAGCGCTGCTGTCGCACCCCGTGGGCGGAAGCGAG
>CAZKRK010000397.1:0-5224 GCA_964555035.1 uncultured Victivallales bacterium | reverse complement strand
TACAGACGCCGGCAGGACATCGCCTGTTTTCCATGTGTTCCAGGTATTCGCCTCGAAAATACCGTAACGTGGAGAGCACCGGGTTCGCAGCGGTCTGGCCCAGGCCGCACATGGAAGTGTCCTTGACAGTGCACGCCAGTTCTTCCAGGAGGTCCAACTGCTCGGGGGTGGCTCGCCCCTTCGAGATATCGTCCACAATCTCGTACATCTTCTGTGTGCCCTTGCGGCAGGTGAAGCACTTCCCACACGATTCATCCTTCAGGAAATTCATGAAGTACCTGGCGACATCCACCATACAGGTGTTTTCATCCATGGCGATCATCCCGCCGGAACCCATGATTGATCCTGCTTCTGTGAGACTGTCGTAGTCGATCGGAAGATCAAACCTCTCAGCAGGAATACAACCGCCGGACGGTCCGCCCGTCTGTACGGCTTTGATTCTCTCTCTGCCCACCGCCCCCCCGCCGATGTCATCAATGATCTCCCTAATGGCAATACCCATGGGAACTTCGACCAGACCGGTATTCTTGATCTTGCCGACCAAGCTGAATACTTTCGTGCCGGTGTTGTTCTTTGTCCCGATCTCCGCGAATCCCGCCGATCCTTTTTCTATGACGATGGGGATGTTGGCCCAGGTTTCCACGTTGTTGATACACGTCGGTCGTCCGTCGATTCCTTTCTGTATGGGAAACGGCGGTCGCTGACGTGGTTCGCCCATCTTCCCTTCAATCGACCGTATGAGGGCGGTTTCTTCACCGCACACGAACGCACCGGCGCCTTTGACCAGCTTGATTTCGAACGAAAAGGCGGTCGCAAGAATGTCATCGCCCAGGAATCCGACTTTACGGGCTTGCTCGAGCGCAATCGTGAGATTCTCGATCGCGAGGGGATACTCGTTGCGGACGTAGATGATGCCTTCTGTTGCGCCGGTTCCGTACGCGCCGATGATCATTCCTTCTATGATGCTGTGCGGATTGCCCTCAAGGAGGCTGCGATCCATGTATGCACCTGGATCGCCCTCGTCAGCATTGCATACCAGGAATTTGCCGCTCCCGTTTGACTGGGTGGCAAACAACTCCCATTTCAGACCCGTAGGGAATCCCGCGCCTCCACGCCCGCGCAATCCGGAAGATTTGACTTCCTCCACAACCCAGCGAGGGTCTTCTCTTTCCAGTACCGCGACCAAGGCCGAGTATCCACCGTTCTCGATGAAACTCTCGATTGAAGCGGGGTCGATACTCTCATTGCGAGATAGAATGGTGCGGGTCTGTTTCTTGAAGAACGGGAGGTCAACTTGCCTCAACACAGGGGCATCGCTTGCCGGGTCCCGAAAGAGCATATCCTCGACCACATCACCTCGCACTACGGCTTCGAGGATCCGCCCCACTCCTTGGGGATCGACCTTTGGATAGAAGATGCCGCTTGGTTCGACCAGCAAAGAGGGTTCCAACTGGCAGAATCCATGACACCCCGTGACCCGCAAGCACACTTTCCCAGGCATCTGTCTGCGTAGAAGTTCCTCTTTGACCGCCGCGACGATTTCATTAGCACCGCTCGCCTGTCCGCACGTGCCCGCTGGAATGACAATCGTTGGAGTACGGAAGTCGCGGGCGGCAATGAGACGACCTTGGATGGCCTTGAAATGCTGAGTTGAATTCACTTTCTGCATAAATACACGCGTGGTTTAGCCGTGCAGCAGTGCCATGGCTCACACCTCGGCTTCTTGCATCCCGGCCCGGACCTTCCCCAGTATCTGCTTGACCTTTGGCGTATCGACGTTAGAGAAGTAGACGCCGTCTACGACGACAATCGGGCCGAGGGCACAGGCACCGAGGCAGTTTACGGTTTCCAGTGTGAATTCCCTGTCCGGCGTGGTCTCGCCTGCTTCGATTCCCAGTTGCCGCTCAAACTCTTCCACAATTCTCTGCGCACCACGGACATGGCAAGCCGTGCCAAGGCACACGCAGATAGAATGCTTGCCTCTCGGCCGGAGGCTAAAGGAGCGGTAGAAGGTGGCGACACCGTATATGTCGACCAGGGAACGGCCCATCTTCTCGCTCACCATTCGCAGGGCCTGTTCGGAAAGATAGCCGTCTTGCTCCTGGATTTCTTCCAGAACAGCAATAAGCGCACCCCTGTTGTCATCATGTTCTTCCAGGAGTTCCTGAACACTATTTGCCATTTTGACGGAACTCCTCACAGTGCCACACTCCGCCTTCCGGTTTGGCGAACTGACACGTATCACGCTCGTTACAGGTCTTACACAGTCCGAGGAACTTGTTCGAATCACTGCCTTCTTCTGAAATCTCCCCGGTGACCGCGGTCTCCAAGCGTGGCCTCTGTTTATCAGGCGCTTTCGGTGGTGGAGATTGGTAATCGTCAAACCACTCGCACTCCAGAACAGGATGGTCAGGATCCCCTGAGAAGGCGCAAGAGGCGGCGCTGTTGCATGTTGAACAGATGCCGCCGTATTCAACGCGTTTCCGCATAGTTCCTCCTTCCGAGGCCCCTTTCCACGGGCATCGCCAGAACACAATGCAGAGGTCATGCCAAGAGGTCGTGAGGCCACAATTTCGGGACGTTCGATCGGCCCAGGGACTCAAACAAGTGCATGGATGCAGGCGAATCGGCGAGCATTCGGCAGAGTCAAGTGCCGCCGGCCAGGGTTGACTTGCGCCCGTGGCTCGGAAGGAGGTGGCGCATCGGCGGGGAAAACTGCACCACCGGGGAGTAATTCCCCGCCCCGTAGACTCATGAAGACGCTTGGCTTACGCCTTCAGCTTCACTCGGAGGGTTTTGCGATCGATACCGAGAATCTCGGCGGCTTTGGTCTTATTGCCACCGACACTTGCTAGCACGTTACGGATATGCTCAGTTTCCACCTCAGCAAGGGACCGATGCAGTCCCGTTCCTCGCAAGGCCGAAAACCGCATCAGTGATGGCAGATCGGGAGCATCTATGAGTTCCCCCTCAGTCATTACCACAAGACGCTGGATGACGTTTTCGAGCTCTCTCACGTTACCCGGCCAGTAGTAGTCCCTGATCACCTGCAGAGCGTTGTCGGAAAACCGCGGGGTAGGTTTGCCCAACTCCCCGGCAAACCGGGCTGCAAAGTGATGGCACAGCAACATGATGTCGTTGCCTCTTTCACGCAGAGGAGGCACATTCACTACTATGACATCAAGACGGTAAAACAAGTCTTCGCGGAACCCTCCCTTTTCGACGAGCCCTCGGAGATCTCTGTTGCTTGCCGCCAGAATCCTCACATCAACCTTCTGGGGCTTGCTGGATCCGACCATGCAGACCTGCTTGTCCTCCAGAACACGCAGGAGTTTCACCTGCATAGACAGGCTCGCCTCGCTTATCTCATCAAGGAAGATGCTGCCGCCATCGGCCGCATGGAAGAAGCCGGCCCTTGATTCCGCGGCTCCCGTGAATGCGCCCTTCATGTGTCCGAAAAGCTCACTCTCAAGCAATTCCCCCGGTATCGCTCCACAGTTGACTGGAACAAAGGGCGCCGAAGATCTGGAGCTTCCGTAGTGAACTGCTCGGGCGACAAGTTCCTTGCCGGTACCGCTTTCTCCCGCAATGCGAACGGTTGCCGAGGTGGTTGAGGCTTTTTCTATCGTGCTGTACACTCCCCGCATGGCCTTTGATTCACCGATAAGACCGTGCGGCAAGGGAAGAACCAGTCTCTCGGCGTAGCGACTCGACCTACGAATTTTCAGTTTGTCAAGCACACGTCTGACCGCGGAGATAAGCTCTTCATCGGTGAAAGGCTTTGCCAGATACTCCTCGGCGCCTGTCTTGACGGCCTTGACAGCACCCTCAATGGAGGGATAGCCGGTGATCATCATTACCTCGCTATCCCTGAAGTTCTCCCGGACATGCTGTATCAGGTCGAGGCCGCTGCACTTCGGCATCTTCAGATCTGTTATGACAAGGTCAACGTGCGTTGACTCAAGGACTTCAACTGCTCCCGCAACATCGGGAGAACAGAGCGCCCGGTATCCTTCGCCTTCCAGGTTTCTCTGGAGCACCTCGCGCGTGTCCGCTGAATCGTCCACCACGAGGATACACTCTGACTCACGCCGCTGACTCATTCGTTCTTATCCTGCATCGCCTTTTCGTCCCCGGCAATCGGAAACCGTATCTCGAACTTCGTGCCGACACCGACTTCGCTGTCGACTTCGATTTCGCCTCCATGCGCGGTGACGATTCCATGCACTACCGAAAGCCCCAGTCCGGTTCCCTTTCCCACGTCTTTGGTTGTGAAGAAAGGAGTGAATACCTTCTTGAGAACTTCCGGGCTCATTCCGGGACCGGTATCCTCGACAAGAAGCAGCACATGTGAAGCGTTGGCTCGAGTCTCGACCCCGAGACTTCCGCCTTCTGCCATTTCGTGCAGGGCGTTTGCGACCAGATTCACCAGAACCTGGTTGATCTGCGCCGGATCGGCGGTGATTGCCGGCAGTTCCGGCGCGAAAGAGCGCACAAGCTCTATGCCCCTTTTCTGGCAACGCGTGTCAAAGAAGAAAAGTCCTTCATCAACAACTTGACTGAGATTCACTTGCTTCTTCTGCGGCGGCACTTGCCGTGCGAACGTCAGGAGTTTCCTTATGACTTCCCGAGCATGCAGAGACGCGTTCTCGATCTTCTCACAGTCTCTCAGAGCCTGTGGGGGTGTCCCCGGGCATTTCCTCACCAGTTGGGAGAATCCCAGAATGCTCGCCAGAGGCTCATTCAGTTCATGTGCCACCCCTGCGGCAAGGAGGCCGATGGTCGCCAGGCGATCAGCGTGCATGAGTTGATCCTGGAGCTTCGATTTTTCCTCTTCGGCCTGTTTGTGTTCCACAATCAACGCCACCTGCCCGGCCACGCCGTCGATGAGGTTTCGCTCCTCCTTCAGAAAAGGCCCTTCATCGCACTGGGGCTGCTCTTCAACATATGCCACCTCAACCATTCCCCGGACTACGCCGCCTACAACAATGGCCGCCGTCTGCTTCTCGTCAGCCTCGTCGAAGCCGGGAGTCGAATACTCGTGCTCATCGAGGGTGATTCTGGCGACCGTGATTTCGGGGTATTGCCAGGCCGGGGGCAGAAGTCCCACTATGCTCTGGAGAAATCCGTCCACAGATATGCCGGGGCGTGCGGCCATCTGCGCGATTCCGTAGAGGCACGAGAGTTCCTTTACGCGCTCGCGCAAAGCCGCTTCCGTTGATGC
>CAZKRK010000396.1:0-7401 GCA_964555035.1 uncultured Victivallales bacterium | reverse complement strand
GGCAAGGGCGAGCGAAGAGTGGGCAAAGCCCGGCGGTGGCCTCTCCGCAAGTGCAGCAAATCGCAGATGGTCACGAACGGGAATCCGCGTATTGCACAAATCGTACAACCTGTTGTATGGTCTTGGTTCAATCGCAAGAACAGGAAAGTATGGATACGCACAAGCATTCCGGGGGGCGGCTCCGCATGCACGTCGAAGCAGGCCCGGATCGCGGCCGAGACGTTCCCATTCCCTACCAGGGCGCGCGCCTGGGGCGCGCTGCCTCCAACGACATCGAATTGCAGGACCCCACCCTCTCCCGCCATCACTGCCAACTCTTCTTCAAACCGGGCAGCGGTCTGTGGGTGCGCGACCTGGAAAGCGCCAACGGCACACTCGTTAACGACCAGGAAGTGGCCGAAGCCCGGCTCAAGCCGGGCGACACCCTCTCGATCGGCGATACCATCATCCGCATTCAGGGCTCCGAAATGCCCGACGCACCGGACGACCCCACGGACATTGCCGAACCCAGCCCTCCCGATCCCGATGAAATGCCTCGCGCAGAAATCCCGGGATTCGAACTGCACGAAGAAATCGGCCAGGGCGCCATGGCAACAGTCTGGAAGGCGCGGCAGGAATCGCTCGACCGCACCGTCGCCATCAAGATCCTGCGCCCGGACCTCACCACCGACGAGAGCGAAGTCGAGGACTTCATCAGCGAAGCGCGCGCGGCAGCCAAGCTGGTCCACCCGAACGTTGTCCAGGTCTACGATGCTGCCCAATACGGCAAGACGTGCTATATAGTCATGGAATACGTCGAAGGCGAAACCCTCGGCGTCACCCTACGCGAGAAGGGCGCAATGCCGCCTAAAGACGCCCTGCGCATGTTCCGGCGCGTGGCCGAAGCGCTCGACCAGGCCTGGAACAAAGCGGGAATCGTCCATCGCGACATCAAGCCGGACAACATTATCGTCGACCGTGACGGCACGCCCAAGGTCGCGGACCTCGGGCTGGCGAAAATCGCCGATCCGGCAACGCTGACCGCCGAAGTGCTCCGCGGCGCCCTCGAAGGGACCCCCAACTACATGTCGCCCGAACAGGCTCGCGGCGATGAGCGCATCGACTGCCGCAGCGACATGTACAGTTTCGGCGCCACGCTGTATCACGCCCTGACCGGCAAGATGCCTTTCGCCGACTCGCCGCCGCTCGAAGTCGCCGACAAGCAGATCACCGGACAGATCCCGAACCCGCGCAACGTGGAGCCCTCGATCTCACTCGGCGCAGCCCAGTTCATCTCGCGTCTGATGATGAAGGACCCCGCCAAACGCTTCGACAACTGGAAAGAGGTCCTGGGCACGCTGCGCAAGATCCAGGTCGGCGGGATGATCCTCGGCAAGCAGACCTCGGAATCGATCAGCACAATCGCCATGCCGATCACGCAGGCTGACGCAGACGAAGCGCCGGACGAAGACGTGCCGGTAATGGAAGACGCCGGCAAGCCGAGGGTACCGATTCTGGTGCGGATTGTGGCCTGGGCCGGGCTGGCCGTGTGGTTCCTGTTTCTCGCACACAACCGTCTGGCCCTGCGTGTGTCGCCCGGCGCGACGACGGGGACGCCGGGAGACGAGGTCGCGGCGGAACCCCAGCCGGCGCGACCGTACGAACGGCCCTACGTCCCGCCTCCCACGCAGATCACGCCGCCACCCAGGCAGTTGCCGGCCCGCCCCATGCCGGCTCCCGCGCACCCGTCACTGACCGAACAGGTCGAGGCCGACCGCCAACAGTTGACCGACCTGCAGCCGCAGACCGCACCGAACCGGCTGCATGAGCTACGCAAGGAAGAACACGAGGCATTGCGGGCAGCGTGCCGCAGGGCCGCCGTGCAGGTGACCAACCACCAGTTCCTGCCCGCGTACGAAACACTCGGCGCCGCGGCCGCGAGCTCGACGTCCCGGGCCTATGCAACCGAGATAGAGCGCGCGCGTTCTCTGGTTCTCGCCACCGGCCGAATGAACCAGACTATCGCCGAGTCGATTCGCAACCGCATTGGCAAAGAGGTCAAGATCTACGTCAACGGCAGCCGCCACAGGGTCATGCTTCACGCCATGTCGGGCAACACCGTCAACGGATCGATGGTGCACGAGGTCAACGGACGCACCGTGACCAACGCCGTCCTGTTCAAAATATCGTCGCTTGACCCCATCGAACGCAGCCGCTGGGTCGGCCCGGCCAGCACGCCGGAGAAGTGCGCCATGAAGTACCTGCTGTACCTGGAACGCGGCGACCACGAGATGGCGCTGCAGTTTGCCCAGAACTGCGGCCATTTCTCCGAGACGTTCGCGGAACTGGCGGAACAGCGCATGCTGGGAGGAGCGTCGCCGCAATGAGCGACCTCGCACCCGACATCCCGTCCGCCGTCCGCAAGCGCGCCGATGACCTGCGGGGCACACTGAATCACCACAACCATCTCTACTACGTGCTGGCGAAACCGGAAATCGCCGACTACGAGTACGACAGGCTCTACCACGAACTCGAAGACCTGGAAAAGCAGTACCCGCAACTGCGGACAACCGACTCACCCACCCTGCGCGTGGGCGGCGAACCCCTGAGCGGGTTCGAACACGTCGCCCACGATCCGCCCATGCTCAGCCTCGACAATACGTACTCCAGGGAAGAGATTGCCGAGTTCGACCGCCGCGTGAAACGACTGCTGGACAATGCGCCCTTTTCCTATGCTATGGAACCCAAGATCGACGGTGTCGCAATCTCCCTGTGCTACGAAGACGGCACGCTGACCGTTGCGGCGACCCGGGGAAACGGACGCGTCGGAGACGACATCACCGCCAATGTCAGGACGATCCGCGCCATACCGCTGCGCTTGGAAAACACCACGGTTACCCCCCCGTCCCGGCTCGTGGTGCGGGGAGAGATCTACATGACGCGCGACGGGTTCGCACAACTCAACCGGCAACAACAGGACGCCGGGCTTGCCCCGTTCGCCAACCCGCGCAATGCGGCCGCCGGATCGCTCAAACAGCTCGATTCCCGCGTAGTGGCCCAACGCCCCCTCTCGGCCATACTCTACTCTCTCGGCAACACGTCGGGACCCGGCTTCGAAACGCATGTCGACCTCCTGCGGACATTCAGAACTCTCGGCCTGCCCACCGTTCCCCGCTTCTGGCGGCTGAACGGAATCCAACAAGTGCCGGCCGCTCTCGATGAGCTGCTCGAGCTTCGCCACAGCTTTCCGTTCGAGATGGACGGCGCGGTTCTCAAGGTCAACCAGCGCGCCCTCTACGAACGCCTGGGCACAACCGCCAAGAGTCCACGCTGGTGTGTGGCCTTCAAGTACGAACCCGAACGGGCCGAAACCGTCTTGCGGGCAATCACCGTGCAAGTCGGCCGTACCGGCGTGCTGACCCCCGTTGCCGAGCTCGACCCGACCTCCCTTGCCGGCTCGACAATCCGCCGCGCAACGCTGCATAACGAGGACGAAATCCGCCGCAAGGACATCCGCATCGGCGACCACGTCGCCATCGAGAAGGCCGGCGAAGTCATTCCGGCCGTCGTCGAGGTCGTCCGTGAGAAGCGTGACGGACACGAGACCGTGTTCGAGATGCCGGCGAACTGCCCCGTCTGTGCCGCGCCGGTCACGCGGCGCGAAGGTGAAGTCGCCGTGCGTTGCGAGAACCTGCATTGCCCGGCCCAGAGCATGCGGAGACTGGAGTACTTCGCGGCGCGCAACGCCATGGACATCGAGGGCATCGGCGGTATCGTCGCCGAAAGCCTGGTCGAAAGCGGACTTGTCCGTGAGCCTCTGGACCTGTTTGACCTCAAGCTGGACCAGCTTGATACGCTGAACCTCGGCACCGAAAAGGAACGCCGCGTGTTCGGCGCCAAGAACGGGCAGAAGGTGCTCGACGCGCTCGCGCGGGCGCGGAACGCGCCGCTGAGCGACTGGTTGTTCGCCCTCGGCATCGACCGCGTGGGCAAGACCGTTGCCTATCGGGTCGCGGCCGTACACCACAACCTGGAAGACGTCGCGGCATCGCCCCGGTTGCGCGACTTGCTCGAGCTGTTGTCAAAACAGGACGCGGCCCGTGCCGCCAATCCGCGCGCCAGGGAAAACCGGGACAAGAGCGAAACCGAAAAGGCGGCCCTGCGAGAGCAGGTAGACCGGCTCCAGACCGACATCGCACGACTGGGCGCACACCTGACCGAGCTTGGACTGGTGCGCCCAAAAACCGGCAAAGAAACCGAGTTCGTGACGACCGGCATCGGCCCCGAAGTGGCACGTCAGATCGTGGACTACTTTGCTTCAGCCCCGGGACAAGCAATACTTGAGCGCCTGCGCTGCCTCCAAATCGATCCCCAGGGCGAGCAGGGCAGAACCGGCCCCGAATCGTCACCACTTGCCGGCAAGACCTTCGTACTCACAGGCACACTGCGGTCGCTCAGCCGCGAAGAAGCCGGCGAACTCATACGACGACTGGGCGCAAAAGTGTCGTCGAGCGTCTCCGGCAAAACCGACTACGTCGTGTTCGGCGACAGTCCCGGATCGAAGCTGAAAAAGGCCGAATCGCTGGGAGTCGAGACCATCGCTGAAGAAGCGTTCCTGCTGCTGACGGACCCCGGCGCCGACCAGTCTCCCCCACCACCCGCTCCCGCAGGCCCCGTACAGGCAGAGCTGGGGATCTGACCAGGAACTCCAGAAATGTCCAAGGCCCCCAGCGCCTTGGGGCGTTACTGACCAGAAGCTTGCCCTCAAACCACAACATGTCGCACTGGTGGACCGTAGGCGCCACAAGAGGGGGAGCGGCCCGCGAATGACGCAGATGAGCGCAGATGGGAAGTCTCCTATCAGCGTCATCCGCGGGCCGCTCCCAGGTTTCCACCTCGGATCGCCTCGGAAGCGCAGCGCACCGGGGGCGGAACTGACCGGGGACTTCACCGAAATGTAGCCGCGAGCGTGGGCGAGTGGCCCCACGGCCGTTCGCCCCCCCCCACCCGGTAGTCCCCTGCACGATGAGGCAGGATGAGGGGACAGGCATATCGGCGGTATACTGGCAGACGACCTGTCATCCCGAGCGGAGCGGAGCGAAGTCGAGGGATCTCGAGTATTGCGATCGCCCCCGGCGTCTTTCCAAACCACGAGATCCCTCGACTCCGCTACGCTCCGCTCGGGATGACAGGTCGTCTGCTCTACCCGCGAACTTCAACCCATAATCTCGCCCTTACTCTCTCAATACAAAGGACTGAGGGGAGATTGAGGGACACCCACACCCCACATCTACCCCTTCGAAACGCGGTCGGCGTATTCGCCGGTACGCGTGTCGATCTTCACGATGTCGCCCTGGTTGATGAAGAGCGGAACCTGGATCTCGTAGTCGCCTTCGATCTTCGCCGGTTTCAGCACGTTCGTGGCCGTGTCGCCCCGCGCCCCCGGTTCCGTATAGACGATCTCCTTCTCAATGAAGGTCGGCAACGTGACCTCGATCGGCATGTCATTGTGGAAAAGGATTTCGACCTCAATGTCCTCAACGAGAAAGTAGCGCGAGTCACCCAGAATGTCCGCGCCCAGCTCGATCTGCTCGTAATTCTCGTCCATGAAGATGTAGTTGTCACCCTCCTGGTAGGAGTATTGCACGGTCTTCACGTCCAACTGGGGCTTGCCCATCTTGTCATTAGAGCGGTACGACTTGTTCATGGTCGTACCCGTGATCATGTTCTTCAGTTTGCAGTTGTATATGGCCTGCCCCTTGCCGGGCTTTAGAAAACTGAATTCCGTCACCACCCACGGTTGACCGTCAATCTCGATTTTGAGCCCTTTTCTCAAGTCGGATGCTGAATACATATCGCTTCTCCATTCGTGCTCCAAGGAAGGCGGCGTAGGGTAGAAAGACGGCCCGCATCTTGTCAACCCCGGAGAAAGGCCGGCCGCGGGCGGACACATCCGGACCGGAACCGCAGCCAAGCCGATTGGGGCTCTCCGTGTCTCGTGGTAAGAGTACCAACTCAGGCGTCCAGGGAGAAAACGCCCGACGAGAATGCGCGGTCGATCACCAGCCCGGCGATACCCTTGAGCGTCGTAACCTCCACGACATCCGCCACCGAGACCCGGGCGTCGCACGCATTCATCCCGATCAGCTCGGTGTAAAGGTGACGTTCGAGCAGCTTGTGCAAGAGCTGTGAGAACGCCGTGTCCGGCGTACCCAACGCAAGCGTGTGAGGGTCCACCGCCGCCACCAGACCCGAGAGTGCCCGCGCCAGCCGCTGGCTGACTCGGTCCACCACGTTGACAACGGCCACGTCTTCCGCGGCATAAAGCGCAATGTCAGCGGCACTCTTCAGGTCGGCCTCGGGCCTGACCCGCTTTATCTCCCCCAGGATCGCGGGCACGCTGCAATAAGCTTCGAGGCAGTCAGTCCGCCCGCAGCGGCACAGCCGGCCTTCCTCGCCCACCCGTATGTGACCAATCTCCCCCGCGGAGAAATGCTCGCCAACGATGCGCTCACCGTGCGTGATGATTGCACACGCCACGCCATCGTGAATGTTGACGTAAATCGTGTTTTCCGAATCGCGCGAGAGCCGGTCGAACCATGCGCACGACCACAGCTGGCAACGCACGTCATTGTCAACGTAAACCGGCTTGCCTATCCGCGCGGCGAGCTCGTCCCCGAGCGGCACATTGCGCCACACGTTCATATTGGCGGCGTAGATGGAAAGCCCCCGGGCCGGATCTACAGTTCCGGGAACGGCCACGCCGATCCCCAACGGACATCCGATTTCCTCTGTGAGCAGGCCCTCGAGTCCGTCGCCGAGAACGCACATGACATGCTCCGAGTCCCGCCGTTCTCCGAGCGATACAGTTCTCTCCGCCTCCACGCGACCGTCCAGATACACGCGGCCAAACCGGCAATCGCGCGGCGTCACGCTGGCCGCAATCGCATAGTACTTCCTCGTATCCAGCGCAATCACACTGCGGGGGTTTCCCGGCCGCTCCTCCCTGACCAATCCAAGTTCTACCAGCTCGGCAACGATACTCGTGATGCTGGACTTCCTTATGCCGTAGTCCGTGCCGATCTTCCCCCGCCGCTGCGAACCTTCGTAGTGCAAGGCGTGCAGAACGGCACTGCGGTTCCTGTTGCGCTTATTGATCTGAAGCGATCCCATCATCCCTCCCCGAGTTGTCCTGTCCGGATACTAGAGCGGGACAACAGGGCGGTCAAGGCGGCATCGGATGGAGGACTGCGTCGGACCGAATGTGGTCTTGGACGATTCGGTGGGGAAACTGCACCCCCCCCCTCACCCGCCTCCGCTGCGCTGCGGCGACCTCTCCCCAAGGGGAGAGGTGAATCGCGCGCTCCCACCTCTCCCCTCGGGGGAGTGGTCGCCGCAGCGCAGCGGAGGCGGGTGAGGGGC
>CAZKRK010000395.1:0-7406 GCA_964555035.1 uncultured Victivallales bacterium | reverse complement strand
AATCGTAATCTTGCTCGTAATCTTCAATCCCAAACACAGATGAGAGCGATGCAAAAGAACGTAAGGTGGAAGTCATGAAGCCGGAAGTCCGCATGACCGTCTTCCTCATGATCACGACCACCATCTGCACGCTGCTGCTGGCGGGCGCCAACTTCGCCTATCGGAAGGCCTCGTTCATTTTCAACATCCGCCTCTACAAGACCATCCTCGAGCTCTTTGAAATCCCCGCCGCGGAAGACAGTGTCGAGGCG
Source organism: uncultured Victivallales bacterium (assembly GCA_964555035.1). Lineage (GTDB taxonomy): Bacteria > Verrucomicrobiota > Kiritimatiellia > UBA8416 > CAYOBW01 > CAZKRK01. The sequence continues at coordinate 7,155 of CAZKRK010000395.1, read as the reverse complement.
GTTTTCGATGAGCACTTCGAGACGATCCAGTCGGGGGGAACGACCTACTACCGCGCCAAGACGAAACGCCCGGGCACGATCGTGTTCAAGAGCGAAGGGTCCGGCCTCTGGAGCCGGATCGAACTGCTCCTGGCCGTCAATCCGAACCGCGAGTCGCTCTTCGGCATGCGCGTTCTCTCCCAGGCCGAGACGCCGGGGCTGGGCGGTCGCATTGCCGAACCGGACTTTCAGAAGCAATTCAAGGGTATCGAAGTCCGCCCGAAACTGGGCGTCGTGAAGTTCGCCATCGCCGGCAACCAGGTGGACGCCGTCTCCGGCGCTACGAAAACCAGCGACGCCGTCGAGTTTATCGTCAACTCGGGCATCGAGGGCATGGACCGCGTATTCGGGAAGGAGGGACAGGATGGGTGAGCAGAAACCAGGACTGCGCGTCCCCCTGAAGGGCTACCGCCTCTTCAAGTCCCAGTCGTGGAAGGTGCTGGTCGAGGGCGTCTGGCACAACAACCCGATTTTCGGGATGATGCTGGGGCTGTGCTCGACCCTGGCCGTCACCAACCTGCTGCTCAACGCATTCGTGATGAGCGTATCGGTGCTGGTCGTGCTGGTGGTCAACTCGGTCATCATCTCCTTCCTGCGCTGTCTCATCCCGGAACGGGTGCGGATGATCGTCTACATGCTGATCGTCTCCAGCCTGGTGATCGCCGTCGACATGGTCCTCAAGATCGCGCTGCCGGAGATCAGCAAGGCCCTTGGCCCATACGTGGCGTTGATCATCACCAACTGCATCATTATGGGCCGTGCGGAAGCGTTCGCGGTCAACAACAGCCCGGCCGTGTCCGCGGCAGACGCCTTAGGCGTCGGTCTCGGCTATACGTTCTCCCTGATGACGATTGCGTTCTTCCGCGAGCTGCTGGGCTTCGGCACCCTCTTCGGGCTGCGCGTGCTCCCCGCCGCGGTGGAACCGATTCAACTACTGGCGGTCCCGCCGGGCGCGTTCTTTGCGCTGGGCGTTTTCATCCTCGTTATCAACCGCATCCGCGCGGGCAGGAACGGCGACAAGAAGGAAGGATGTGAATCATGCGGGTCGTGCTGATCCTCTTTGCTTCGATCATCTCGAGCAACATCGCCCTGAGCTACTTCCTGGGCATGTGCCCTTTTGTGACGATCTCGCGCGACATCGGCGTCGCCGCCGGCATGGGCGCGGCCGTGACTGCCGTGATGACGCTGACCGCCGCCGCGAACTGGCTGATCAACTATTACCTGCTGGTACCGCTCGGGCTGGAGTTCCTGCAGTTCCTGGTCTTCATCGTCACGATCGCCACCATCGTGCAAATCCTCGAGATGCTGATCGACCGCTATTCGCCCAAGCTCTATCACGCGTTCGGCATCTACCTGCCGCTAATCACCGTGAACTGCGCGATTCTGGGCATCTCCCTCTTCATGCTGCTGCGCGGCTACAGCTTCGGAGAAACGGTCATGTACAGTTTCGGTTCGGGCATCGGCTGGCTGCTGGCGATCATTTCCCTCGGCGCGCTACGGCGGCGGCTCGTTTTCAGCAACCCGCCCGAACACTTCGGCGCGACGGGCATAACGGCAATTCTGGCGGGGATCATGGCATTGGCATTCATCGGTTTTGCGGGAATGGCGGGGTAGAGTCTGAACCCGTGGGTTCTGTGCGTTTTGCGCAGAAGATCTGACGTAACACATTGGTAATCAACGCAAGTGATCAGTTATCGGTGACCAGTTATCGGTGATCAGTAATCGGTGACTTTGGTTGCGGCCGAAGGCCGCCTTGGGAGGGAGTGTTATGTGGGTGGGTGAGTAGAGGCGTGGGATACGCCCACAACACACTCACACACCCACAAACTCACACACAAAGCTAATCATGACGATCTTGGCGGCACTACTCTTTATGAACGGCTTCGCGCTGGCGATCTGCGGGCTGATCGTCTTCATGGACCGCGTCGTGTCGAACTACGGCACGTGCCGCATCGTCATCAACGGCGACAAGGAGTTCCACGCCCGGGGCGGCAAGCCACTGCTGCGGATGCTGCTCGAGAACAAGTACTTCATTCCCTCCGCCTGCGGCGGCAAGGGCACCTGCGGTTACTGCAAAGTCAAGGTACACGAGGGCGGCGGTCAGGCCATCCCGACCGAGTCCCTGATCCTCTCCGGACGCGAGCTGCGCGACGGATTCCGACTCGCCTGCCAGGTACGCGTGCGCAACGACCTGGAGATCGAGATTCCACCCGAGTACCTGGAGATTCGCGAGTACACTGGCGCGATCACCCATGGCGAACTGGTCACATCGGACATCCGCAAGATCCGCATCAAGCTCCCGGAAGACGAACCGATGTCGTACAAACCCGGCCAGTACATCCAGGTGCGAATCGACCACGCCGGCGGCACCGATTTCCGGGCCTATTCCATGGCGTCCGATCCCGACCGGGGGCAGGAAATCGAGATCAACGTCAAACGCATCCCCGAGGGCATCGGCTCCGGCTACCTGCACAGCCTCGCGGTTGGCGACAACGTCGAGCTCTCCGGACCGTACGGCGACTTCTTCCTGCGCACGGACTCCAACCGCACCATTGTCTGCGTGGCGGGCGGCGTCGGATTGGCGCCGCTGAAGTCAATCGTATCCTACTGGAAGACGCACCAGAGCCACCGCCGCCTCGAGCTCTACTACGGCGCGCGCACAACGGCCGACCTCTACGATCACGACGAGTTCGCCGCCCTTGGCAAGACGCAGGACAACTTCAGGTACTACCCGGCCCTGTCCGACGAGGACAAGAGCTGGCAGGGGGAGACGGGATTCATCCACTCGGTAATAGAGAAGCACCGCATCGCCTCGGACCCGGCCGAGGCCTACCTGTGCGGCCCACCGATCATGATTGAGGCGGTCATGGATGTGCTGCGCAAGAAGGACATCCCTGAAGAGAGGATCTGGTATGACAAGTTCTGACCCAAAAAGCATGAGGTCCGTATGAGGAACACGACCGTTCGCACCCTGATTCTTTTCCAGGTACTCATCGTACTTGGAATAGTCAAAGCCGCACAGGTCATGCGCAAGGCACCCGGCACGGCCACGACGTCAACCGCCATCGTGACCGCCGAATCGCAACAGTGCATCACCTGCCACACCAGGAAGACCCCCGCCATCGTGGCTCAATGGCGCGAGAGCTCCCACGCCCGTTCCGGCGTGGGCTGCGCCGAGTGCCACGCCGCCAGGCCGGGTGAGCCGGACGCCATGGAGCACTTCGACAAGTGCGTCGCCACGATCGTGTCACCCAAGGACTGCGGCGCCTGTCACCAGATCGAAGCCGAACAGTTCCTGCACTCCCACCACGCCAAGGGCGGCGAGGTGCTGGGCTCGCTGGACAACTACCTCGGCGAAGTGGTCGAAGGATTCGGCGCCAGCGTCTCCGGCTGTCAGCAGTGCCATGGCTCGATCGTCCAGGTAACCACGAACGGACAGCTCTCGGCCGACACATGGCCCAACTTCGGCATCGGCCGCGTCAACCCCGACGGCACCGCCGGCGCCTGCTCCGCCTGTCACGCGCGCCACGACTTCTCCCTGGCCCAGGCACGGGCGCCCGAGACCTGCGGCAAATGCCACATGGGCCCGGACCACCCGCAGAAGGAGGTCTACGAGGAGTCCAAGCACGGCATCTCGTACGCCACCAACAAGGACAAGATGAACATGGACAAGTCGCAGTGGATCTGCGGCAAGGACTACTGCCACGGCCCGACCTGCGCCTCCTGCCACGTCTCGGCCACACCCAACCAGGGCCGCACGCACGACATCGGCCGGCGCCTCTCCTGGAACATCCGCGCGCCGATCTCCAAGCACACCGAAAACTGGGAGCGCAAACGCAAGTCGATGCAGGAAGTCTGCATGAACTGCCACAATGCAAAGTACGTCGCGAACTTCTACAAGCAGTTCGACGCCGGCATCGAGCTCTACAACGGCAAGTTCGCCAAGCCCGGCAAGGAGATCATGGACAAACTGCGCGCCGCGGGTAAGCTGGACGACACGCCCTTCAACGAGAAGATCGAGTGGACCTGGTTCTACCTCTGGCACCACGAAGGCCGCCGCGCCCGCAACGGCATCGCCATGATGGGACCCGATTACGTCCAGTGGCACGGCTTCTACGAAATTGCCGAACGCTTCTACATGGAAATGGTCCACGAAGCCGAGGAGCTCCTGCCCGGCGTGACCGACGAGATCCTGGCGCGACCCGAGCACAAGTGGTTCAAGCAGAAACTCACACCGCAAGAGCGCAAGGGCGTGCGCGACTACTACAAGCGCCGCTACGACCAAGAGGTGCTGTAGATGAACTACCCGGTATGGGACGTCTTCATGGGCTCCGGCCTGTTGATCGCCGTTATCTCGGTGGTGCACGTCTTCATTTCGCACTTCGCCGTCGGGGGCGGCCTGTTCCTGGTCGCGACGGAACACCACTGCCTGGCAACCCACGACTCGCCCATGATGGAGTGGCTCAAGAAGCACACCGCCTTCTTCGTGCTGCTGACCGTCGTAATGGGCGCGGTCACCGGCGTGGGCATCTGGTTCACCGTGGGTCTCAACAGCCCGGCCGGCACCAGCGCGCTGATTCACTCGTTCGTGTTTGGCTGGGCCATCGAGTGGGTCTTCTTCTTCCTCGAGATCACCGCCGCCCTCTTCTATCTCTATGGATGGAAAAAGGTCGACCGCAAAACTCACCTCTTCTTCGGCTGGGTCTACTTCATCGCGGCCTTCGCCAGCATGGTCATCATCAACGGCATCATCACCTTCATGCTCACGCCCGGCAAATGGCTCACCACGCACGGTTTCTGGGACGGTTTCTTCAACCCGACCTACTGGCCGTCGCTCTTTATCCGCTTCGCCTTTTCGCTCGTTCTGGCCGGTCTCTACGCGATGATCACGGCCGCCTTCGTTCGCGACGGCGCGCTCAAGGAGCGCCTCGTGAGGTGGTGCGCCCGCTGGGTCCTGCCCTGCTTCCTGTCCCTCCCGCTCATGGCGATCTGGTATATGCGCTCGATTTCGGACTCGGGTGTCGCCGCCATGTCGGGCAACATGAACATCGCGACCTACTACGCCAACGTGACGGGCATTGCCGCCCTCGCAACCCTGCCCCTGTTCGGCATTATCCTGTTCAAACCCAGGCGGCTGTCAATCGTGCTCGCCGCGCTGCCGCTCGTGGCGGCATTCATCGCCATGTGGGGCTTCGAGACGATCCGCGAAGTCCTGCGCAAACCCTACATCATCCACGGCTACCAGTACGTCACGCAGGTCTACGCTGAAGGCAACGCCGACTCCAACGTCGTGACCTACGCCGACATCGGCGAACGCGGCATTCTGGCCGCGGCCCGCTGGGCCAGGTACCGGGAGGAAGACATCACCGCCGACAACCTGTGCGACGCCGGCCGCGACGTCTTCCGCATGCAGTGCCTGCAATGCCACACGCCCTGCAACTTCCGCTCCATGGCCGCCATACTCGACAAGAAGCAGTGGCGAACGGAGACGCTCTCCGAGATGGTCGCCCGAATCGACCACATGCAGAACGGCGTCATGCCGCCCTTCAAAGGCACGCCGCGCGAGAGAGAGGCCCTGGTCGCCTATCTCCAGTCGCTCGTTCCCGAACCGAAACCGGAGACGATGACGGGAGAGGCGCTCTTTGCCTCGCACTGCGGCTCTTGCCACCGCATCGAACCGAAGAGCCCCGTGGTGCGGTTCTGGAAAGGACTGAACGAAGCCGCCGTCAGCAACCGCATAGCCAATCTCGAAGGCCAGTTCTCGGGAATGCCGCCGTTCACCGGCACGCCGCGCGAGCAGGGACGCCTGGCATCGTGGCTCTCAAGCGCCATGGACGAGGAGGACGTGCGATGAACCTGGTCATACTTGCCCAAGCCGTCATCCCCGCTGCCGACCCGATTCCCCTGCCCGCGCCGGTCTGGCTGCTGAAGACCCTGCTGCTGCTCACGTTCGTCCTGCACCTGCTGGCCATGAACGTGCTGCTCGGGGGTTCGTTCATTGCGCTGTGTACCCGCATTCGGGGCGGACAGGACGAGTTCGGCAAACGGCTGGTCTCCGGCTTCTTCCGCTCTCTGCCGGGATTCTTCGCCGCTACGATCACCCTCGGCATCGCGCCGTTCCTCTTCGTACAGACGTTGTACGGGCAGTTCATCTTCACGTCGTCCATCCTGATGGGCTGGCCGTGGCTGTCCATTGTCCTCATCATCACCCTCGCGTACTATGGGATGTACATTCTGGCTTTCCGCAAGAAAGCCAACGGCCTCGTCGTCCCGTTGCTGAGCATCGTCTTCCTGCTGCTCTGCCTGGTCGCGTTTTTCTACACGAACAACTTCACGCTGATGCTGCATCCGGAGAAATGGCAGGCCATGTATCACGCCGGCGCGGATGGCAAGCACCTGCACCTGTCCGAGATGTCGCTCATCCCGCGTTTTCTGCACATGGCCGTCGGCGCCATCGCGATCGCGGGGCTGGCCGTCCAGGCGGCCGGCTACTTCACCTGGAAGCGCGACCGGGCGTTCGGCAAGAAGCTCTTCGCCACGGGCGGCGACTGGTTCGTCAAGACGACCTTCATCCAGCTCGGGATCGGGCTGCTGTTCCTGATCGCCCTGCCGCGGGACAAAACCATGCTCTTCCTGGGTGGCAGCGTCTACGCCACGGTCCTGCTGGTTCTGGCCCTGGCCACGGTCGGCGGCGCGATCGCGCTGATGCTCAAGGTCCCCGAGAAGAAAGACCCCCGCCTCACGGCGGGACTGGCGGCCGGCGGCGGCCTGCTCACGGTCGTCCTGATGGTCCTCATGCGCGACGCCCTGCGGACGGCGTGCCTGCGCCCCTACCTGGAGAACATCGAATTCGCCGTCGACCCCCAATGGGGCGTCTTCAGCCTCTTCGTCGCCCTCCTCCTCGTCGGCGCCGCCATCTGGGGCTACATGCTCAAGCTCTACTTCTGGCGGAAAGAAACTGCCGAGTAGTAGCGCCGGCAGACATCCAGCCAGGAACGAGCCCAACGGCCCTGCCTGCACCACGTTTGCCTTCATGCTCGACACCGGGCCGTGCGTTGGGCTTGTAGTCAGAGGGTGTCCGAAAAGCCCCTGGAGACGGCGGTCCTCCGCCGTTAC
>CAZKRK010000394.1:0-7413 GCA_964555035.1 uncultured Victivallales bacterium | reverse complement strand
CCGTGACCTCGACCGTGATTGTGGCGCTGTTGGCGTTGCCCACCGTGATCAGGTTCGTCCCGGGGCCGGTCCAGCCCGTGAAGTGGTGGTGCGCGTCGGGCGTGGCCTCGACGACTACGTTCGAGCCCGCGCCCACCCAGGCGTTTGACGGGGCGACGCTGCCGTTGCCCGCGACCGCGGCGTCGAGACGGTAGTTCGTGCTCCAGCCCCACGTGAGGACGGCGTCGTTGGTGAGCACCAGGACGACGTTGGTGTTGGCGCCCGCCGCCAGCCCGCCCGTGGACGTCACGCCCGCCAGGGCCCAGCCGGTCGCGACGTACTGCGTGGCGCCGACCGTATTGACCCCGTTGACCGTATTGCTGACGGTTGTGCCGTAGGCGTTGGTGTAGAGTCCGACCGCAGGCAGCGGCGTGCCGTGGGCCGAAACAACCTCCAGCGTGTGTCGGTCGAGCGCGAAGTTGGCGGTCAGCGCGACCGGGGCCGTGACCTCGACCGTGATTGTGGCGCTGTTGGCGTTGCCCACCGTGATCAGGTTGGTCCCGGGGCCGGTCCAGCCCGTGAAGTGGTGGTGCGCGTCGGGCGTGGCCTCGACGACTACGTTCGAGCCCGCGCCCACCCAGGCGTTTGACGGGGCGACGCTGCCGTTGCCCGCGACCGCGGCGTCGAGACGGTAGTTCGTGCTCCAGCCCCACGTGAGGACGGCGTCGTTGGTGAGCACCAGGACGACGTTGGTGTTGGCGCCCGCCGCCAGCCCGCCCGTGGACGTCACGCCCGCCAGGGCCCAGCCGGTCGCGACGTACTGCGTGGCGCCGAGCGTATCGACCCCATTGACCGTATTGCTGACGGTTGTGCCGTAGAGGTTGGTGTAGCTGCCGACCGCAGGCAGCGGCGCGCCGTGCGCGGAAACGACCTCGAAGGTGTGTGGATCAGGCTCGAAGTGAGCAACAAGGTCGGCCGCCGCCGTCATAGCGACGATGATTGTCTCGTCGGCGGGCGTGTTGAAGGCGATCAGGTTGGTGCCGGGACCGCTCCACCCCGTGAAGTGATGGTGCGGATCGGCCAGCGCCGTGACGGCAACGCTCCAACCGGACTGCACCCACTGGTTCTCGGGGGCAACCCGGCCGCTACCGGAGCCAACGGCGCTAAGGAGGTAGTTGGTCTGCCAACCCCACGCCAATGTGGCGTCGTTGGTCACAGCCATGCACATGTTGGTTTCCGGGCCGGCAGACAGACCGTTCGTATCGGTGGCGCCGCTCAACACCCAGCCGGTAGCGACGTACTGCGTGCCGCCGCTCACTTCCGCGGCATTCACGAGATTCGTAAGGAAAGTTCCGTACGCGTTCGTGTGAACGCCCGCCGCCGGTGTCGGGCTGCCATGCCGCGAGGTAATCTCAAGCTCATACGTGTCGATCGCAAAGTTGGCGACGAGCGTGGCGCCATCGGTCACGGTAACGGTAACCGTGGCGCTGCCGGCACTACCGACCGTGATGAGGTTTGTGCCGGAACCGGTCCACCCGGCAAAGTGGTGATTCGCATCCGACGCGGCCGACACGACCACGTTCGATCCGGAAGCAATCCAGCCGTCGTCCGGTCCCACGCTGCCGTTCGGCCCGGCGACCGTATCCAGCCAGTAGTTCGTGCGCCAGCCCCAGGTGAGCACGGCGTCGTTGGTCAGCGTCAGCACGACGTTGGTTTCCGAACCAAAGGCCGCTCCGCCCGTGGCCGTCACGCCGGCCAGGGCCCAGCCGGTCGAGATGTACTGGGTTGAGCCGAGCGTATTGATGCCATTGACCGAATTGCTTATTGTCGTGGCGTAGGCGTTGGTGTAGAGACCGACCGTTGGTTCCGGCGAGCCGTGCGCGGAGACGACTTCCAGCGTGTGTGCGTCGAGCGCGAAGTTGGCCGTGAGCGCGACCGGCGCCGTCGCGGCGACCGTGACCGTGGCGCCGGTGACGTCACCCACCGCGATCAGGTTCGTCCCGGAGCCGGTCCAGCCCGTGAAGTGATGATGCGCGTCGGGCGTAGCCTTGACGACGATGTTCGAGCCCGCGCTCACCCAGCCGTCCCCCGGATCGACGCTGCCGTTGCCCGCGGTGGCGGTATTGAGCCAGTAGTTGGTGCGCCAACCCCAGGTCAGGACGGCGTCGTTGGTCAACGTCAGCACGACGTTGGTGTTGGCGCCTGCCGCCATCCCGCCAGTGGACGTTACGCCCGCAAGGGTCCAACCGGTCGATACGTACTGGGTGGAGCCGACCGTATTGACCCCATCGACCGTATTGCCGATGGTTGTGCCGTAGAAGTTGGTGTAGCTGCCGACTGCCGGCAGCGGCGTGCCGTGTGCCGAGACGACCTCCAGGGTGTGTCGGTCGAGCGCGAAGTTGGCGGTCAACGCGACCGGGGCCGTGACCTCGACCGTGATTGTGGCGCTGTTGGCGTTGCCCACCGTGATCAGGTTCGTCCCGGGGCCGGTCCAGCCCGCGAAATGGTGGTGCGCGTCGGGCGTGGCCTCGACAACTGCGTTCGAGCCCGCGCTCACCCAGGCGTTTGACGGCGCAACGCTGCCGTTGGCCCCGGCGGTGGTGTCCAGCCAGTAGTTGGTCGTCCAGGTCCAGGTCAGCACGCCGTCGTTGGTCACGACCAGGCTCACGTTCGTGTCGGACCCGCTCACAAAGCCGTTTGTGTCGGTCAAACCGGCCAAAGCCCACCCCGTGGACACGAACTGCGTGGTTCCCTGCGTATCGACTGGAGACACGGCGGCGCTCAGGGGAGAACCGTACGTCAGCGAGACCGGACCGGGCGGCGGGACCGGCGCATCGTGCTCCGAGACGATCGTCAGCGTGTGGCGATCGATCGCGAAATTCGCCACGAGGCGGATCGGCGCCGTCATGGCAACCTCGATCGTGGAGCCGTCACCGTTCACGAACGAGATGTCGTTGGTTCCATACACCGACCAGTGGGTGAAGTGGTAGTGCGGATCGGGCACGGCCTGTACGACCACGTTCGACCCCGCGCCGTACCACGCGTTGGTCGGAATGACATTGCCGTTACCCGCGGTGTCCGTGTCCAGCCAGTAGTTCGTGTGCCAGGTCCAGGTGAGCACGGCGTTGTTGGTCAGCGTAAGCACGACGTTGGTGTTGACGCCCGCCGCGTTGCCGCCGGTGTCCGTAACGCCCGCCAGCGTCCAGCCGGTCGCGACGTATTGCGTGGCGCCGACCGTATTGACCCCGTTGACCGTATTGCCGATGGTTGTACCGTAGGCGTTGGTGTAGAGACCGACCGTTGGTCCCGGCGCGCCGTGCGCGGAAACGACCTCGAACGTGTGTTCGTCGATCGCGAAGTGGCCGGTCAACTCGACGGGACCGCTCATCGCGACCGTGACGGTTCGACTGTTTGCGTCGCCGACGACGATCAGGTTCGTGCCGGGGCCGGTCCAGCCCGTGAAGTGATGGTGCGCGGCCGGTGTGGCCGTGACGACTACGTTCGAACCCGCGCCGATCCAGCCGTCCTGCCGGTCGACACTACCGCTGCCGGTCGCCGCCGTATCGAGCCAGTAGTTCGTGCGCCAGCCCCACGTGAGCACGGCGTTGTTGGTCAGCGTCAGGACGACGTTAGTGTTGACGCCCGCCGCATTGCCGCCGGTGTCCGTAACGCCCGCCAGCGTCCAACCGGTCGCGACGTATTGCGTGGCGCCGAGCGTATCGACCCCGTTGACCGTATTGCCGATGGTTGTACCGTAGGCGTTGGTGTAGATTCCGACCGCAGGCTGCGGCGCGCCGTGCGCGGAGACGACCTCGAACGTATGGCGGTCGATCGCGAAGTGAGCTGCCAGGTCCGCGCCGGCGGTCATCGTCACGGTAACTGTGGGGCTGTTGGCGTCACCGACCGTGATCAGGTTCGTACCGGAACCGGTCCAACCCGTGAAGTGATGGTGCGCATCCGGCGTGGCCGTGACCACCACGTTCGAACCGGCGCTCACCCAGGCGTCTTCCGGACCGACACTACCGCTGCCGGTCGCCGCGGTGTCGAGCCAGTAGTTCGTGCGCCAGCCCCAGGTGAGCACGGCGTCGTTGGTCAGCGTCAGCACGACGTTGGTGTCCGTGCCCGCCGCATTGCCGCCGATGTCCGTAACGCCCGCCAGCGTCCAGCCGGTCGCGACGTATTGCGTGGCGCCGACCGTATTGACCCCGTTGACCGTATTGCCGATGCTTGTACCGTAGGCGTTGGTGTAGATTCCGACCGCAGGCTGCGGCGCGCCGTGCGCGGAGGCGACCTCGAACGTATGTTTGTCGATCGCGAAATGCGCTGTCAGAGAAAGCGGTTCCTGCATCGACAGCAACACCGTCGCGTCTGGGTCACCATCGCCCTGGATGAAGTTCGTCCCCGATCCCGTCCACCGAGTGAAATGATAGTGAGAGTCGGGCGTGGCAACCACAAAAACCATCCAATTCGCTTCGACCCAGCCATCGCCGGGGATCACACGGCCGTTGGGACCGGCCGCGGTATCCATCCAGTAGTTCGTCTGCCACCCCCACGTAAGTACGGAATCGTTCGTCACCACCAGGCTCACGTTGGTGCCGGGACCGGATGTGGCCCCGTTGGTGTCCGCCTGCCCGACCAGTGTCCAGCCGGTGCAGACATACTGCGTCGTGTTTTGCAGGTCCACGGGGTCGACCGATGACTCGAAAGGCGTTCCGTATGCGTTGGTGTATACGCCGCCCGCCGGGTCGGGCGAATCGTGGGCGCAGACAAGCTCGGTTGTGTGGCGATCGATCGCGAAGTGAGCCGTCAACGACACCGGCCCCGTCATCGACACTGTAATCGCAGGGCTGCCGGCGTCGCCGGCAACGATGAGGTTGGTACCGGCGCCGGTCCATCCCGTGAAGTGACGATGCGCATCGGGTATTGCCGTCACGACAACGTTCGAGTCCGCCGGTTTCCAGTCGTCCCCCGGGGCGACGCTGCCGTTCGGTCCCGCCGCCGTGTCAAACCAGTAGTTGGTCTGCCAGCCCCACGTCAGCACGGCGTCATTCGTGACCGTCAGGCTGACGTTGGTATCGGCGCCGGCGGTGAAACCGTTGGTGTCGGTTTGTCCGGCCAGCGTCCAGCCCGTGCAGACGTACTGCGTCGTGCCCTGCTCGTCATAGCGGGCAACCACGGCCTCGAACGGAGTGCCCCAGGCGTTGGTGTAGACACCGGGCGCCGGTTCGGGAGAGTCGTGCGCGCAGACAAGCTCGGTCGCGTGACGGTCGATGGCAAAACTCGCCGCCAGTGCCACCGGCCCCGTCATCGACACGGTGACGGTCGGAGCGTTGACGTCCCCGACCACGATCAGGTTCGTGCCCGCGCCGGTCCAGCCGGTAAAGTGATGGTGTGCGTCCGGGATAGCCGTCACGACCACGTTCGATCCCGCCGCCAGCCAGCCGTCGCCCGGGACGACGCTGCCGTTTGCGCCGGCGGTCGTGTCCACCCAGTAGTTGGTCGTCCAGCCCCACGTGAGCACGGCGTTGTTAGTCAGCGTCACCACAACGTTGGTGTCAGCTCCCGCGCTCACCCCGCCGGTGGAGGTCACCCCGGCCAACGTCCAGCCGGTGCAGACGTACTGTGTGCCGCCGAGCGTGTTGACAGCGTTGACCGAGTTGCCGATGGTTGTGCCGTAGGAGTTGGTGTAGACGCCGGCCGCCGGGTCGGGCGAGTCGTGCGCGCAGACGACCTCGAAGGTGTGCAGGTCTATGGCGAAGCCGGCCGCCAACACCACCGGCCCCGTCATCGACACGGTGACGGTCGGGCTATTGACATCGCCCGCTACGATGAGATTCGTCCCTGCGCCGGTCCACCCGGTGAAGTGATAGTGAGGATCGGGCGTCGCCGTCACAACCACGTTCGATTCCGCCGCCAGCCAGCCGTCGCCGGGCGTTACGTCCCCATTGGGCCCGACTGTCATCTCGAACCAGTAGTTGGTGCCCCACCCCCACGTCAGAACGGCATCGTTCGTAACCACCAGGCTGACGTTGGTTTCCGCGCCGGACGTGAAACCGTTCGTGTCGGCCTGACCGACCAGGGTCCAGCCCGTGCAGACGTACTGTGTCGTGTTCCGCTCGTCATACCGCGCAACCGCCGCCTCGAGCGGCGTCCCATACGCATTGGTATAGACGCCAACGGCCGGGTCCGGCGAGTCGTATACCGAGACGATCTCGGTCGTGTGGTGGCCGATCGCAAAGACAGCCGTCAATTCCGTCGGCTGCGTCAAGGTCACGGTAACGGTGGCGCTGTTGGCGTCCCCCGCCGTGATCAGGTTCGTGCCGGCACCGGTCCAACCCACGAAACGGTAGTTGGCATCCGGGATAGCCGTCACAACCACGTTCGATTCCGCCGCGAACCAGCCCTGCTCGGGCGTAACGTTGCCGTTCGCGCCCGCGGTCGTGTCCAACCAGTAGTTGGTGCCCCACCCCCACGTGAATACGGCATCGTTGGTCAATGCGACCACAACATTGGTGTCCGTGCCCGCCGCGTTGCCGCCCGTGTCCGTAGCACCCGCCAGCGTCCAACCGGTCGCGACGTATTGCGTGGTACCGACCGTATCGGCCCCGTTGACCGTATTGCCGATGCTCGTGCCATAGGCATTGGTGTAGAGCCCAACCGCCGGCTGCGGCGTGCCGTAGGCGGAAACGACCTCGAAGGTGTGCCGGTCGATGGCGAAGCTTGCCGTCAGTTCCACCGGACCCGTCATTGTCACGGTGACGGTCGGACTGTTGACGTCGCCGCCCGTGATCAGGTTCGTGCCCGCTCCCGTCCAACCGATGAAATGGTAGTGAGCGTCGGGGGTTGCCGTCACTACGACGTTCGACTCCGCCGCCATCCACCCGTCGCCGGGCGCCACGCTGCCGTTCGTGCCGGCGGTCGTGTCCAGCCAGTAGTTGGTGCCCCACCCCCACGTGAGTACGGCGTCGTTGGTGAGCACCAGGACGACGTTGGTGTTGGCTCCCGCCGCCAGCCCGCCCGTGGACGTAACGCCCGCCAGGGCCCAGCCGGTCGCGACGTATTGCGTGGCGCCGAGCGTATCGACCCCGTTGACCGTATTGCCGATGGTTGTGCCGTAGGCGTTGGTGTAGAGGCCGACCGCCGGCTGTGGTGCGTCATGGGCGGAGACGACCTCGAAGGTGTGCCGGTCGATCGCGAAGTTGGCCGTCAGCTCGACCGGGCCCGACATCGTGACGGTGACCGTGGCGCCGTTGACGTCTCCGACCGTGATCAGGTTGGTGCCCGCGCCGGTCCAGCCGACAAAGTGGTAGTGCGGGTCCGGGTGCGCCGTGACCTCCACTGCGGCGTTGCGTGCCTGCCAGCCGTCGGCAGGGGTGACACTGCCGTTGGTTGCGCCGGCCGCGAGCCAGTAGTTGGTCTGCCAGCCCCACGTCA
>CAZKRK010000393.1:0-7443 GCA_964555035.1 uncultured Victivallales bacterium | reverse complement strand
AATGCTGTGTACCCTACCCGGGTACCGCGGGTTCGAATCCCGCTCTCTCCGCCAAATGGAATTTTCCGGGATTTCGCCGCGTTTGGCGACGAAATCGGCGACGAGATTCCACGGACTCGGGTAGCTGACATGCAAGATCGGATCGGTCTTCGATCCGACTTCGCCAAGGCTTCGTCGGGCAGGGCGACCATCTGACGCGCGACCGCGTGAAACAGCCCGGTTTTCTTGACTCCCCGCCCGCTTTCCAATTTCAGGAGAAAGAGTCGCTTGCCCTCCAAAGTCTCTTGACCTACGAAGCCTTGGCGAAGTGGGTTGACGACGGGGGGAGCGTGCGGCAGGGCCGCCGCGAGACTGATCCTCTGATTCGCTCCCCATCCGCCAGGCGGTCAAGCCGCTCCTGCATCCTGCGATCTCTTGCCGACCACTTCGCTCTCTGACCACCGCCACGGCCTTTCCATGAGCCCCGTTGGCTAGTAGTTCTTCCATAGCAGCCAGAGCTTGAAGAATGGGTTGATGAACTTGTACTCGCCCTGATAGCGATAAATCACCTTTATCTGCACAAGGCGGTTCAGCGCCTTCTTGACCGACGCGGGTAGCGTAATCCCCACGCCTTCGAGAAAGGCCGCGGACAGCGGAGACTTCCCGCCTAGCCTCGCAAGCCCCGTCAGGCACTTGAGTTGCTGCCCGGTCACCTGAACCAACACTGCCTCGTACCCCTTGGATTCACGAGAGAAGATCAGCTCGAATGCACTCGGGAAACACTCCTGCGTAATGCTATCCCCGGGCGAAGTCGTATCCCAGAGCGCTCCGCAGAGCTCCTGCACGTCGCCGGGAACCGACTCAGCCGTCGAGATGATCTCGCTCAAGGTCTCGTCGGTGATCTTGCGCCGCCCTTTCTTGAATCTCTCTTTCAGAAAGGCAGAGAAGACACTCGGATCGAGGCTGTCCACATCGACGGCGATTGCCGACTTGAAAAAGGGACTGTCAGGACTGTTGAAGATGTCACTCAGCCGGTTGCGGATGCTGCCTGCGAAGATGTATGGGATATCACCGTGGAACTGAACCCTGCTTCGCAGAAGCGCCAAGGTCTCTTCAGAGTCGGGGAGATTTAGGACATCCTGAAACTCGTCGAACACAACGGTGATGGCTCTGCGCTTCCGCATTCCCTGCAGTAGATCGAGAATCGCCTCAATCGAATCGGGTCTGAGTGTGACACGCGGATCGAGGGAAACAGAAGGTCGTCCGGTGAATGGGTCAACAGAGATAGAGGGCCTCAACTGGGCCAGGGCCTTGACAAGCTTCTCCATCATGCCAGCCTGTCCCTCGGTTGAGACGATGGCCTTGATCACGCGTTTGGCGAAGTCATCCGCCGTCTTGATCTCCAGCAGATCCACATACACCATTCGATGCTTCTTCGCCTTTCGGACTGCCTCGCAAATCAGAGATGTCTTGCCCATCCGCCGCTCGCCCTGAAGCACAACGTTCTGCCCTGACTTGATGAAGCCAACCATCTGCTTGAGCAACTCCGGGCGAGGACAGAAGTCGTCTTCACTCACTACTTGGCCGTACTTGAATGGATTCATGATACCCTCCAGTGTTATACCGTACGGTATAGCGCCAGTCGGCATACGTCAAGGCAGTAAATGAAGGAAGCGAGGTGGGTGGGGGCAGTCTGAAAGCGGCGATGAAGAACCTCAGCTGAAAACACGTGAGATGCCCGCTGCGGCACTACGGCCTCTTCCGCTCCCCGAATCGCGAAACCACATCCTCTGAGTAGATTACGCTCGGGTCCAGAACTCGGTATTTGCGAGTGTACAGTTGAGTTCGGCAGCCTGTCGCACCAAGAGCAAAGCCAAGGCCCACTGCGATGATCGCTCTTATCTTCATTATCGTTTGCATGTGCAATAGATCCCCGGCCCGGGGTGTAGCGATGGTGATCATTCCGCGGTACTTTGCTTTCACGTTTGGTCTACTCTGGGGTCAAGGGAATGTACAACATCGTAGGTTGTTTGGAGCAGCCGACGTCATACCCAACTTTCCGAAGCTCTCCTGCAAGATCTCGGAAAGCAGAGTGAGTCAGCTCTCTTTGCTGCTCTGGTAGAGATTGAAAGTAGTCCGAGAAACTCAACCGACCAGTCTCACTCTCGGCATTTCCAGGGACTGCCGGTGCTATTGTGATGCCCCGCAACAACTTGCCCGCTTTGCTCGTGCCTTCAGTATACATGCTGCTCAGCTGAAACGGACTGATCAGTCGATTCAATGCCTGGTCATGCCTTTCCACGCAACGTTGTACTTCATGCACATGTCCGAGACAGTCCACTCGCGACATCTCCCGCGAACTGGAAAGCACACAGCCAAACAGTGTCGATACAATCAGGAGTAGTTGTGTCTGGAAAACACGCCGGTAGACGGACGCATTTGGTCTTTTGGTATCGGTAGTACGCACTGTTGCTGCAGCTTCTTTCATCGTACGAGACCCTCAATGCTGTTCTTTCCGCTCGCCCCACTCTGCCAAACGAAACACGCGTCTGAAGACAGTCTGCTGCATCGGCGTAGCAACGTACAAGACCACATTGGTTCCTGGCATGAAGTGCAATGATATGTTCTGACGGCACCAATCAACGGAACCGTCACCGAAAATGGCATCCGCGTCGCGGCCCGTCACAGTCGTGGAAGTACCCTGCATAGAACACCTTCCAGCCGTACGCAGAACTGCTTCTGTCCCCGAACCCGGGAGGGAAACCGGGGACAGGCAAATAGCTTCATCCCGCGCTGAACGGCAACTGATCCACAAATCCTCACTTCACCAGACTCCACGAGACGATCCCTCCGCAACTCCTCCACCGCCTACCGCAATGGTGTTTGAGGAAACCCCGACAATTCACCGACAATTTGCCTGTCCCCTCTCCCGCCCTCCCGGACACCAGTGTTGGACCACGTTGTATTCGTCAACAGTTCCACGGCGAGACGTTTGAGCGTCTCAGCTTCGGGGCCGCTGGTCGCCGAGAGCGTGAAATCCGTTCCTCGACCCGTCACGGCGACGGTGACCCCTGTCAGGTCACGGAAGGGCGGGGTGGCGCGATCAGACTCGCACGTCTTTTCTGTATCAACCAACTGCTCACGAACCGACAGGTACACGTCATCCGCAATCTGTCCGACCTGACCTGACGGTGAGCTTTGGTCATACAAGAGCACTGCGACTTCATGGGGATGTTCCGCAGCCACAACTGTCCTTGTCCGAACCCCCGCCCTGGTCTCCATGAAGAGGACGCTCGATAGTGAGAGGGAGTGTTCACATTTGGCGAGAGGCTTCGTCCCCCCATGGAACAGACGAAACGCCCTCACACCTAGTAGCGAAAGCAGGGCCAGGCATCCTCCCACTGTCCAGGCCACGCGTCGGCTACGGAAGCGCATTGCATTCTTCCTTCTTCTCATCGTAGGCCCTCTCGCTATCATCGCGCAGCCTCAGTGTGTCTCTCTCCTGCCTTTGGTACTCTCTTCTGTCTGCTTCCGAGATACCTCTGAGTGTCGTATCTCGGATAACAATGCTAAAATGTTTGGCGTCCAGCAGGTGAAAGTCCCTGGCCGGACCTTCGATAAGTTCTTTGTGGCATGTTGCCCTGTCGAACGACATACATAGCCCCTCGTAGACCTTCGCGGTGGACTCGAGTGCATCATAGGCTAGTCTCCTGTAATCGTCCACGTGAAGCTCTTCGTGGGCCTTCGCCGCAGGGGAATCGTAGAGATAGCGTCCTTTCATCTCGATCCACTGGAACTCCACAAACCAGCAATTCGGATCACTGCTGAAACACTTGACAGCGCTGAACTTCACCTTTACCTCAATTTGGAACGTGTCGACACCAGGAGCTGTGTGCCTCCCTTGACCTTCACCAACCGGTTCCAGGCATCGTGCACCCCTGTGAAGTTTGCGGTCAGGGTCTCAGGCTTTGGGAACCGGAGCATGTTGCCGGCCGCATCGTAGCTCGGTGTGGCCCACACCGTCTGCCCCGTGTCGGCGCCGATCTCGACGATTTCGTTGCCGTTGTTCGTCCCGCGTGTCTGGTTAAGCGTCCAGGCCGATCCTGTCCCTTCATCGAACTGCGACCAGTTCCCCGCCTGGTCAAGCCCCCACGCCTGCTGGAAGTTCGTCTGCGTTATCTCGTCGTGCCCGGCATTGAGCGTACCTCTCTTCATGTCGACCAGACGATTGAGGTTGTCGTAGGTGTAGAGCTGGTCCTGGAGGCTGCCGTAACGCTCGGCCACCAGGTTCTTGCGCGTCAGCCGGTTGGAGTTCTCGTCGTAGGTGTGCTTGATGTGCACGACTTCGTCGAGGCCCGAGGAGGACGAGGAGGAGATCGGCTCATCTTCACCAGCGGCACTCGATGAGGAGCTGTTGTACCGATAGCGGTACCACAGGAGGTCCGCGACCCGCAGGAACCGGTCGAAACCCGTGTATGTTCCCGGCTCGTCCCCCCACAGGTCATAGCGCACCCCCGGCTCGCAGTAGTCCTTCTGAACCACGGTGCCGAGCCCAAGGTGGCGGAACAGGGCCAAGTCCTCACCGCCTTCCCGGATCGCATGCAGGCGGTTGAGGTGGTCGTCGTGACCGCCGGAGGGGCCGTAGCCGCAGTCGATCTGTCGCCCGTTGGGGTAAGTCACTTGCGTCAACCGCACCTGGTTAGCGCTGCCGTCATCATGGGCGTACTGCACTTTCGGAGTGCTCCCGTCGACCGGGCCGGAGTGCTCCTGGGCGTCGCTCGCCAACTGGCGGAAGTCGTTGTACTCCAACTTGACATCGTTACGGGTAACGGGACGACTGGCCCCATGCCAGATGCTTGTCAACTTGGCCACCATGCCGCGAACCTCGTAGCTGGTGTAGATCCTATCTACATAGTCGTCCACCCCCGGACCCAAAGCCGTGACCTTGTCCCAGGCAGCACGACCAAGCCCATCGTACTCGTATGCGTGCACCGTGCCAAGCTGATCTTTGCGCGAAGTCACCTGCCCCTGGCGGTTGTAGGTGAACTCGATCCGGTCGCCTTCGCCCGAGGAGTCGCCGTACTGCACGGAGCGAACCAGCAGCGAAGAGGCGATCTCTGAGTCCTCGAGCGTCACCCCGTGGGTGTAGATCGTGGTCTGGTCATTCGCCAGCGTGTTCATCTTGAGCGTGACGGTCGCTGGAGGTGTGGATGCTGTCGCCATGGGTGAAACCAGAACCTGCTGGAGGACTGAAAGAAACGCTCATCGTTCTTCCCTTTCGTCTGATCCCATACTGATTGGGCCTCACCTGGCTGAGGTCTCTTGCCAAGCTGGCTTGCCAGCCACCTCGCTGACATGTATCGATATATGCAAGGGGCATGCCAACATGCATGGCATCGCCCTAACACAGTCCCCATGAATGGCTTACGCAGAATATGACAAGCAGGAGTGCGGGGCTCCAAACGTTGCGGCATAACGACATCGTTATGTCTGCGGTTATGCCATAGTCCACAATTGACTTACGCGCCGCCGTGGCGTATCCTAGGTTCACAGTCAGGGACGGCTTCAAACTAGGCTGTGAGCAGGAGGCAGGCGCGATGAAGAATGGCGAAAGACCGAAGACAGACCGAGAGCTTCGGCGATATCTTGCCGATATGCGGAAGTTCGCCAAGGAAACCGCGTCCTCCAAGGAAAAGTCCCTCCAGTTCCTCGTTGACGCCGGAATTGCTACGCCTGCGGGTAATCTGAGAAGCGTCTACAAGTAAGGCGTGTATTCCTCCCTCCCCACCTTCGTCCTCGGATTCCACGGCTGCGACAAGGTTGATGCCGAACGAATCCTGAGCGGCAAGGACCGACTCAAGCCCAGCAAGAACGAGTACGACTGGCTCGGACACGGCTCCTATTTCTGGGAGAACAGTCCTGCGCGGGCACTGGATTTCGCAACCGCCCTGAAGAAGAACCCGAGACCGGGCAGACCCGTCATCAAGAACCCGTTTGTTCTCGGTGCCATCCTCGACCTTGGGCACTGCTTCAACCTCACAGATACGAAATGCCTCGCAATCCTCAAGAACGCCTATCCGCTGTACGTGATGCTGAGTGAGTCTCGCGGCGTGGAGCTTGCGAAGAACAAGGCCGCAGGGGATGGGAGTGATGTTCTATTGCGATATCTCGACTGCGCTGTCATTGAGTCGATGCACGAATACCACGAGTCACGCGAAGACAAACCCTACGACAGCGTTCGCGGGGTATTCCCGGAAGGCAAGCCGGTCTTCGAAGACTCCGGGATTCGCGACAAAGATCACATCCAGATCTGCATTCGCAACCCAAATTGCATCAAGGGCTATTTCCGGGTACTCCCTCCCGTGCCTGGCCATCCCATTCCGTAGCCCGCGCGCACCGCGTTGACGCTCGTCCATCCGATTACCTTTCGGAGTCTCGCCAAACCCGACCGGCCGGTTCTCCGCCCGCGAGATTGGAAATCCAAAAGGGCTCTGATACGATACGCTTCTCTGAATTGGGGATGTAATGAAGATCCAACCGATAGCCGACACGCACATTGAGATGAGCCCTTGCGGGAAACCGGGGACAGGCAAATAGTTACAATTCGAGACAATTTGCCGACAATTCGAGACATCCGCTGTGCGGGGTCTATCAA
Source organism: uncultured Victivallales bacterium (assembly GCA_964555035.1). GTDB lineage: Bacteria > Verrucomicrobiota > Kiritimatiellia > UBA8416 > CAYOBW01 > CAZKRK01. The sequence continues at coordinate 809 of CAZKRK010000393.1, read as the reverse complement.
GGGGGCGGCGGAAGCGGCACGGCCACGGAGGAACGTGCGAGGAGGTGAACCCGACGAGCCGTTGACCAGGCGACGGGACGATTCCGACGGGGCGCGGGCGCTTCCCGCCGGTGAGCATCAAGCCTGATTATGCGGTGTGGTTCTTCAGGCGGGGTGAAGGGGCCTGAAGGTTCACATCGCATAATCAAGTAGGCTTATGTCAGGCGGCGGGATGGTGCCCGCGACCGGGGGAACATGCGGGAGCATTCCACTGGGGCGTTGCGCATGGGGGCGCAACGAGGGTATGGGCCTGGCACGAGGCTGCGAAAGCTGCCGTAGTGACAGGGGGGAATAGGACGGGCGACCACCTCCGTCGCTGCCGGCAACCGGCGCGCGCGCAAGGGGACACAGAGCGGGACAACGGCAAGCAGCTAAGCAGGAAAACGACTGACTCAGTCCTCACTCGAGCGGTCGGCTTTCGCCTGAATGTTGAGTGTTGAGACCTGACCCTGTTCCCCTGACCCTGTTCCCGTAACAGTTTAGCGGATTGCAGGTGAAAAAGATGAAGACGGGGCGAGAAAGTTGTTGCTTTCTTTTTTTTTTTTGCCTGATATTAGGCGTAGTAATACGCCTATACACGAAAGGGGGCAAGGATGGCAAACGTTGTGGTTCTGATGAAGAGGCGGGATCGACTGGTCAGGCAGATCACCGACCATCTCGATTTTCTGATCGGGTCGGTCTCGACGAAGGGGCTCAAGGTCGAAGCCTACAACCTGACAACCAAGATCGAGGGAAAGACCCGGACGAAACATATTCCAAAGGACATGGTT
>CAZKRK010000392.1:4469-7444 GCA_964555035.1 uncultured Victivallales bacterium | reverse complement strand
CCCGAGCCTCCGCCCGATCCGCTTTTCCCTTGCCCGCTGCCGTCTCGGCATCGATCCATGCCAGGTAGGGTTTGCCGCCGCCGACGATCGGCACTGTCACGATTTCAGGCACTTCGTACGAGTGGTTCTCGGCTATGAAGGCACCCAGCCGGTCTGACAGCTCGCGTCGCGTCTTGGCCATCAACAGGAGTTCGTCTGCCTGTTCCACCTTCCCCTGCCAGTGGTAGATGCTCCGGATGGGGACCAGCTGAACGCACGCCGCCAGCCGGCTGGCCACGATCGCCGCGGCCAGTTCGTCCGCGGCGTTCGTTGAGTCCATCGTTGTTTGGACAATCACGTGGCTGTGCACCGTCTCCATGTTGCATCCTCGCTTGCGCTACCTTTCCGAACAAGGTCCACAATATGTCAATACGGCTACGGTCGCAACCGGGGAAACGGCAGATGCGCCCCTGGTGTCCCGGGACGCGTTCTTGCCCTTGCGAGCGGCTTGTGCTACAAGTCCGCGCATTCAACCAACCGGGGAGTTCTCATGAAACAGATCACATTCGTCGCCGTCGCTGTCGCTTCCGTTCTCACCTCCGTCCACGCCGAGGAAGACTGGGTGTCGCTTTTCAACGGCAAGGATTTGACCGGATGGACGCAGAAGGGTGGCGAGGCGAAGTACCACGTTGAGGACGGAGCCATTGTCGGGACGAGCGTGCCGAATACGCCCAACAGTTTTCTCTGCACCGAGAAACTGTACGGGGACTTCGTCCTGGAGTTCGAGTTCAAGGCCAGTCCTACGATGAACTCCGGCGTGCAGTTCCGCAGCAACAGCAAGCCGGACTACAAGAACGGCCGTGTGCACGGCTACCAGTGCGAGCTGGAGGACGAAGGCAAGGAGCGCGACTGGTCGGCCGGCATCTACGACGAAGGACGCCGCGGTTGGCTCTATCCGTCAAAGAAAGACAAAGAGCTGTGCGCCAAGTTCTCCGCCCAGGGCAGGAAGGCCTGGAAGAACGGCGAGTGGAACAAGGTGCGCATCGCGTGCAAAGGCAGCAGCATTCGCACTTCTCTGAACGACGAACCGCGCGCCGAGCTCACGGACGATATGACCGCCACCGGCTTCATCGGGCTCCAGGTACACGGCGTGGGCAAACGGAGCGAACCGATGCAGGTCCGCTGGCGCAACATTCGGATCAAGGAACTGAAGTAACTCCGGCGGACCGGGACCCGCCAGGCGGTCGCGCGCGAAAGAACCCGGCTGTCACGTTTTGTCAGGCGCGATCGTCGTGCCGTGGATGATATGAGCTATGCCATAACCACCTTTATCTCCGCGTTTCTTCTTTTCCAGGTTCAGCTCATTGTCGGCAAGTTCCTCCTGCCGTGGTTTGGAGGAACGCCCGCGGTTTGGGCCACGTGCATGATGTTCTTCCAGGTGGCACTGCTGGCTGGATACGCTTACGCGCACGGCCTGGCTTCCGCCTTTTCATCCGTCACCGGCAAGCGCCTTCATGTGACGTTGCTGTTTGCGTCCCTGGCCGTTCCGGTCGCATCGGCCGTTCTTGCGGGGCGCCCCTTTCTCGCCGACGGTATGTTTCGCAATGTCGGGGACACGCAGAGTCCCATCATCGCGATCCTCTCGTTTCTCGGTCTGACGATCGGGCTCCCGTTTGCCATGCTCGCCGCTACCAGCCCGCTGCTGCAGCGCTGGTACGCCGATGCGGGCGGCCGCAATCCGTATCGTCTGTATGCCGTCTCGAACGCCGGGTCGGTCCTTGGACTGGTGACCTACCCTTTTCTGTTTGAGCCTCTGCTCGACCTCACGCGCCAGATCTGGCTTTGGAGCGTGGCTTACGTCTCGTTCATCGCCGCGGCGGCGGTATGTGCGCGGTTCGGGGCTGTTAGCACGGGAGCGGCGGAACCGCTCGCCGAAGCGGGGACTCCGGAGCCGGGCGACGCTTCCGTGTCGCGTGTCGGCGTTTCGCGGCGCCTGCTCTGGCTGTTCATCCCCGTGGCGAGCTGCGCGCTGCTGCTGTCGGTCACCAGCGAGATGTGCCAGGAAATCGCCGTAGTGCCCTTTCTGTGGGTCGTGCCCCTGGTCCTCTACCTGCTCTCGTTCATCATCTGTTTTGACAGTCCGCGCTGGTACTCTCGTCGCGTGTTTGCCCTGTTGGCCGTGACGGTTACCCTCGCGGCCCTGATCGTCAATTCGCGCGGGCCCGGCTTGCCGATTGGCTTTCACCTGGTTTCGCTGACCGCGTTGCTCTTTGTCATGTGCATGCTCGGGCACGGTGAGTTGGCACGCCTGAAACCGGCCCCGCGACACTTGACCTCCTTCTATCTCATGGTCGCGGCCGGCGGCGCCATCGGCGGAACTCTCGTTGCGCTTGTGGCGCCCATGGTCCTGCCCGACTTCTGGGAACTGCACATTGCGCTGTGCGTGCTATGGGTGCTGGTGACACTCGTCTTCGTGCGCGACAAGCAGTCGTTCCTCTTTCGCGGGGACCCATGGCAGGCTTGCGCCGCCCTGTTCATCCTGTCGTATCTGCTGCTCCATTTCGCGTTTCCGGCACCGGCGGCGTATCCCCGCCTCTTTCGGCTCGCGGTTGCCGCGGTCCTGGCGGCCGTGGTGGCACGCACTTGCCGCGGAACTGCATTTCTGCAGTCGCGGCAGTGGCCTCGCCTGCTTCTCGCGATCGTTCTGCTGGCCACGGAGGCCTGGATGTTGCATCGCGTGCGCGACGGCAATCGCGATGCCGTAAGAATCGCCAGAAACTTCTTCGGGGTCGTCAAGGTGTGGGACAGGCATGCCGACGATCCTGTCAGACACATGCGCGTGCTCACGCACGGCCGCATCACGCACGGCATCCAGTTTCATTCCCTGGAAACCCGGCAACGTCCGGTGGCCTACTATGCCGAGGGCAGCGGCATCTGGTGCGCGATGGAGTATCATCCCCGGTTGCGCCACGCCCGCTGCGACCTTGTGTCGCGGG
>CAZKRK010000392.1:0-4369 GCA_964555035.1 uncultured Victivallales bacterium | reverse complement strand
GTCGCGGGGGGCGTGGCCATCGGCCGTTGCGTATCGGCGTTACGGGGCTCGGAACGGGCGGGCTGGCCCCATACGCGCGCGAGGGCGACCTGATCCGCTTCTACGAGATCAATCCGGCTGTAATCGAGATTGCGGAGCGGGACTTCAACTATCTCGGCGACTGTTCCGGCGTGGTCGAGCTCGTCCCGGGAGATGCCCGTCTCAGCCTCCAGAATGAGCTGGTGACCGACGGGGGACAACGGTTCGATGTGCTGGTGCTGGACGCGTTCACCAGCGACGCCGTGCCGGTGCATCTTCTCACTCGCGAGGCTTTCGAAATGTACGTGCGGCACCTGCGGGACGAACACGCGATCATCGCAGTCAACATCTCGAACCGCTTCGTCAACTTCCTGCCCTTGATGGAAGGAATCGCGGCGCACCTGGACATGCACGGCGCCTGGATTCGCGCTTCGGCCGAGCCCCCGTACCGCGTGCCGTCAAGCTGGTACCTGATGAGCCGTGACGACGCCTTTTTCAAGCATCCCGACGTGATTGGCCACGCGCGAGCAGTCTCCGATCGCAAGCCTGTTCTGTGGACGGACACCTTCAGCAATCTCATGCAATTGCTGGGCGCTCGCAGATGAAATGTGCCGAATGCAGAAAGTTGCTTGACGTTGGTGAGCGTTCATGTAAAAGGGCGTCGATTCCCGATGAGTAGAAAGCGACGGAAGCGGCATCCGCTAACCAACTTGCCGCGGACGAGGACATGCAGAATGAGCGATACCGCCGACATGAGGTTCACGCATACGCACGAGTGGGTGCTGCTCCAGGAAGACACCGTACGCGTGGGGCTGAGTGACCATGCCCAGCACCAACTGGCCGACATCATCGCTGTGGAGCTGCCCGAGCCTGACGACCACCACTACGATGTGGATGAAGAGGTCTGCGTCGTGGAATCTCTGAATTCTGCTCAAGACCTGCGGTCGCCCATTTCGGGTGTGATTGTGGCCATCAACACGGACCTGCTGGGTTCGCCCGAACTAATCAATTCAGACCCGTACGGCGAGGGCTGGATTGTTGAAATGAAGCCGGATGACATGAGCGATCTCGAGGGACTGATGGATCTCTACGAGTATGAAGCCGGTCTTCCGGAAGAGGACGAAAGCTGACGTTCCGGGCACGTTTCTGGGGCACAGGCTGTCTGCCGTCCGCCGTACCGATACAGAGGTTTGGTCATGAGCCCCACACTGACATTGGGAGGATGCGCACTTGTATCCTATCTCCTGGGAGCCGTTCCGTTCGGCCTCATCGTAGCCCGCGCGCGTGGAATCGACATCCGCGAGGCCGGTAGCGGCAACATCGGGGCAACGAATGTTTTCAGAATCGTCGGCAAGTCGTGGGGGGTACTGACGTTTGTGTGCGATGCCCTCAAGGGATTCCTGCCGGCATTCTGTTTTCCGTTGCTGCCCCTCTGGCAGGACGGTGCTCCCGGGCCGGTAACCGTTGCCGTCGTCTGCGGTTGCCTCGCCGTAGTCGGGCACGTGTATCCCGTCTATCTGAAGTTCAAGGGGGGCAAGGGTATCGCCACCAGCGCCGGCGCCCTGCTCGGCATGGCGCCCGCCGCGGTGGGGATCGGGTTGGCCGTATGGGCTGCCGTCACCTTCAGCACTCGCTACGTCTCGCTGGGCTCGGTTTCCGCCGCAGTCGCGATTGCCGTTGCCGCGTGGCTGCTCTACGGCAGCGATAATCTGCTCGTGCCCTGGGCCCTGACCGTCCTGGCCGTCCTGGCGATCTGGCGCCACCGCGGCAACATCCGCCGCTTGCTGAACGGGACCGAACACCGTTTCGGCCAGAAGAAGGCGGGCGGGGCAGACGAATAGTGAACAGAAGGAACAGGCGAACGGGAGGAATGCTGAAGGCGAGCAACATCACAGCCCGACGAGGATCGCCGGGGCAACGCACGCACCACCCGAAGCCCCGCTCCCTGAAGGGGAGCTACATCCGAACGCGGCGAGAAGGACGGTGCTCCCCTTCAGGGAGCCTGGGTGGTTGGGTGTCTGACCTGTCCCCAGGGTTTCATTTTGCCGGATGCATGCTCGACGGATGTGCGGCAAACGTAGGTCCGATTTGCAATCGGACCCCACTCCGGTCGGATCTGGTCGCCCGTGGCGTGATCTGAGGCAACCAGCGGGGGTTGGGTCCGATTGCAAATCGGACCTACGTTTGCCGGCCCTCGGGATGACAGGCGGGGATCGAAGGTTTGCAGCGATCACTCAGCGATGACGATCTCTTTGCGTCCTTCGATCACACCCGCGATCGGCCCGGTGTCCTGGGTGATGACGACGGTGTAGCGGCCGGGCCGGACTTGGTGGGTTTTCCACGAAAACCCGCGGACGCCGCGTCACCCATATCCCAGGGACTCGACGACCAGCTCTTTGCCCGCGGGATCGAGAACACGCAACGTGGAGCCGATCCACTTCTTCTGTGTTTCGTTCCTGAAGCGCGTGTAGACTTCTCCCAACGGTCCGGTGATCTCGCGGGTCAGTTCCAGTTCCGAGCCGCGGGTGATCGTTGGCGTCTGCCGGTCCTCCGGGAGGTCCTTCGAACGGACGTGCAACGTGAATTCGCCCAGGTTCAGCGTATGCGTCTTGACGGGCGAAATCGTGAAGTCTCCGCCACGACAGTCGGTTTTCCAGGTGTCGCCTGTCTTGCCCTTGTAGCTGAGCTGGCTGTACCGGATTGAGTACGTCCAGGCCGGCATCATGTGAGGGTCGGGCGCTGCCAGGTCGAGCAGGAAATGGATGTCGCGGCGGTCCGATTTGCCCACGTTCAGTTTGCCCGCCGTGAACACGGTATCGGCTCGCCTCCCCAGCGCTACGCTGAGTGCGCCCCATGCCGTCGTGTCACGCGTCAGGACGACAGTGCCGGTTTCGGGGTCGTCGGCGGAGATGTCGAGCGGTTGCATGTTGAAGATGTTGACCCCCGATATCTGGGTCGGCTGTCTGAGGGTATGCGTCGGAATCGAGAGCGTTGAGCCGAAACCGATCACCTCGTCGAGGATTGGGATAGGTCCCTTTCCGGAGAAGAACGTGTAGCTGTCCTGGCCGAGGTCCGAGAAGCTCCCGTTCAGGTCCGTGTCGAAGAGAATCAGGCGATAGGTCTTCTCTTCCAGCTTGATCGGTCCTTCCCATACGCCGCCCGGACAACAGGCCGGCGTCTGGCGGCCCTTGACGTACACGACGAGCCTATACGGGTGCCGTGCACATTTTGGTGAGGGGAACGTGAACGTCGGCAAGACAAACCGTGCTTCGTGGAACTCGTGGGCATAGGCCTCGGACTTCGCAAGTCTGCCGTCCGCGTCAACATCGAAGAACAGGGTTTGAGCGATCCCGTCTTCGAATGAGACAACGCTCCACTGCTCCTGATCCTTGACCTGGATCTTTGAGTAGATGGGTGTCCGGTCGCCAACGTCGACGGCGCGCGAGAAGGGATCGTCCGGCACTCCGTCGCGCATGGTCCAACCGGGGGGACCCGACTTCGGTATGCGGCGGGCGTAGCCGCGTCCGAGACGTCGAAACGAAAACCAGCAGACTGTCGGGTCTACCTCCCTGTCGGGCCGATGCGTGGCTTCGAGGGAGAGCTTGATGTCAAAGTCGACCCATCCCTCACGTTTGCGCCTGAAAGGCGGGACCGTGAAGTGCGTCGTCGTGTCAAACGGGACGACTCCCTCGCCGTCGGCGAGCTTCCCGTCGCGGTCAAGGTCCACATAGAGTGTGGCCGGGCGATCCCGGTCGTATTCGACCGCAACCCATCGTTCCGAAGCAGGCAGGGGGATGCGCCAGTAGAGCGCCTTGCCGGGTGCAAGGCCGAGACTCTTTGTGAACGCGTCGGGCGGCGTTGCCTTCGGCTCGGCGTTGGTGGACGCGTGGCCCCTGAATCCCGGCACGATGGTGGGGTAGACCTCGCTCTCGGCTTCAATGTCGAGGGGTCGAAAGCGCATGTCCAGGGCGATGCGGTCCGGCAGTTTCAGGATGTCCGGCACCTCGTAGCTGGAGCGCCGCGGATCCGGCATGTATAGGGCCGACGCCTGCGACGCGGCCAGTGCTACGGACAAGAGGGTGAGGAGAACGAAATCGGTATCGCGCAGTGTGGTCATGCTGACTCCCCCTCCTTGACAATAGGACGTTTCTCGCGGACCTGTTCTTTCCTCTTTCTTGGAGGTTGAATCGGGGACAGAGTACCAGGCAGATGATCGCACTTTTTTCCGGCAAAGACAATCCGCCCGTCCTCCTCGCCATCTCTCCCCGTAGACGACTTGCCGGCGGATGCCCCCTTGGCAGACGACCTGTCATCCCGAGCGGAGCGTAGCGGAGTCGAGGGATCTCGAGTA
>CAZKRK010000391.1:0-7448 GCA_964555035.1 uncultured Victivallales bacterium | reverse complement strand
TCTTTACCCGCCACGACCCCCGCAACCAGAGATTAAGGCGAAAGATTAGGGCGAAAGATTAGGGGCGATTCGTCTCTCCTCTTGCGCTATCCATCCAGATACCCTCTCAGCCCAGACAGCATAGCCATGACTTCACGCAGGTAGCACTTGATTCGTTCAGTGTCTACCAGCGACGCAGGTGCAAGCAGATCCAGGTAGGCGGCAAGCTTGGTTCCTGCGTCCTCCGCAGTGCCAAGGAACTTACGGTGATCAACCTTCGAGAACCGTCCGTTACCCTCCGCGATATTCAGTGTCAGGCTTGTCGTCAGTAGAACAGAACCTAGCGAACACTCAGTGCTGTAAACCCCAGCGTCGGTGGTGCGAAGGCGCGCGGCCCTGGCCAAGTTGGTCACAACGCTCTCAACGGCCCTGTCAAACTGACCATGCACTGCCCAGGAAGATGTCCATGTGGCGAGCAGTCCGTCCGCAAGAGCTGCGAACCTCAAAGCAACACCATAGACATCAAGCCGTTCATGAGGGAAGTAACGCTCCATACTTCTCAACCCTAATCTTTCGCCTTAATCTTTCGCCCTAATCTCCCGTTCTGACGCGGATTCCGACCTTTCAAGCATGGCCAGAGATCGACGATCCTCGTTTCATACTATTCATAAGACTTTTGACAGTTCCTCGGGTTGTCGACCTTCCTGGAACGTGTCCGACGAGGCCGGCGGACGCACGAAGCTCCGTAGGGCGGTGCTCCTGCGCCGTCCTACTTTTCCGTCGGCACGACGATGCCCTTGATAATGATGTTCTGACACAGGACGAAAACCAACAGCGTTGGGATGGCCGCCACGATGAGCGACGCGAAGACCACGCCCTGTGACGAGAACTGCTGGAGCTGGTAGAGCCACACCATCAGCGTCCACATGCTCCTGTCCTGGCACAGGATGAAGGCGTACATGAAGTTGGCGTACGCGCCGTTGAACGCGCCGAGGGCGATTACGGCCAGGATGGGCTTGGAGAGGTTCATCGTGATGATCCAGAATTTCTGCCACTCGGTGGCGCCGTCAAGGTCGGCGGCTTCAAAGAGCTCTTTCGGAAGGCTGTCAAAGAACCCCTTCAGCAGGAAGATGGCGTAGCCGTTGGCCATGCCCGGCAGCAACAACGCGGCGAACGTGTTGAGCAGGCCCAGGTCGCGCAGAAGCAGGAAATTCGGGATCATCGTCACCACGCCCGGGAACGCCATGGTGGCGATGAGGAACAGGAGGATCTTGTACTGGCTGGGCAGGTTGTAGCGTGACAGCGCGTAAGCCGCGAGCGGGTTCACGAGCAGGGCCAGGGCAATCGACAGGGCACAGTAGATCAGCGTGTTCCGGATCCCGTGCCCATATAGCAGGATGTACTCGAAGACCATCTGGAAGTTGCGCCACATGAATCGCCGTTTCAAGGCGCCGCTGTTCGCTATGCAGTGCTGGTAGTCGGCTTCTCGTTGCGGCATGGGGACGGTGGCGAACGACGAGTAGATGCGGCCGTGTGCTGTCTGGAGCGAATCGAGCGTCTCGTATTTGCTCCGCAGGAAACTGCTCCAGCGGATCTCGGGTGTGTCGATGCGCAGCAGGTCCGTCGGGATGTGCTCCGGGCTGGAGACGAACAGCAGGTAATCCGTGAGCTCGGCCGATGCGTGAACTCGATCATTGGGGAAAGGGACGTCTGCGAACGCGTTGAATTCGCCGGCGTAGAGTCTGTTGAGATTCCCGATGTTGCCGTGCTTCTCGTTCAGGAACGCTGTCCAGCGAACACGACCGGCTTCGGCCACGGTTACGAACTGTGGGTGCAGTGAATGCCTGACATAGCTGCTCCACACGTCTGACGATCCCGTGCTCTCCAGCGTTCCCGGTTGTTTCACGCCTTTCAACTCAGCGTATTTCGCGTATGCGCCGTTGCAGGATGCGTAGATGCGGTCGGCGGTCGGAACCGTATGCTTGAACTCGTAGAACGCCTTGGTGAGCGGCGTGCCGCTGAGCTGGTATTTGCGGTCGGTCAGCCGCTCCTGGGCGAACTTGAGGAAGAACCAGTTCTCAATGGGTTCGCGGAACTCCGACTTGAACCGGGCAAGGTCATTGCCGCAACGTTCACGGATGAAGTTACGAAACGCGCGTTCGTTCTCCTGGATGATCTTCCCCTCGAGCGTCGGCCCGTAGCCGACCACGTACCAGGACGCCGGCACTTTCACACCGTCCCGGAACGCAATCCAATCGACGACGAGTGCCGGTTTGAACGTGTCCGGCGGAGCAACTGTCTTGAAGCTCCGGGCGGGGTCGCCGGTTGTCAGCAGGTAGAGCTGCAGGTTCTCGCTGTACTTGGCCTCGACGTGTTTTCGGTAGAGCGACGAGAGGTCATGCAGATACCGCGGGAACATGTCGAAATCATTGGCGTCCACGCGGCTCTTGGTCGATCCGGAGAGCATGAGCAGGAAGGGATAGACCATGCTGCACGCACCCATCGTCAGCAATACGTACATCACGCCGACGATCAGGCGCGTTCGGATGTTGCGACGTTCGGGTTTGAGGATGATGGGCACTATACACTCCCCGCTGTCTTGAACTCCATGCGTGCAATCCTGCGCATCTGAAACATGGTCATGCCCACGAGCAGGAATCCCAAGAGCCACGCGATGGCGATGGCCGTTCCGAACCTGAGGTAGACGTAGGCGTTGTAGAAGATCTCGAGTCCTACGACGTTGGTCGCGTAGTCAGGTCCGCCGCCGGTCATGACCAGCACGTTGTCAGCCGACTGGAACGACCCGATGAGAACGAAGATGAGCTGGATCAACATGAGCGCGCGGATCGTCGGCAGGGTCACGTACCGGACTCTGCGGAAGAAGCCGGCACCGTCGATCGCCGCGGCTTCGTAGAGATCCTCAGGCACGGTTTTGAGCGCGGCCAGGTAAATCAGGCTGCCCGGTCCGATGCCCGCCCAGCCGAGCGGGAGAACAATCGACACCATCGCCAGTGACTTGTCGTGGAGCCATCGCTGCGGCCCGATGCCGATGAGGGACAAGACCTGGTTGAAGATGCCGGAGGAGGACGGATCGAAGAACATCTTCCACATGAGCATCACGACCAGGCCCGAGACGACTGCCGGCAGGTAATACAGAACACGATAGAGAACCTTGCCGCGCGGAATCTCGCTCAGGATGATGGCAAGAAGGATGGGCGGGATGAACACCAGCAACAGGCACCACATGACGTACTCGCCGGTGCGCAGCAGCGAAAGCCAGAAAATGCCGTCGAACAGGACCATTGCGAAGTTGTCGAGGCCGACAAACTCCGATCCGCCCATGACATTGTAGTCCTGAAACGCCATCACCGCACCGCGGAGCAGCGGGTAGTAGTTGAAGACGAGAATCGTTGCGATGGCCGGCGCCAGCATCAGGTACGCGAGGAGACGCCGCCTGTCCCATGTCCCGCGGCGAGTCGTTACGGCGGCCTTCGGGGTGAACAGGCGCCAGACGTGGGCAAACAGGGCCACGAACGCCACGGCCATGGCGAGGATCACGGCCGCAGCCACTCTACGGCGGAAACTCATCACGTCGTCGGGGATGCGTCCAAGCATCTTCTCGTTCACGTCGGCGACGGCCTGGTCGTACAGGACCTGAAGCCGCGCCAGTCGTTGTTCCCGGTTGGTGTTGCGCGGGAGGTTCTCGTCGAGTGCGGCCTCGAGAGGCTTGCTGGCGCGCAGAATGTAGACTTGGCAGTTCTTGCCGTAGGGCTCGGGTGCACAGTGCTCGAGCGAATACGCGAGCGTTTGCGCCCACTGTGTGGGAACAGAATCGATGTACTCGTCGTAGCCGAACTGCTTCAGCTTCTCGGGGTTGATGAAGCCGCCGTAACCGTTCTCGACGTAGGTTCGCACAATCTCGCGCTCGGCTTCCGGGCTGCCGACGAAACGGGTGAACTTCCAGGCAGCCCTGATCGTCTCCGGGTCCCTGGTGGTGGCGCAGATACCCAGTCCGCGCATGTGCAGCTCGGTAACGGACTGGCCGTTCGGCGCCTCGGGAATGGGGACGATACCGACTTCCTCCACGTTCAATGACGACAGGTGCGAGTCGAGGTTGATCAGCATGTCGTTGATGTAGAGCAACACCATCCCGACCCGGCCCTTGTCCCAGAGATGCCAGGCGTCGCGGGTTCGTCCGGCCCCGAAGTGCGTTCTGCCGGAACCGTCTTGCCACGGGCCTTCCACAAGCTGCAGGTAGAAATCGGCCGCCTCGACCGATCCGCGATCGTTGAACGCCGCGCGCCAAAGGCGACTCTGCGGATCCTGCACGACGATCTGCGAGCCCATCGACAGGAAGAACGGGAGCGAGATCCAGCTCGCGCCGCCGGTCGTGTCGACCAGCATGCCGAAGGAATCCTCCTCCGGCCGGTGCAGCTTCCGGGCCGTGGTCAGCAGCTCGTCCCACGTCTTCGGATAGTCGGTGTTCGGGTCCAGTCCGGCCTCCTGGAACAGGACCTTGTTGTAGGCGAGGGCGCGAACCATGTAGTGGAAGGGGAGGAAGTATACATGTTTCCTGCCATCGTCGCCCGTGCGGCAAACCGCATCCCAAACCTGCGGGCGTACGCGCTCACGCAGCTCGTCGGCATACATCACGTCGGGATCAAACGTACCGTTCCTCTTCGCTTCCTCGGCGGTGATCTCCTGGTTCACGAACTCGTCCAGCGGCAGCAGAAACTTGCGTTCGATGTAGCTGCCCGACTGGCGGCCGTTCACGTGGATCACGTTCGGCGCTGTCCCGCCGGCAATCGACATCAACAGCGGCGCCTCGCCGGCCGCACCTTCGAACTGCAGCCCGAGGGGGTTGCCCTCCGGCTTGATGCTGGGATACTTGCGGCAGAAGGCGTGGTAGACCGCGAGTTGGGCCTTGCCGTCGATGCTGAACGCAGAGTCGGGCGCGGGCGCGAAGTCCGTGGTGCGGAACGTGACGTCCTCGGCCAGGATGCTGCCGATCGACAGGAGCAACGCGATCGCAATAGGTCTTCCGCAACCCGAATTGTGTCTACGCTTCCGCCGCGCAATGCGGCAGTGGTCGGCGCCACAATCAGCCGTTGTCCGAAAAGGGCCTGGAGACGGCGGTCCTCCGCCGTTACGAGCAAGCGAGAGTGCACATGCCGAAATACGGAGAGCACTTCGTTCATTTCTGTTTCTATCTGTGCTCAACTTCTGCTCGCAACGGCGGAGGACCGCCGTCTCCAGGTTGAATTGGCGGGCGTTTCGCCAACTACTTGCCCTCCCCATGGAAAAGCATGTCGGGCCGGACGGGTGTGTGCGGCCCACCGTTAACCGACGCGCGAATCCGCAGCGTGATGTGGGCGCCCGCTTGGAAGTAGTCGATCCGGATCTTGTGATAGCCTCTCTTCAACGCGATCATGCCGTCGCCCGACCACGCGTCGCGTGCGCAGAGGACGTCCAGCTCAACGACCGTCTGGCCGTCAATCACCAGGCGCGAACCGTCGTCGGAGCGAACCGTAAAGTCGTAGAGGCCGTCTTCGGGCACTTTGATGAAGCCGTTGAACTGCGTCGCGAAGTCTTCCCTTTGACCGGCGATGTCGGCGACGTTCAAGTCCTCGGCAACTCCCGTCCTGTCTGCTTCGAGCTTGCTCATGTCGGGGATCTGCTTCCACTTCCCTCTGAAGAGCTGGTAGGAGAGCCCCGGCCGCGTGGATTCGGGCGAGGATGCCGGCAGCAGCTCTGCCTTCGTGAACGTCACGCTCATCGGAGACCGCGCGACGCCATCCCTGGTGAACGCGCGCAGTTTGAGGTTGGTCGTCTTTGTGAGGGTGATTGGACCGTTGCATTCCGGTGACGAGGCGCCGGGGTCGCGGCCGTCCGTCGAATAGTGGAGTGTGGTGTTGGGCTCAAGGTTGACCACGTTGACCGCCATCGACTCGCCGAAGATCCGTTCCCTTGGGGTCAGGGCCGCCAGCGTTCTACGCACGACCTTGGTTTCGCCAAGGTCCAGGACCAAGCTCTTGTCGCGGGTGTCGGCGTATGCGAAGCGGTGGTGTCCGGGCGGCGATGTGGCTGCGTCCGGAACGCTCGAGACGATGTCGCGATCGGCCAGCCAAGGCTCGATAACCAGTTTCCTGAGCGGGTTGTTCTTCACCGATACGCTCTTGCGCACGCCTCGCTTCGTCTGCCTCTGTTCCACTCGCACCTGCACCCAATCGACATCGTCGTTCTGCGCAATCGGGACCTGGACGTCGAGGAAATCCCACGTTTCCGGCATGTGCTCGCGGACCGTGAACGTCTGGTCGGGAATCGAGTACTGGACGCCGGCAAGACGCTTGAGGACCAGGTCGGTGATCGGGCCGTTGTTGTCCCAGTAGAGCGGGCGGAAGAGCTCGTTGTAGACGGTGTTGAGGAACTTGCGATCGCCCGACTTGAGGTACATGTCCCAGGACAGCTCGACACTGCCGACCAAGTTCATCCGGACGCCGGGCGAGTACCAGGTGGTTCCGAAGTTGTCGGGGAGCCCGTTGTTCTTGTCTTTGAATGGGACCATGAACTTCCACGACAGCACGTTGCCATACCCCCACGCGTCGCGATCGGCGACCCATGACCCCATGGCGGTGTAGACCCAGGAATCCCACAGGTGCAGGCCCATGAAGTTGTTGATCGCGGTCTGGGTGTGCGGGTACATCTCGTAGCCCTTGCCCGTGTGCGTGAAGTACATGTGATTCCCGGCGATAAACGCGTACTGCTTCCCCTCGATGTCGCGGCCCAGCATCCTGCAGTAATCGGTCCACGGCGGAGCCGCGACTGCGGTCAGTTGCAGGAAGCAGGCTGCCGCGCCGATGCACGAAGCAATCCGTCTGCTGCGAAAAGCGTTCATCCAATGTTCCTCTGGCTTATGTCAACCTAGGTCAAAGTCGCCTCGGACACAATGCTCGGATGCGCCGCGGTTTTGTCCCATCCCGCCGCGAAACGCGGCGCATTCGGACAAAACTCTCGCATCCGGAAATGGCCGCGTCTCTGGATCAACAACTGACTCGCTATCTGGATGGGATCGGCGCGGAAACGGTCAATCAGCTAACCAGTTGGCTTGCCGATGCGGAGAAGCGCGTTGCGACGCTTCGGCCTGAGGCGGAGGCAGGCGCCCCCGCGGCACAGAAGAAGCTCGCGGAGGCGGAGAAGTACGTGACCTGCCTCAAGGAGCAGGTTGTCTTTACTCGTGAGCGCATGGCTTTGAACGAGGAATAGCGGGGAGGCAGAAACCTGGCGCCACCCGCCCGCAAGGGGCGGGGAGCCGGGAGGGGTGGGGCGGCTGCGTTGTAGGCGAGGAACCTGAAGCTTCCCGGTGGCAAGCACCGGGGATTCTGCCCCAGCACTGCTTGCCACCGGAGGGTGCGTGGGCTCCCCGGCGCTTGCCGCCGGGTGGCGCCAGGCTTTGCGCCTACAAGCGACCG
>CAZKRK010000390.1:0-7467 GCA_964555035.1 uncultured Victivallales bacterium | reverse complement strand
CGGAGCGGAAGGGCAAGGGCGAGCGGAGAGTGAGCAAGCCCGGCGGGGGCCACTCAGCAAGTGCAACCAATCGCAGATGCGCCCTACGCGTACCCTCCGTTCATTGATCGTTGCGTTCGGCTGCCGCGCGTAGTATATTGTCAGTGTGATGAAGACACATGACCATATGCGGAAGAAGATCGTTGTGGCGGGCGTTGTCATGGCGCTCGCGGCCGTGGCAATGCCGTCCCATGCCGGCAAGTTGAACTCCTTCGAGAAGTCGGTGGGAGGTTCCAAGTCGTCCGCGTCGTCTCAGGATTCGTCGTCGGAGTCGTCTTCGGATTCGTCCGACAGCTCGAGATCGCTCGGCTCGTTCGAGAGCAGATCGTCCTCTTCGCGACGCAGGCGGTCACGTTCGTACTACTACACCAGTCCCTACTATTACCACAGCTGCTGGTATTGCCGGCATCACCACGACTGCTTGTTTCACCACTACCACCACCACCACTACCACCATGACATCGACGCGCCACCGCGCGCTGTTCCGCCCCCACCGAGCGGCACAAACGACGTGCCGCGGGTCGAATACAAGCCAATCCCCGGCAATCCGATCATGCCGATCGCGCGCTTCGACTTTGCCTGGCAGGCCGTGGAAGACGATGTAACCGCCTACGACTACGGCCTCGAGCTCGGGTACAGCGCCCTCGCCCTGCGCGGACGCATGACGCACTACATGGAAGACGACCCCAACGACACGCTCGACCTTTCAAGCTTGATGCTGCTCTGGCGCATCCCGCTCACGCAGAACATGGAACTGGACGCCGGCTTCGGGGGCGCCGAGCTCGACGGCATGGACAGTCAGACGGGCTTCGATTTCAGCCTGGCGCTACGCGGCTGGGTCCCCGACCACCATGTCGGATTCGAGTATCGCGGCGAGTTCATCGACATCGGCGACGGTCTGTCCAGTCATGAGATAGGTGTTCTCATGCACGTGAAGTGGTTCGCGGTACGCGGCGGGTATCGCTGGACACATTCCTCGGGCGACTCCCTTGACGGACCCTTCGCCGGGGCTGCACTGACGTTCTGACGCCGACGCCCCCCGAAACACCTTATGCAATCACGTAGAACCCTTCTCGCGGGCGGTCGGGAAGGATGCCGGGACCGTCCGGGAGAACGGTTCCACGAAAGGAACCGAACATGAAGAAAGTCGCATTGGTTACCGGCGGCAGCCGTGGAATCGGGCTGGGGATTGCCAAACGCCTGGCAGCGGAGGGCTGCGGACTTGCAGTCTGCGGTGTGCGGGACGAGGTGCAGGTGGCCGACGTGTTGGACGATCTGCGCGGCATGGCGGAAGACGCGATCTACTGCCAGGCCGACGTGGGTAGCACCGAGGACCGCGCACGCATGATGGCCCGCATCAGGGAGCACTTCGGACACCTGAACGTGCTCGTGAACAACGCCGGCGTGGCCCCGAAGGTGCGGGCCGACATCCTGGAGGCAAGCGAAGAAAGCTACGAGCGTGTGATGCGCATCAACCTGCAGGGACCGTACTTCCTGACGCAGGCGGCGGCGCGCTGGATGATCGAGCAGCGCAAGAGCGACGAGTCGTTCGAAGGCTGCATTGTCAACGTATCGTCCATCTCCGCCACGGTTGCGTCACCGAGCCGAGGCGAGTACTGCATTTCCAAGGCCGGCATGGGCATGATGA
This sequence comes from uncultured Victivallales bacterium, assembly GCA_964555035.1. GTDB lineage: Bacteria > Verrucomicrobiota > Kiritimatiellia > UBA8416 > CAYOBW01 > CAZKRK01. The sequence goes on along the minus strand of CAZKRK010000390.1, from coordinate 5,780 downwards.
CCCAGCTCTGGGCGGCGCGGCTCGGGGAATTCGGAATACCGGTCTACGAAGTGCGCCCCGGCATCACGCAGACGGACATGACGGCTGCCGTGCGAGAGAAGTACGACAAGCTGATTGCCGAAGGTCTCCTGGTGCAACCGCGCTGGGGCTTCCCGGAAGATGTCGGCAAAGCGGTTGCGATGCTCGTGCGCGGTGACCTCCCCTACTCCACAGGCCAGATCGTCATGGTCGACGGCGGATTGACGCTCGCGCGGCTATAGGGAGCGCTCGACCTGGGCGATTCCGCCCAAGGCGCCGGGGCCTTGGACAATTCGGCGGGGCAACCGACCCCCCCGCCCTGTCATCCCGAGCGCAGCGTAGCGGAGTCGAGGGATCTCAGGAACTGGAAACCACTCCGGACGTTGTCGCAATTCCCGAGATCCCTCGACTCCGCTGCGCTGCGCCCGGGATGACAGGGCAGCGGTTGAAGCTTCCGGCTCTCACGTCAACGCCGCTTCAGTGTCCGTGTCGAAGAAGTGGACTTTGTCGAGGAACACGGCCGGTTCGGCGTCGGCGCCTACCTGGAACCGGCGATGGGCGTCAACACGACTGACAAAACGCTCCTTGCCGACGCTCATGTAGACGTAGGACTCGGATCCCATCGGTTCGATCACGTCGACGCGGGCCTTGATGCGCGGCGAACCTTCCTTCTGCTCGGCAGCGGGCGAACCGATATCTTCCGGACGAATGCCCAGGGTGACCGGCTTGCCGCAGTAGGCGCCGACAGCCTCGCGCTGCGCCTGTGGCACCGGCATCGTGAATCCGTCCTCGGCGGTAAAGACGAGCCCCTCGCCTTCCGGGTCTACAGTGCCTTTGAAGAAGTTCATGGGAGGGGTGCCGATGAAGCCCGCCACAAACAGATTGGCGGGGTTGTCGTAGAGTGAAATGGGATCGGCCACCTGCTGAATGACGCCGTCCTTCATGACGCAGATGCGCGTGCCCATGGTCATGGCTTCGACCTGGTCGTGCGTCACATAGATCATGGTCGAACCCAGGCGGTTGTGAAGCTGGCCGATCTCGACGCGCATCTGAACGCGCAGCTTTGCGTCGAGGTTCGAAAGCGGCTCGTCGAACAGGAATACCGCCGGCTTGCGGACAATCGCGCGCCCCACGGCCACGCGCTGCCGCTGGCCGCCGGAAAGCGCTTTCGGGCGCCGGTCCAACAGCTCTTCGAGCCCCAGGATCTTGGCGGCCTCGTCGATGCGCTCCTTGATCTCCTTCTTAGGGAACTTGCGCAGCTTGAGCCCGAAGGCCATGTTGTCACGCACGGTCATGTGCGGATACAGCGCGTAGTTCTGGAACACCATGGCGATATCGCGATCCTTGGGCGGCACGTCGTTGACGACACGGTCACCGATCGTAATCGTGCCGGCGGTGATCTCCTCCAGGCCCGCAACCATACGCAAAGTGGTGGATTTGCCGCAGCCGGAGGGACCGACAAGAACGACGAACTCGCCGTCTTCGATGTCGAGGTTGAAGTCATCGACGGCTTTCACGTCGCCGGGATAGACTTTTTCGACGTTCTTCAGAGTTACGCGCGCCATAGGGTGTACCTCTCCACGTGTTCAGCAAAGTGGAGTAAACATAGGGATTGAGGCGACGCGATGCAAGTAGAATAGGTTCGGGCGGGAGGGAGTTGATGTTTCTCCCTCCACGCGCCCAGACCCGATTCACAAATCACAAATCACAAATCAACAATCAACAATCAACAATCGTCAATCGTCAATCAGTTGGCCTTGCGCCCCTTGGTCCCCGCGGCCTTGGAGAGATCGGCCTTGGCTTTCTCCTTGGGGCGGAGTTTGCGGACGGCCTTGCCGGCCTGCCACATCTCGGAGCCGCCGAGTACGTCCAGTTCCTTCGTTAGGCGTTCTTTGTAGTCGGCCTTTCCGCAGGAACGGATAACGCGGCGCGTCTCCTTGCCGGACTTGACCGCGGCGTAGAGCTCCTTGAACACGGGCAACGTGGCCTTCTTGAATTTCGGACGCCAGTCGAGCGCTCCGCGCTGGGCCGTGGCCGAGCAGTTCGCGAACATCCAGTCCATACCGTTTTCGTCAACGAGACGGATCAGGCTCTGGGTCAACTCCTCGACGGTCTCGTTGAAAGCCTCGCTGGGACTGTGGCCTTGCTTGCGCAACGTTTCGTACTGTGCTTCCATCACGCCCGCCAGGGCGCCCATCAGAATGCCGCGCTCGCCGGTGAGATCGCTGTAGACCTCGTGCTCGAACGAGGTCGGGAAGAGGTAACCCGAACCCACGCCGATGCCGAGAGCAAGGCAGCGCTCTTTCGCGCGACCGGTTGCGTCCTGGAACACCGCATAGCTGGAGTTGATGCCCGCGCCACTCAGGAAATTGCGACGCACGGATGTTCCCGATCCCTTTGGCGCAACCATGATCACGTCGACATCGGGCGGCGGAATAACCTTCGTCTGGCCCTTATAGACAATCGAGAAGCCGTGCGAGAAGTAAAGCGCGTCGCCGGGGTTCAGGCACTTCTTGATCGTCGGCCAGATCAAGCGCTGGGCGGCATCCGTTACCAGCATCTGGATGACCGTGCCGCGAGTTGCCGCCTCTTCGATATCGAACAGGGTTTCGCCGGGAACCCAACCGTCACGCTTGGCGCGATTCCAGTCTTTCCGGAAACGCTTGGCCTGGCCAACGATGACGTTGAAGCCGTTGTCTTTCAGATTGAGCGCCTGGGCGGGACCCTGCACGCCGTAGCCGATGATCGCGATCGTCTCGCCCTTGAGGACCTTGCGGGCCTTGCTCATCGGGAACTCTTTCCGCATCACGACTTCTTCTTCGACTCCGCCAAAATCTATCAGTGCCATCGAGACTCTCCTCTGTAGTTGAGTTTTTCCGCAAGCAAGCGGGTTCTCCAACATTTGCGCAGCGGGCATAGTAGGTGTTGCCGTTCGCAGGTCAATGCCTTTTTTGACTGCCCCCTGTCGCCCCCGTCTTTTCACTGTTGCGTCATTCGTCCTTTTTAACCTACTGTCTCCGTCCGCAGCGCAGGCTGAACAGGAAGAGTCGCAATGGATGTTCCGCAAATAGTCAAAGCCCTGTCTCTACTGTCCGGGGGGCTGGACAGCCAGCTGGCCGTATGCGTGCTGAAAGAACAGGGCATAGAGGTACACGGCGTAGTCTTCGTCAGTCCGTTCTTTGAAGTTGCGCCCGCGCGGCGGGCGGCGGGCCAGCTCGGGATCCACCTGCACGAAGTCAACTTCCTGACCGATATCGTCGAGCTGCTCAACGGTCCAAAGCATGGCTTCGGCAAGTGCATGAATCCGTGCATCGATTGCCACGCGCGCATGCTGCGGAGAGCCGGAGAGATGATGAACGAGATGGGCTTTCACTTTCTGTGTACGGGAGAGGTGCTCAACGAGCGCCCGATGTCACAGAACCGCCAGAGTCTCGACATTGTGGCCAAGGAAAGCGGCTATGCCGACCACATCGTGCGTCCCTTGAGCGCCAGGTGCCTGCCTCCGACGCAGCCCGAGCTCACCGGGCTGGTCGACCGCGAGCGGCTTCTCGGCCTGCAGGGGCGCGGCCGCAAGCCACAGTTCGAACTGGCCGCGCGGTACGAACTCGAAGAGTACCCTTCTCCCGCCGGCGGTTGCCGGTTGACCGAACCCAATTTCTGCCGCCGGCTGGAAGACCTGAAGAACCACGAAGGGTTGCGGGGAGAACACAGTCTCGTGTTGTTGCGCTACGGACGCCACTTCCGGCTCGCGGGCGGAACAAAACTGATCGTGGGCAGACACGAGAGAGACAACGCCGTCATCGAAGGATCGGCCGAGCTGTACGACCTCGTGCTGAAGCTTGAGGGTGTGCCGGGACCAACCGGTTTGCTGCCCATCACGGCACGCGAAGAGGAGATCGCCCTGGCTGCGCGCATCTGTGCCCGCTACGGCGATTGCGCGCCCGAAGAGACCGTCGCCGTCCGTGTGCGTTCCGCACGCGAAAACCACCGCATCCAGGTTACCCCCCTCGAACAGGACGCGGTCGAGGGCTTCCGGATATAGGTTCGCGCTATCCGATCAGCACGCTCACGAACCAGGCGGCGGCGGCAACTGCCAGGGCAACCACAATCGCTATGACCACAACCCAGGCCTTGCTCTTTCGTTTCCTGGCGCCGAAGGCCGGCGGCGTAGCACCGCGCGTGGTTCTCACGGTTGCTGCCGGCCCCCTGCCTCCCTCTTCCTCGACGGGAGACTCGTCGACGTCCACGTCTTCCCCATCAAACGTCATCAGGACACTGCCGACCTCAACCTGATCGCCCGGTTTCAGACGGGTCTCGCGGATGTTGAACTCGTTGACGGACGTGCCGTTGGTTGAACCGAGATCGCGCAGAGTGTACTTGCTCTCCCGGCAAAACAGCATGCAGTGCCTGCTGGACACCGAGCTGTCGTCAAGCACCACGTCGTTGTCCGGCGCCCGCCCAAAGGACAGTTCCCTCTTGTTGATGTCAATCCGTTCCCCTTGCCGGTCGCCTGAAAGTACAGTGAAGAATGCCATGTATTGTCTCCTCGCATAATCTCTTCGCAAATTGAGGGCCGATTGTCAACAGTAGTGTCCCAGGAGCTTTTTCCGCGCACAGCGGAAAAAGCTCTTGCAGGGCTCATCTTGACCGAGTTCGCAGAACTGTTGTAGTTTTAGACCTGACAGGGGAAGAATGATGATTGACGACGAGTTGCCGCCCGAGGCCGAAGACCATCTTTTTGTTTTCCGCAAGTCTTTGCCGCTGCAGGTTAAGCTGCAGGAGGTCCGGAAGACGCTGGGCAAAGCGGAAGGGCTGTCTTGTCTCGAGATCGGTTTCGACAACGTAGTGGCCAGCTACCTGTTGCGCAAGGGCGGCGGCAAGTGGGAAACGGTCGTTGTCAATCCCGACCTCGAGGAAGTCGCGACCGCGGTGTTGGGCGAGGGTACGCGCGTGCAGGAAGGCAACTCACTGCCCTTCCGCAAGATGACGTTCGATGTCGTCGTCGCGGTCAACGTGCTGGAAAAGGTCGAATCCGACTCCGAGTTGATCGAGGAGTGCCACCGGGTATTGAAACCGAACGGCAGGCTGATCGCGGTAGTCCCGCATGCAAAGATCTGGTCACTCGTCAATGTGTTCAGGGGGCTCATCGGGGCGACGTTCGAACGCTTGGGCTGTGTACGGCCCGGATACACCGAACAGCAGCTCTTTCGGGCGCTCAAACACGGTTTCGACGTGATGCATGTGCGGTCGTTCCTGCGCTTTTTCGTCGAAATCGTGAACGTATTCGTGTCGTCCGCCATCCATAGCCAGCCGCAAGACGACACGACCGTGGCCCACCAGAAAGAGGTCCACAAGTGGGCGGCCCCACTCTGGCGCATCGCCTACCAGCTCGACCTGCTGTTGCTGCTGACGCGCGGTTTCACCTTCGTCGTGACCTGCAAACGGCACATATGGCTGCCGCGCAGCGCACCGGTACTGGCGGACGGCCGCTCCATCGGCGAGGCAGTGCTCAGCAAGGCGGGGGGGAGGATTGGTTGATCGATTAACGGCTGGTCAGGCCGCTTACGGCGGGCTAGCAAGCAAGAGACGTAAGCGTTAAGCTTGGGTAAACCCGATTGATGATTATCGATTGTTGATTGCCGATTTTCGAAATGGGAGGGCGTACCACGCTTTTTGGAGACAATCGCGGTCCTCACGGTCTTGGGGTTGCCAGCAATTCTCATTATGGCCACGCCCCCTGCGACCTTGTGTCGCAGGAGCGG
>CAZKRK010000389.1:0-7479 GCA_964555035.1 uncultured Victivallales bacterium | reverse complement strand
CGGCGGGGCAGATGATTACTTTTGTGTATAGAAGACAGGACAAGCCCGGCGGGGGCCACTCTGCAAGTGCAACAAATCGGAGATGCGCCCATGTGGGGATGATTCCGGCATTTGCATTGTATACAATAGCGAGACTCGTGTAGGCTCGACGTACGATACGGACGGGCCGGCGTGGGCGGATGGTCTTTGCCGGCCGCCGCAATATGGAGAGAGATAATGCAGGACGAAGTTGAATCGCGGGACCGGGACGAGCGGGCGCTGTGGTCGCGGTTTTCATGCGGCCGGTCGGCGCCGGGCGCCGTCTGTCCCGACGAAACGGCGCTCGCCGCGTACGTGGACGGCAACGCCGGCGCGGAAGAGCGTGCGGCTATTGAGCAGCACCTGTGCGACTGCGACCGTTGCCGGACGGTCGTTACGGAAACGCGCTTGGTTGTGGACCAACCGGAGGAGCTTCTCCCGCCCGGGTTGGCCCGCGGCGCGAAGCTGCTGGTGAAGGACAGCGCGACCGCGGCCCCGGCACGCGCAACCGGACGCGTGTTGAGGTTTCCCGTCCGGGCCGTGGCCAACTGGGCCGCGGCCGCGGCGGCATGCCTTGCAGTGAGCTATTGCGGATATGCCCTCGGCCAAAGGGCCGCCCGCGAGCGGGAGCAAATCGAACGCAGGACGGTGGAGAGCATCCTGCCGGGAAGCGTCATACGGGAGGCATTGACATGAAGAAGAACCGAGTACTACTCCTGTTGCTGGTGTTGTCGGTGCTGTTCAACGGCTTCTTCCTTATCGGTGCACATCGCACCCGGCGCGCGTTGCAGAGCCTCAAGACAACCGAGGGCCGGGTTGAGCTTCTGGCGAAGCGCCTGAGATTGACCGAAGAACAGAAGAACACCTGCGAGCGAATCCAGACCGAACACCTGCAACGGATCGCGGAAGTGCGGCGCGCAAAGGCGAACGAATTCGATGCGCTCTGGCGGGCAATTGCACAGGACGACCCCGATCCCGCCGAGCTGGACAGAGCAGTCGAAACCCTGGGCGGAGCCATGAACGAGCGGGCGACGATCACGGTGAAGTACCTGGTCGAGCTCACGCGGTGCTTGACCCCGGCCCAGCGCAAAGCCTTTCTCAAGACGATTCGGCGCCGGAAACAGCTCTGATGAACGAACGCGACACGGAGCGACGCCTGGTGGATTCCTGCGTCGGCCACGACAAGCGGGGCTGGGACCGGCTTGTCGAGGAGTACGGCTCCGTGATCTACGCCACCGTGCTCAGAACGTTCAACGCGTACCGGCGCCACACGCCGCGCCAGGATGTCGAGGATGCCGCCCAGGATGTATTCGTGCGCCTGGTTAAAGACGACTTCCGTCTTCTCGGGAAATACGATCCCTCGCGGGCATCGCTGGCAACGTGGCTGTCCATTGTCGCCAGAAGTACGGCGCTCAATTTCCTCAACCGCCTGCGCCCGCCGGCGCAGGAGCTTGACGAGAACGTTCTTGGCATCCCGGCCCCGGCGCCGCCGGATTGCGAGCCGGTCGACATCCCCGAAGGTCTGCTGTCTCCCCGCCAGCAGCTCGTGCTCAGAATGCTGTTCGACGACGAGCGTCCCGTGCCCGAAGTCGCCGCTGCCCTGGGCATCACCGCGCAATCCGTGCGTAGCCTGAAACACAAGGCGCTCGAGAAACTGCGCGCCCATTTCAACTCCCGGCAACCGCCGGCGGGTAAGACAGGGGCGGTCTGACCGGAAACGCAGCGGCTTGCCACTTTTTTCCCTGCCGTGGGGATGTTTCCCTTCTCGCGCTTGTACAACAGGACAGCTAGCGCAAGTCCGGTCCGGTGACGACGAACCAACAACACGAGAGCAACACCAAGGAAAAAGAGAGGCAGCACAATGAACAGGAAACACTCCATTGCACGAATCGCCGCGGCGTTGATCGCGGCCGGCGCCGGGGCCGGCGCCATGGCACAGCAAACCTCGAACTTCGAGTACGTTCCGGCGGCGAGCATCACGCCGCTTGTCCCGTTCGGCAAGAGCGTGGACTGGTTGGCCAAACCGAGCCGCATCGCATCGGCCGCGCTTCGCCCGGACGGCTACTACGACGTGTTCATCATGAAACCGGACGGTTCACAGCCACGGCTTCTCACGCACAAGCTTGAAGGTTGCCCGCAGAAACACAATGGCAATCCCTGCTTCGACCCGACGGGGCAGTACCTGGTATTCACGGCCCAGAACGAGGCGCTGGATGACGACCACAGGTATGCCTGGCGCTGCGCCTTTCCCGGCGCGGGCCTGGGCGCCGACCTGTACGTCGCCAACCTGGTGACCCGGCAGGTAACGCGGCTTACGAGTTATCGCTTGAAGGAGTTCACGCGGTGTGTGATCCATCCGCAGTTCTCGAACGACGGAAGCATGATCGCGTGGTCCGAGCGGGTCGAGCGTGGGCGCAGCTTCGGCGGCGGCTGGGTCATAAAGGTCGGCCGTTTCACGGATGCCTGCAAGGGGGGACCGCGCCTGACCGACATCGTGACCCTCACGCCGGGAGAACACAGTTGCTTCTACGAGGTCCACGACTTCTCTCCGGACGACTCGAAGCTCCTGTTCTCCGGCGATCTGCAGGCGGGACAGCCGCACACGGGGTTGGACCTGTACGAGCTCGAGCTGAAGAACGGCGGGCGGCTCACGCGGCTCACGCACACCGACAGCGACTGGGACGAACACGCGCACTATTCGCCCGACGGCAGGCGCATCGCCTGGATGTCGAGCAAGGGGCTCGACATCGACTACGGCCCACTGCAGGGCTTCGGCCTGTCCTGGACCCAACACCTCAAGACGGAGCTGTGGGTCATGAACGCCGACGGCACGGACGCGCACCGCGTTACCGGCTTCAACGTGCCGGGCTCGCCTGACTATGCCGACGGCGCGCGCTGCATCGTCTCCGACAGCACATGGGACCCGGACGGCAGTGGGCTCTGTGTGTGCATCTCCGCGGAGCACAACGATGAGACCATGAAGGTCAGCCTGGTGCGCATCGATCTGGCCAACCGGTAGATAGCGCGACGACTCCCTCCGCCACACCGCCCGGTTCTCTTTCGCGAGGACCGGGCGGCGTAGCGTTGCGCAACCGCCGTCACCGGGAGTTCCAGGAGGCAAGGACGTATGAGGCTTTGACCATGGGGCGTGAGTGATGCTACTATTCCGGAGAACGATAGGGAGACAGAGAATGAAGAAGCTGTTGAAAAGAGTTCTGGTTGTATCCCTCATGGTTGTCGCGGTCCTGGTCGCGGCACACGTCTTTCTGGGAGGCATCGTAACGGCCGGCGTCCGGAAGGTCGGACCACGCGTTGTCGGCGTGCCCGTGTCACTCGACAAGGCCTCGGTATCGCTGCTCAAAGGAAATGTCGATCTGGACGGCTTTGTCATAGGAAACCCGGAGGGATACAAAAGCGAGTATGCTTTCAGTTTGAGCAATTTCGCGATCGACATGGAACCGAAGTCGATGTTCGGCGACGAGATTGTGATTAGAGAGATCGTTGTCGACAGTCCGAAGATCATCTACGAGCTCTCCTTGAAGGGCAGCAACCTGGGCGCGATAGTCGCCGGCCTGAAGAAGGACGGCAAGGAACCGTCCGAAAAGGAAGCCGACGATGCCGCGTCAAGAAAGAGCGTTCGGATTGCGGACCTTTTCGTGCGCAACGCCCAGGTGACGGTCACCAGCAGCCTGCTGCGCGGGAAAGGCGTCACGCTGGCTCTGCCGGAGATTCACCTCAGCAACCTGGGCGGAGATGAGGGCGGAATCGGCCTGGCCGGGGCAACTGAGCTTATTGTCGAAACCGTGCTCAAGTCAGTGGTGCTTGCCGCCAAGGACTCCGGCGGTCTGACCTCGGACCTTGCCGCGGCGGGTTTGAGCCTGGCCGGGGACTTCGCCTGCGTCGGGCTGGACACGGTGGAGGAACTCGGTCGGACCGGCATCGAGGCGGGCAAAGCCATCCTGAAGGGCGGCGGCAACGCCGTCAAGGCGCTTACGGGGACCGGCGGCCAAACCGTCAAAACGCTCGGGGAGGGTGCCGGTGAAGCAGTCGGCAACGTTAGTGAAGATGCCGGCAAGGCCGTCGAGCTTGTGGGCGAAATGACAGGCAAGGGTGTCGAAGCCGCGGGTGATGTGGCGGACAAGGGCGTCAAAGCCGTCGGTTCCGCGGCGAAAGACGGGGCGGACAAGGTACTCAAGAGCGTCGGCAACCTGTTCAAGAAAGAAGACGAATAGACCTGCTGAAACCCCATCCGGTGGGCACAACCGATTGAACGCCTATCCCGGGGGGCTGTATCAGAAGGTGCACGGCGAGCTGGAGCGTGTGTGTCCGGTTGTTGGAGATCTTGCCGCCCCGGGTGGTCGCATTGCGGTTGGCGTCCTTGCCGTCGATGAACGCAATCCCGCTGACTTTGCCGGCCCAACCGGCCCACGCCACTCCGCGCCGATTCGCGTTGCGTCTCGGGCTACGGGGCTCACCACAAGCAGGGGCGGTGCGTTGGGTTCGCAGTGAGGCCCGCAGTGAGTGGAGCGAACGGAGTGCCGTGAACCGGTCGGAGCGCGACGGAACTTCTGACCTCTTGATACAGTCCCCTACTCTTCTCCCAGACACAACACGCGACCATTCGCAAGGGAGACGAACAACCGACCCGAGGTCGCCGACAAACCGTCGAACACCGGCAGATGTGGTAGTGGCTGCTCGGTGATGGTGCTGCCGTCCGCAACGCTCAGGACTCGCAGCACGCTTCCCTCCTCTCCTTCGTACGCATCCTGCGAGACAACCCAGTCGCCCTTGGCGCCGACGACGAACAGACGCTTCTCTTCACCCTCCCCGGCCACGAGCATGCCGCGCACCTGGAGGTCACCGGGGACTGCCGCTGTCCGCCGCCAGAGTCAGGGAGCCCACGGGTTGCGGTTCAGTCTTCCAGACCGTCTTGCCTGTCTCGACGTCGACGAGCATGACCACCCGGTCTTGCACCGGCCGCCAGGCTTTCCGCGCGAGCGTGAAGCCGGGACGGCTCTTGGGAGTCTTGCCGCCATACTCCGCGACCCCGCTGCCGTCGTGAGCGACGACCAGCAGCATCTCGTCGGCGTACAGGATCTCTTCCGCGTGTGCGGTTTCATCGAAGGTCCTCAGCACCTTGCCGGTCGCGGCGTCGAGCTCACTGACCGCGGCGTCAATCCCCAGCGTGACGTAAACGCGATCCGCCGTCGCCACCAGCCGACGCGGTAGCTGCTGCGGCCCGTTCTTCAGTGGAAACAACTCGGCATGCCACTCCGCGATCGGGACCTTCCACAACAGCACGCCGCTGAAGGCATCGCGTGCGGACAGGCGCCACTTCGAGGGCAGGTAGATCGAAATCGCCGGCCCTTCGTCCATAATCGCAAACACACGTCCGCCGGCAGAAACAACGGCGCTCACGCTCGACATGTTCTCGTGACTGCGGCTGTACTCCGGCCCCGCCTTCCACTGCATGCTGCGTGGCTGGGCAACAACGGTATCACTACTCGTGCCGATGCCCGACGCGTCGTAGAGATGGTGCGACCAGTCGTCAATGGTGCCCGGGACAGACTTCACTGCCTGCTTCCCGTCAACGATCGCAACGCCTCGCGGAGCCAGAACCCGCTCGATTCCCTCGCGCGACACGCGACACTCGGCACTCGACACCACCACCGCGTTCACCAGGTTGTCCACGTACGGCAACTCTCCCCCGCCGAACCGCGTCACCGACACCTTCCCGTACAGCCCCGCCGCGCGAATGGCCTTGACGGCCTTCTCCACTCTGTCCTGCCGCGTGTCCAGCCCCTGGACCAGGAAACCGTCACGCCGCCCGAGCTCGACCAGCAGCTCCGGATCGTCGCACCCCACCACGACCACCAGTCCGCCCTTGACCCCACCCTGACTCAGGATCTCTTCCGTGGTCAGTGCGCCGAACAGATGCGTAACGGCCAGGCAAAGGGCCACCATCAGTGTGTACTTGTTCATGTTACTCGTCTCCCCGAATGCCGCTCGTGTGCGGCGCAGAGCGCCGGCGCTGGAGGTAGTCCTCGAGCGTCGACGTCAAGCGTTCAACGGTCTGCGGGTGCTTGTCCCGGAGATTGGTCTGTTCGCCCGGATCGGTGCTCAGGTCAAACACGATGTTCGGCCTGTCGGCAGACGCAAGGGCGCCGGTGGCGAGAAGAGCACCCGCACCCACAAGCGTACAGGCGAAATGGTTCAGTCTAATCATGTTGTCCCTTCGTGTTGCCACCTGGTTGCGTGAAGAGAAGCGTACCATTTTGACCGCGATACGGCAGACCGAACCCGCCGCCCGATTGGCTTCTGTGTGCGTTTTGCCATGTTCTGTCGCCGCGGGGCCGGTCTCCTCAAGACGGGAATAGTCTGGTAAGCGTCTCATCTAGACTCGATAGACCGGCGATACGCGTGTCGTGTTGCGTACGCGTCTCCTCCCCGCCATAGACGAGAACGGGATCGGTTGCCGAGGCGATGGTCCGCCTGAATGCGCCCAGCCCTTTCAGCAGGGATCCGGTAACGGTTTGTGCGGATTTGATTTCCATGGGGATAGACTCCTGTGCGCGACCCAGTACAAGATCAACCTCGTTCCCGTTGCTGTCCCGGTAGAACATGAGGTCGGGACGCATGCCGCGGTTGAGAAAGTGCTTCATCACCTCGACAACGACCAGATTCTCAAACAGCATCCCCCGCAACGGGTGCTGTGCGATTTGCTCCGGCCGGCGCACAAACCAAGGAACTTCTGGAACAGCCCCAGGTCGCGGACCATGTTCAGTTGTCTCAGATCTCGTTCCACATAGGTTCCGACTGCCTGTCAGCACGAACGTGCCGTCAAAACTCGGATCGTCCACGAGAACCTGGATATATGAGGTCAGCTCCGGGCAACGCTGGAATTCATCAATGACGCAGCCGTCTGGATGTCGGGCCAGGAAGCCTCGAGGATCTGACTTGGCGAACTCCCGGATATCCGGCGCCTCAAGGTTCTCGTAGGGAAGCTCCGGGAATGCCATTCGGCAGAGCGTTGTCTTTCCCGACTGGCGGGGCCCCGTCAGGGTCACAACCGGATAGTCGCGCCGAAGGCCCTCCAGTAGGGCACCGATGGATCGTGGTATTGGCTGTTTCATAGTGACCGGGTCATACCTGAGACCACTGGTTAATGCAATGGCAGTATTTAATCTTGCATTTGCATATCGCTCGCCCCGAACCCCATATCGTCCAATTGCCGCCCACCCCTAAGCCCAAACCCAGAAAAAGGCACATTCTGAGATGGAACAGGTTTCCTTCAATCGGCAGTGTTGACTATGCCCGCGTATCTTACACGCGCACGTTCACTGAAACAGAAGAGAAGCACCTCCAGCGATAGAACTCGGAGTCCTCGACCGCACGGACGCAGATGCCGATCCGGACAATCCTTGAATTGCCGACGCATTGAGGTAGCTGACAAAAAAAAAG
>CAZKRK010000388.1:0-7487 GCA_964555035.1 uncultured Victivallales bacterium | reverse complement strand
CCCCCCCCCCCGGGGGGGTGTGGGCGCCGCAGCGCAGCGGAGGCGGGTGAGGGGCCGATCGTGGTGGCCCTCCTAGAGACATCGCTTCACTGCGCACTCCGTACCAAGTGTCGTTACGGTAGAAAAATGTGTAGGTAGAAAATATGGGAAGGCAGGAAGATGCGAAAATCGAATGCATCATCTTTCTACCATCCCATCTTTCTACCATTATCTCTCCCCGCAACCCTGCGCATGTCTTGCCCACGAGCCAGCGGGTTCCGCTTGCCCAATCCACCGGCAACTACTCGCCCATCTGCCCGTGCAGGTACTCGACGAGCTCGCCCACCGTTTGCACGGTCACCAGCTCTTCGGCTTCGAAGTCCAGGCCGAACTCCTGTTGCACATCGTAGATGAGATCGAGGATCGACAGGGAATCGAAGCCCAGGGACGCGATGGTGGTTTCGAGCGCGACGGCGTCCCAGTCGACATCCACTTCTGATGATGATTTCATCGTGTTTCTAAGCCGATCGCCAATCTCTTCACGTGTCATGGAGCTCTCCTGCTGGATTTCGGAATCACGCACGCAGGATGCGTGATACGGCGTGGCGGATGCAAGAGAGTTTTGCAGTTTTGCGGCCTATGTGGTGATATGCAGTTTACAGACGCATCATCTGGAGGACTGTCCACATGAAGACCGCACCCGCATCCATCACACTCGTGTTGCTGGCAGGCGGCAGCGTTCTTGCGGCCTGGGACCTGTCAAAGATGGTGACCGAGAAAGGCGGCGGGACTACGTACAACGCCAGGCCTGACGACAGGGAGTTCGTCAATCCCTGGCCGGCCGAGCTCGAGGCGGAGTTCCAAAAGCGTGCGCACGGGATTATCACGGCGCAGCGGCGCGACACGAAAGCGGGGGCGAACACCTACTTCGAGAACGAGAAGCGCACCTACGGGTACCTGATGGCGCATGTCTTGGGAGGCAACGCCGAAGTCGGGCTGAAGCACTTGCAGGGCCGCGACCACCAGCACCGGATCTGGCACCGCGAGACCGACGGCATCGACTACTACGCCTGCTTCACGATCAAGCACCAGATGCGGAAGTACTTCTATTTCGGCGATCTTCTCGATCCGGCCTACCGCAAGCAGATGTTCAGCGGCGCCAGGAAGTGGACCGCCAAAGACCCCATGAGGCGCCCGCACTACGCCTATGCCGGGAAACAGGGCTGGGGGCCGGACGCGCGCAATTCCTGGGTCGACATCCGCATCACCGAAAACCTGTACCTCATGCGAGAAACCAGCGTCTACCTCATGGCCGAAGAGACCGGCAACAAGAGCACTACCGCCCTCTACAAGAAGCACCTGCTCGACTACGCGAAGACGCTCTACCGAGTCGGGATCGGCGAATGGGACTCGGAGAACTACCACGGTCACTCCATCGCCCCGCTGCTCAACCTTTACGATTTTGCGAAGGACTCCGACGTCAAGCGTGCGGCCAAGGCCTGCCTCGACTTTTATGCCGCGGCCGGCGCCGTCAAGTACTACCGCGGCGGTTTCAACGGGCCGACCAAGCGCGACTACAACCACGCCCAGCCGTTCGGCGGCAGCGCGGCCAACTCGCTCTGGGTGTGGTTTGGTGATCACCCCGCCGGCAAAACCGACCACTGGGAATCGGATGAAGTGCACCAGATCACCAGCGCCTACCGCCCGCCACTGGCCGTCGTGAATCTGGCGCTCAAGGAGTTCGACCGTCCGGTGGAGATCTTCGCCGCCAAACCGGGGTACTCCGCGACCACCAGGTACCAGTTCGAAAGCGGTCCGGAGTACCTGGAGACGCAGTACATAGCCAACAGCTACCTGATGGGTTCGTTGACCGGCGGCACCTCCGTAGACGGCGGTGACGTCAACGGTTTCAAGATTCTCGCCTACGACGACAAGGACGGCGCGGTTGCCCTCCAAGCCGCTCCCGGATCGAACCCCCTCTACCCCGGATCGCCGATGTACAAGAAGGGTATTGTCCCCTACGAGAATCGGGTGGCCCAGTTGGAGAACATGGTTTTGTGGCTGGCCAGGGACGGCAAGGCACCGTGGCTGTGGGTCATTCCGGACGACGTCAAGGTCAGCGCGGAGGGGAACATCACCTTCCTCGAGTGCGACCGCACTTGGGTGGCGATTCGCCCGCTTGGCGCCGGCGCTTTCAAGGTGCACGATTCACTCAAGACCTCTGCCGAAATCAACATGGACAAGGACCATGAGCGATTCCCCGGACACCGCGCCTTGACGACGAAGGGCACCGGCGCTGCCTTTTCGGGTCTGGCGGTCGAAGTCGGCGAAAGGGAGTCGCACGGCTCCTTTTCCAGATTCAAACGGGCCGCGAAGTCCTCCAAGGTCGACCTGGGCGAGCTTGAGCGGGGCGTCGTCGGCTACGAGTCAGCCGGCGGCAAACAGCTTGGCATTGAGTGGAACGACAATCCGCTCGAGCTTGGCGTGTTGCGCAACGGCCAACGCCGTGACCTCAACAGCGCCGCCATGTACGCAAGCCCGGTCATTTCCGCGGCGTGGGGTGGGGGAGTGCTGGAGGTGAATGCCGGCGGCGAGAAGTTCCGGTGCGAGGTGGATGATGAGGGGAAGGTGCGGTGACTGTAATGTGAAAAACACGGAGTAGGAGGACCGTCGATGACGAAGATGTGCTGCGCGGTTGCGTGTTGTGTTGTGATTGCTTTGGCTATGCTCGCCTTTGCGCAGGGCGAAGACCGCAGGGCAAATGACGGGGAGGTGCAGTCTGTGATCGATGAGGTAGACAAGCTCTGTCGCGCCAAGACCGTTTTCATGATTGGGCCGGCAAAGGCCAAGCGTTTGGCCGAGCTGGTGCGGGAGAAGAAGCCGAACGTCGTGGTCGAGTGCGGCACGGCCATCGGCTATTCGGGGTTGTGGATTGCCCGCGAGTTGAAAGCCGCCGGCAAGGGGAAGCTGATCACGATCGAGATCGATCCCCGGCGCGCGAAGCAGGCTAAAGCGAATTTCGACAGGGCCGGACTGGCGGACGTTGTCGAGGTGCGCACCGGCGATGCCCGCAGACTGTGTGGAGAAATCGAGGAGACCGTCGATTTTGTTTTCATAGACTGCAACTACTCCAACTACGGGCCCTGCTTGGCGGCCATCGAGAAGAAGCTTGCGCCCGGTGCGGTCGTGGTTGCCGACAACGTTGGAATCGGGGCGTCGTCTATGAAGGGCTATCTCGACACGGTGCGCTCGAAGTACCAGAGCCGTACGGAATGGTTCGACATCGACCTGCCGTGGGCAAAGCGCGACGCAATGGAGGTCACTGTTGTTGTAACCAAATGAGCCGGCTCCGTCCTACGTGCGGATGGAGCCCAGTTCAATTTGTTTGCGTTGCGCTGCTCGCGCTCCTATCATCTCCGCCGTACCAGGAGAGCGTATGTCCCAACTTGCACAACCTGCAAAGAGGAGATGAACCATGTCAGAGGACTCGCTGGCTGCCCGCTACGAACAGGATACGTATCTTGTGCGCAAGAAGATCTTCAAGCTGTTCGGTGCTGCGTTTCACATCTACGATTCGAGCGGCAACGTGCTCTTCTATTCGAAGCTGAAGGCGTTCAAGCTGAAGGAGGACATACGCGTCTACTCTGACGAGAGCATGCAGACGGAGCTTCTGACGATCCAGGCCCGTCAGATCCTGGACATTGCCGCGACCTACGATGTGGTCGACGCCCAGACAGGCGAGAAGGTGGGCGCTCTCAAACGCAAGGGACTGAAGTCGATTCTGAAGGACGAGTGGATTTTCCTGGACGTGAACGATGCCGAGATCGGTCTGATCAAGGAAGATCATGTCGCCCTGGCGCTGATCAGGCGTTTCCTCTGCAATCTTGTTCCCCAGACATACAACGGTGAGCTGGGCGGAAAGATGGTCTGTCAGTTCAAGCAGAACTTCAACCCCTTCGTGACGAAGATCGCGCTCGATTTTTCGATGGACAAGGAGCGGGCTCTCGACCGGCGCCTCGGTCTTGCCGCGGCGGTCATGCTCTGCGCGATCGAGGGCAAGCAGGACTAGTTAGAGGGTGTCCGAAAAGCCTCTGGAGACGGCGGTCCTCCGCCGTTACGAGCAAATGTGAGTTCACGCGGTGAAACAATGGAGGAACTTCGTTCATTTCTGTTTCCGTCTGTGCTCAACTCTTGCTCCTAACGGCGGAGGACCGCCGTCTCCAGGTTCAATTGACGGGCGTTTCGCAAACGTAGACCCTTTTCGGATGGGGTCTAGTTATGGGATCGCCGCTACCGTGCGTGGGGAGTGCGCGCCGCAGCTTTCGGGGTCTTGGTACTCGGTTTCCTCCGCGGCCGGGTAGAAGCCGAACTCGCGCAACTTGTCCAGCTTGGGGAGGACGTTGCCCTCGAGGTCGTAGTGGTAGAAGCCTGGGAAGATGTCCGGGTTGCCAAGGATGACCTCGAAGTACTGCCGGTGCTGTTCCGGGAGTTCGACCCTGCTGCCGTGCAGGATCTCGTGGCCCGTGAAAACGAATTCGGGCAGCAGGTAGGGACAGAAGTCCAGCTTCGTGTCCTTCACTTCCTCGTAGATCTCGGTTTGGGGCAGCAGCGAAAGCAGGCTGGGTAGAATGCGCGCGCCCATCATCCGGAACGAGACCATCTGGAAGAGGGTCTGGTTGAAGTCCTCCATCGTCTCGGTCGGGAAACCCCAGACGTAGAACGCGTCGACGCGCGGAAAGATCTCGATTGCTTTCGGTATCAGGTCTTCCGCTTCGGCGGCAGTGAAGCCCTTCTTGATGTGGGAGAGGACCGCGTCCGAGCCGGACTCGATTCCGAAGCGCAGCTCGACGCAGCCGCACTCGGCCATGCGCTTCATCATCTCTTCGTCGGTCAGGTTGATCCTGCCGAACGCTTTCCACATGACGTTCAGACCGGCCCGTTCGAGTTCGTCACAGAACGTGACGACGTGGCGTTTGCCGGACACGAAGAACTCGTCCTGAAAGAGAAAGAGATCGACACCCGCCTCCTCGTGGAGGTGTTTCATTTCGGCCACGATGCTCGCCGGGCTGCGTGAGAAGCTCTCGTGGTTCCAGACGGGCGCGACCGAGCAGAACGTGCACGGGTAGGGACAACCCCGGCTGGTCATCATGCCGTAGCCCTCGTAGCGTGGCAGATCCACCTTTTCGAAGGCCGGCAGCTCAATTCCGTCTACGTCCGCGATACGTTCGCGGTCCGGATTGTGGTGGACGGTACCGTTGGTTCTGTACGAGATGCCGGCGACGGCCGCCGGCGTGCCGCCGGCGAGTGAACGCAGCAGGTCCGGTCCAGTCAGTTCGCCTTCACCGCGGCAGATCACGTCGATCCACGGAAAGCGCGTCAGGATCTGGTCTTCCACGGACTTGGTTCCCACGCCGCCCAGAACTATCGTGTGCTCGGGGTGGCGTTCTTTCAGGGCTTTTGCGGCGAGGAGGGTGAACGGCAGCAGGTTGGCCATGCAGGAGAGGCCGATGACGGGCGCCGGATCGCTTGCGAAGGCGAGAAACGACTCCATGTCAAACGGATCCTTGCTGCCGCAGGTCTGGTAGTCGCGGAAGTCGACCTCGAATCCGTCCCGTTCCAGGGCGCGTGTAAGGTAGAGGCAGCCGAGCGGGACATGCGGTTCGCGCTCGACCTCCTCGCCGTAGCGCATGAAAAGCATGTTGAGGTTGATCAGCGTGATAGCGGGGGAGCTCATTCCGTGCCTACTCGCCCGTCTTTCGCGGTATGTCCGGTCTCACTCCGCGCGAGTACAGGATCTTCTTCTTTGGCGGGGGTGGCGGAGGTGTTTCGGCCTTCTTCTCATCCGCCTTGGGCTTGTTTGTCGACACGACAGGGCGCACGCCGGCTACCGGTTTGGGTGGCACGTCGGGCCGGATGCCGGTGGGCGCGGGCACGTTCTTGGGCACGTCGGGACGGACGCCCTGCGTGACCCGTTCCCCCGATTCGTCCGGGACGTCGGGCCGGATGCCGTCCGTGACCGGCATTTTGTCGGGGACGTCCGGTTCAATACCTTTGGAGATGTTGCGCGTCTTGTCCGGTTTGATGCCGGCGGTGTAAGCCTCCCGGCAGCTTCCGGCGACGCCCGCCCCGAGAACGCCCAGCATGGCTGCCGCGGCCTTGCCCAGGAACACGCGCCGTTCCCTGTCGGGCACGTCGGTATGGGAGACGATGCTGAGAAGCTGGCGTTCCGGGATCGTCTTCATCATGGCAGCTTCGGAAGGCGTGAGCTCCAGCCCGATGAGGTTGGCTGCCTCAGTCCGCTTCTCGAGCAGGACGGAGCGGAACTCGGGATCGACGGCGGCTTTCTTGATCAGTACTTCCATGCCGCGGGGGATGCTGCCGTTGTCGCGGCCGCTGCCCGGCGGGCGTCCGCCGACGATTGTTGTCCGTACGGCTTCGCGTTCGCCCGTTGAATGATTGACACGTTGTTTCATGGCGCGTCCTCCTGCACAGCTATCAGCATTATCGGCATCATATGCAAAGACGTTTCTCGTTGCCAGTTCATTACGCGGAAAAAACTCTTCCGATGCGTGTGCCAAGCTGATCTCCGCTTGACTTGAGGGAAGCCGCGGAGCAGACTTTTCGTTGTTGGACAATCAGGCAGACGTGGTAAGGAGAACAGCAATGCAGATGAGACGTGCGGAGTTTCTCAAGGTATGTGCAACGGGTATTGTGTTGGCGGTTCCGGGCGCGAAAGCCCTGGCCGGTTGCGGTGCGTGCGGAGCGGGTGCCAAGAAGAGCCCCTGGGCCGTGACCCTGTGCGGGCGATGCGGTGAAATCAAGGGGTCGGACAAGTGCTGCCGTGCCGGCGCGAAGCGCTGTATGTGCGGAGCCATCAAGGGGGCGCCGGGTTGCTGCAAGATTCCCATCAAGGGCAAAGACTCCGTTCTCTGTCCCGGCTGCGGCGAGATCAAGGGCTCCAAGAAGTGCTGTGCTCCCGGCGCGAAGCGGTGCAGCTGTGGCGCCATCAAAGGGTCGCCGGGCTGCCGCATCGGGTGTGCCGCGAAGAAGAAGTGAGCGTCTCGCGCAGCGAGCGTATGAAGATAGCCCTTGTCGGCGCCGACAGCTATTGTTCGGCCGCAGCATGCTCTATCGGGCCTTGGTCGAACAGGCGCGCGGCCCTCAACGCCTGCCTGGAAGCGCACGCGGATGTTGCGGGGAGTTGGCTCTAGCCAATCTTGCTCCTTCCCCTACTCGTTTTCCCCCTCGAACGGTAGAGTGGGCAACGAGCGGGGATGGTAGGCTAGTTCAACTCGGCGGAAGTAACGTAACATCGATCAACCACTCACGTTCACCCATTGCGAGACTGCTACGCTATTTACGCCCAGGAGCACTAGTTGAATGCCAAACTTCAGGTGGGAGCGCGCCACTCACGGGACTGTATCAAAAGGTCATGGGCCGCCTGCGAGTGTCAGCGCGTAGCGCGCTCCAACCGGACCACGCCACTCCGCGCCGATCCGCGTTGCGTC
>CAZKRK010000387.1:0-7513 GCA_964555035.1 uncultured Victivallales bacterium | reverse complement strand
AGCTTTCGGTGTTCTGCGATGCCTTCTTCGAGAAGAACAGGCCCACGCCCAGCGCAAAGAGCATGTATGCGATGATGATTCCGTAGTCGAGCGTAGTCATGGAATGGCGTCGAGCCTTTTTCCCGTGATTGAGTTGGCCGTACCGTAGCGTGTTGGCGGCGACAAGTCTTCCGAAATCCACCATATCGTGAACGGGGGCGCACTGGCCCCTTCACGCGAGGCCGGAGGATATAGCGAAATACAAAGAGGCGTTGTTCAGGAAAGATGAGCGGGAAGGTTCCCCGCCGACAACACCCGCACGCACCATGACCATCACGATACAACACGCCCAGCGAATGCGATTCATCTTACTCAGTCCCTACTGGATCTTCAGTGCAAAAGCCCACTCGCACGGTTTCTTCTTCGGGAAGGTAACTTCCAGACCTTCGGCGGTGCGGTTCCACTTGATGGTCTGTTTCGATCCCAGCACGGAGACCGACCGAATCTCGCCCGGGTAGTATGCCGATCCCGCCTTCAGGTTCTTGATGACGATCTTGCCGTCCTCCGGCCAATTGAGCGCGGTGGCATAGAGCGTCTTACGGTCCTTGGATTGCGTGAAACGAATGTCCTGCGCGGAGAACGACTGGCGACAGTTCCAGTCGTCGCGCTTCTTGACCTTGTTGTAGTAGATCATCTTGGCCGGAACCACCTCGTACGGATTTGACTGCCGGTCTCGTCCCATCGCTCCTGGCGCCATGGATACGGATACGGTCCAATCCCCGCGCGAAAATGCGAGCGAATTCCAACACGTCCCGATGTTCCTGTTCCCGCGACCATTTTTTTCTCTTTTCTGCTTGCCAGACTTACATCTGTGAGTAGCATGCCTCCTTGACACTTACGCGTGTAAGTTGTCGCGACAACACCTTTTCAAACATAAGGACGGACATGAAACCGATTACGGATGCAGAATGGGAAGTGATGACGGTCTTGTGGCGGCACTCGCCCATGATTCTAACGGAGATTGTGGCCGCCGTGGGGCGAAAGCTCGCATGGAGCCCCAAGACGATCCAGACGCTTCTCGGCCGCCTCGTCAAGAAGGGTGCCGTGGGGTCGCGTCCGAAACAGGGGAGGCGCAATGAGTACTTTCCCTTGCTGAAGGAAAATGCGTACAAGCGCCGGGAAACGAAGTCCTTCGTGTCACGTGTCTACAACGGCCAGGCGAGTCTCCTGGTCTCCTCGATGGTCGAGCAGGAGATGCTGGACGACGAAGAGGTAGAGAGGCTGTTGCGTCTGTTGAAGGGGGCGAAGAAGTCATGAGCAATATGATGCTCTCGCTGCTCACGACGCTATCATCGCGGCTTCTGGAAACGACCATCTATGCCGGTGCGCTGTACCTCGGTGTCTCGCTTGTTCTCTTCCGCCTGAAAGGGCGCAGCACCCCAGGCTGGCAATATGCCATGCTCATGGTCGTTCTCATACGCCTCTTCATCCCGTTCCTCCCGGAGAGCCGGTGGAACCCTATCTCGCCCATTCCGTGGTTCCGCGCTTCGCGGGAACTTGCGACGATGACGGGGGCGTCCGTTCTCGTCTCCACCACGACCGCGAGGCAGGCGGACGCGCCGACAATTGGCGTTGGCGCACCGCTGCAGCCGCTGGGGGGAGACCCGGAATTTGCAGCGGTCAGTCCGCCATCGACTGGAACAACGAAGGGAACATAGCCCACGGGATCGGAGCGCAATCAGCGACACGTACGTCCATGACCCGTGGACGATAAACAGAAGGCGAGAGTCGCGTGAAGAGGACCATGAAAGCCTCGAAACGCCGGCTTGAAGGCGAGAGGATCCACACCGTCAAGTAGAAATGCGCCATAGGCGCGCAGAGGCTGCCTTATACAAGTTCCTCGACCCTATCGAGTACTTGGAAGATACGCGGTCGTGCCGACATGGAAAATCACCACCACCATCATGGTGGAGTTCACGACCATGATCAGAAGGGCATACCGTTGCGATTGCTGTGCGTGACATCGGTCATTGCCCTCGGTGACACATGGAATCGGCCGACCGGGCCTCAGAGCCAACCCGCAGGAGGCACAGGGCTCCTGTCACGCGGGTGTCTCTGTTCTCAGACGACCTTACCTCTCGGAAACTACCGTGACACCTTCCTGCGGAAGAAGCGGATGATTCGTGACTTCCCGTGGTCCGAAAGGTGTTTGAGCGGCAAAGGTAGGTCCGATTTGCAATCGGACCCAACCCCCGCTGGTTGTCTCAGATCACGCCACGGTGCGACCAGATCCGACCGGAGTTGGGTCCGATTGCAAATCGGACCTACGTTTGCCGCAAATCCGTCGGACATGCATTCGGAAAAGGTGTCACACGCATTTTCCGCGTCGTCGTTGTTGGGATCACGCTGACAATTCACCACAAAGCTCTGGGAATTCGTCTGTTACGATGAAGCGAACGTCACGGGAGAGCTGTTTGAGGTAAGGAAGTCTGATTCTGTAGTGACAGAAGCGGCGTTTTCATGGACTACCTCAAGCTGGAATCAGGGGGATGACTTCTCTTGCCGTAGAACCGGACCTGACCCAGGCCGGCCCACGTTGCGGAATGATAGTCCGGCTCGGCCCAGTTGCCTTCGCCGGGACCGCCAACGGCTGTAATGCGGACATAGCGGGCCTTTGTCGATCTGGCAGGAAGGACCAGGCTCGCCTCAAACGCTTCCTTGTCGTTTGCGATCGGGATGCGGGCAGCAGTGAAGTGCCGCCACGAGGAAAGCTCGTCGGACTCGTGGGACACTTCGATCTTCACGTACTTCATGCCCTTGCGGTTCAAACGACACCCGCGGTTCTGCTGGAAATTCCAGATGCGGATTTCGTCAAGCTCGTAAACGTCCCCCATGTCGAACGTGACGTTGATCCCGTCAGGTCCACCGTAGAACTCAAAACCGCGATCACCATCATTGGTCACGTTGAGCCTGGCCTTCCGGGTGCCGAATACGCCCGGCGTCTCTTCAATCATATGGTGCCCGGTGACCAGGCGGTAATGCCTGTTTCCCCCCGACGCGTACACGGCCGCCGGGTGGATGTAGCCGTCCGCGATGCGCGTGTGTGGTGCTTTTCGCAGAAGGGTCTCTTTCTTCGCCTTCCACTCATAGTGTCCTTCCTTCATGTAGGTCATGAGGTTCTTCCACGGAGCGAACCTGCGTTCGGACAACATGTCGGGCAGCGCCTTCTCGGCAGCCAGAAGATGGGTTTCGAGCTGGGCGAGATGTTCGCTGCTGCCTTGAATCTCCCAGAAGACCCGTTCGCTCAGGGAGCCGCCGTAGTTCTCCGGCGCGGTGGAAATGGTCTCGATGAGGTCGTGGAACTTACGGAGATGCGAACCGGATACGGGTCCAAACGATTTGACGAAGTACTCATCGAGAAAGGCGTTGAGATCGAAGCCTGGATCATCATAGCTTTTCATCAACGTGTAGAAGTCCAATCCCTCTCCCCAGCCGCAAAGAAAAACCCCATCGACCCCATCTTCCCGGTAACGCCTTGCCCATTGATGAATCCAGGTTGGGCTGAATTGGGGAAAGACCTTGTGCTTCCGGATGACTCCAATCTCCTCCGGGTGATGGAAGTAGTTCCACAGATAGAACGGCGAGTCATCGCGAGCGCTCTTCTCCTGCCAGAAGCGGTAAGCCTTCCAGTCGCTGTCGCGCTGAGCGCGGTTCCAATAGCTGCAGGTCACCATGCAGGGAACGGCGACGACGTTGGGTTCGAGCGCGCATGCAAGCGGCGCCCACAAGTAGCCTTCATAGGCGAGAACGGCGATTCTCTTGTCGGGGTGCGTCTTGGCCAGGTGACGCGCGACCATGTTGGCGAAGTTGAAGACGTAATCGGTTGCTGTCCCGTCGCCGAACACACCCGGCAAACGCCTGTCTTTCGAGGGGCTTAGCCATGCCTGGCAGCGGTCGCAGGTGCAGTAATTGCCGGCGTCGTTGGGTACCACCGGAAACAGGTCCATTCCCTGCACCGGCAGACGGTACGGCGTGTCGGCGAGTTTGCCGTCAAAGTAGTCGGCTGCGTCCCGGGCGACTTGCTGTGCCAACGCTTCCGACGTGTAACAGAACTGCGTGGAACGAGATCCCTCCGGCGGCCAGAACTCCTTCTTGAATCCCTGGTAGACTTGCGGGTGTCTCGGGTCGGGCTGTTTGCCAAAGCGCGCCTTGTACATCATGTGGTGGTAGGTGTGATTCACATACCAGGGCTTGCCTCCGGTCCGCATTCGCCGGGCAAACAACAACACTTCGTCGCTCGTCGGATCGTCGTAGAGGATCTTCTGAATCGGCCAACCCAGGCGTCTGCCCCGATCGGCCGTCAGGCCGTTGGTGTACTTGATCGCCGGCTCGCGGCGGACACGGAAACTCTCGACCTCCAGAGTCTTGCCGGTCGGAAAGTGGCACTGATACTCACGCGGGCCGTAATAGCGAACGCCACAGTGCTCCAGAAGATGGTACGCGGCACGCAGAGACCCCTGTGCCTGGTACATTCCCGGCAACTGCACGCTTAGTGCACCCGACCGCTCCATCCGTGCATTGAAGTCAATGGTCTTCCCAACAGAGGATTCCTCATCCCGACCAAGAAGAACGATCTGCCGGGGAGTGACCTCGACCAGGTACTCGACGTGCGAAAAGTCGCTGCCGCTGAGTCCCAGCGCCCGAGTGATCTTGTTCTCGCCGATAACGATCCGTCGCCCGTCGACCGTCTCATTGTCCCTGGCGATCGGAATCTCGACGCCCGTGATTCTTTCGACCGCATACTGAATCTCGATCGCCGCCAGGTACGCGGCGGGTGCCGGTTGGGCGGCGATCACGATGGTCGATGCCGCCCTGCCGTTCTCCACTACCTGATGGACGGTGGTTTCCCGTTCATCCGCCGCCAGCGGCGTTCGCATCAGGATCATCGCAATGACCACCGCGCAGACGGCGCGATGCCGTCGCGAGCTCCAGGGCACCATGCTCAACGCTTCTGCCTCCTCGATGCTCCCTCTTTCTTCGCTCGCTTCGGGGGCTCCACGACTTCGCTGGCCACGCGTTTCAGAACGTCGTCGTATGTCCCGGCACGGCACGCGTTGCCACCAGGGACAAACTCGCCGTACGGGCGGTTGGGAAACCGTTTGAGTTCGCGGGTGAGCGTCCCTTTCAGCTCGGCGAGCTTCGCCCCGTACTCGGGATTGTCGGCCAGGTTCTTCTGCTCCAGCGGATCTCTGGAAAGGTTGTAGAGTTGGTCGCACTGGAAACCGTTCGGGTTCTCCTTTCCCCGAGAAACACCACCGCCGATCCCCTGGAGTCTCTTGATGACGCGCTTCTCGCCGGCCCTCACACCCTCGATCTGCTGCCGGATGTAGCGCAGTGCCATGTAGCTCCACTGCTTCGTCCGAATCGAGCGTGATGGCCCCATTTCACCGTACACGTAGTCCCGCACCGGCTTCTCCGGGTCGGCAAACAAGGCCGCGAGACTGACACCGTCAATCTTGTAGCCCTTGGGCACCTTGGCCGCGGCCAGCTCGAACCAAGTCGGCACGAAATCGGTGTTCTGGACGAGCTCGTGACACGCAACGCCCGGCTTCACGCCCAACGGCCATCTGACAATGCACGGCACCTCCGTGCCCCTGTGCTTGTAGAGCGACCCCTTCCTCTCGGAACCATGATCGGCGATGAAGACAACGATAGTGTTGTCGGCAATTCCCAGCTCGTCGAGCTTGTCCAGCAACAGCCCCAGGCTGTCGTCCATGAAGAGGTAGCCCGCCTCATTCTCGGTCAGGCCGGCGGCGGTGATCCGCTCCATCACGCTCTTGCGGTCGATCAAGCCAATCGGTTCCTTCAGGTAGCCTTCGTTGGTAACCAGCGGCTTCTCAACGAGCGACTTGTGCCACTCCCCGTTAGGTCCATGCAACAGGGTGGTGCAGTAGTGCAAATAGAACGGACCGTCCTTGTGTTCCTCAATGAATTCCAGCGCGGCGGCGGCCGTCCATTCGGGATTGTGCCCCTTGAACGGCGCCTTCGTGTTGCCCCAATAGATATGCTTCGCCCAGGTGAATCCCTGCGCCTTGATCATCTTGCGATGGATCTTCTCGTTTTCAAACTGCTTGCGGTTGATTTCTTCGGTCCAAGGCACATTCTTCGGAACGTCATGCAGCCCGTGTTTCTTGAGTTCCTCCGGCGAATGGCTCTCTTCGCCACCCACGTGGTATTTGCCGACAAAACCGGTGGCATACCCGTTTTCCGCCAGCACGCGTCCCACGTTCATGCGGTCGTCTTCCAGCGCCACGTTGAAGGCCGGCAGTCCTTGCTGTCCGAGGGGGCACTCTCTGATGTAGCCCGGGAAGTGTGAGGACCCTGCGTATCGGCCCGTCAGACAGGTGTACCGCGACGGCGTGCAGACGGTGCTGGTCATGTGGGCGTTGTGAAACACCATGCCCTCGCGCGCCATGCGGTCGAGATTGGGCGTCAGGACCTTGCCGCCGTAGACGCTCGCCTCCGGCTTGTCATAGTCATCCACCAGAAAGAAGATGATGTTCGGTTGACCGGCGGAGCGAGCGACCCCGGCGACCGCAAGTGTCAGTGCTAGAATGGCAGCCACACGCGTTGAACTGTTCACGGTCTTCGACTCTTCTTGTTGGGTGCACTCAGCCAAACGTAGCGTCACGTCAACATGCATCACCGCCTGGCCACGTGTCACACAGAATATGCCACGGTCTGCCCCCAGGACAACACCACGCTGGGAGCATTCGTGAAGGGACAGCATCGGCGGCGTGACGTACAAGTCCGCTGGGATCTCCTGTACAGTTATCTGCGCCGGTTCGCCGAGCTCAACCGAGTTGCCCGTCGCCCCAACTTCATGCCGGACAATGCCAACCACACCATTGGCTTCCGGGCTTGCCTGTCCGCAAACCATCAATGAGCTTCATCCAGAGCGGAGCACGCGATGGTCAGACCGAACGTGCTGCGTGACGACACCTTCCGGCAACCGCGGCGTCAGGTCAGGCTTGCGCCGGTATGGACTCATCGCCCTCGCCACCGTTGTATCAGAACCGTGATGCCGATTAAAGCGGCAGCCAGGACAGCTCCCAGCGCGGCGAACAGTGCGTTCCTCGGCGAGGATTCCCGCCACGGTAGCACATTCGCTACGGACGCAATCACGCCGAAGAGGGCGCACAGGAATGCACCTGTCACCATGAGGCCCCGGGGAAGTGTCCACCGACGGTTGTCTTCTCCCTGCATGGCCTTCTGCCAGCCACCCCGCCGCGCAATCATCACAAAAGCGGCAGTCATTAAGCCGAAACCGATGATGCCGATAGTCACCGCCAATACTGGCAAGTAACTCGAATCCACGTTATCACCTCTCCTTCTTTGCGGTCTTGCCGTTCACCCCGTATCGCTTCCGATTCCTCGCCTTGACGCTTCTGTGTCAAGGCAATCAGCAGGCCCTCCCCGCTTAGCTCCTTGAATTTCGTTTCTTTGAGTAGATGAGTCAAACACTTCTACGAGT
>CAZKRK010000386.1:0-7543 GCA_964555035.1 uncultured Victivallales bacterium | reverse complement strand
TCATCGTGCGCAGGACTGCCGGGCGCTCCACCGTCGAGTTGGCGACGGCAGTCCCGGCATCGTTCCCGGATGTAGTTGACGCGGCGGGGGCGGGAGGATTCATCAAGAACTCCGGGTTCCCTACGAGACCGTCCGCTTCCCCGCCTTGCGGTCCGCGTACTGCTGCTCGATCCACTGGTAGGTCTTGGTCAGACCTTCCTTGAGCGGGGTGTTGGGTTCCCAGCCGAGGATTTCCTGAATCATCGTGTTGTCGCTGTTGCGCCCGGCCACGCCTTGTGGTGCGGTCAGATCGTGCGTGCGTTCCAGCTTCACGCCGCCGATATCCTCGGCCATGCTGACCAGGTCGTTGATCGAGATCAGTTCGCTCGAGCCGAGGTTGATCGGGGTGGCGATCAGGTCGTCGCAGTGCATGATCATGTTGATGCCCTTGACGCAGTCGTCGATGTACATGAAGCTGCGCGTCTGGTGACCGTCGCCCCAGATATCGATCGTCAAGTTGCCGCTGTCCTTGGCTTCGATGACCTTGCGGCAGAGTGCGGCCGGGGCCTTTTCGCGTCCGCCGTCCCAGGTGCCGTGCGGGCCATAGACGTTATGAAAACGGGCAATAGCGGTCTTCATGCCGCGCTCGGCCCAGTACTCCTGGCAGAACATCTCCGACATCAGCTTTTCCCAGCCGTAGCCGCGCTCAGCCATGGCGGGATAGGCGTCGGTCTCTTTGAGGGCGCGCACGTTCGGGTCCTGCTGCAGCGTGACGTTATAGGCGCAGGCGGATGATGAGAAGAAGAACCGCTCGGCGCCGGCGTTGTAGGCCGCTTCAACCATGTGGGTGTTGATCAGGATGCTGCGCAGGCACTCGATGCGGAAGCGTTCGATGAAGCCCATGCCGCCCATGTCGGCGGCCAGGTTGTAGACTTCCACGGCGCCTTCACAGGCGCGCACGCAGTTGGGCTCCTGGCTGAGGTCCATGCAGAGGTTCTCGACGCCGGGTGTGCGCTGGTACCAATCGTACAGGGGTTTCTTGTCGATGGCACGGATACGCGTGAAACCGTGGTCGTGGAAGTAACGGGCAAGTGCGCCGCCGATGAAGCCGCCCGCACCGCCAATGACAATCAGGTCGTCTTTGTTGGGTGGTCCGATGGTTGTGACTTTCTCGCTCATGGTCTTCCTCTCTGGGTTTGCCTGCCAAATATTGGCCTTTCACTGCGAAATCACGATCACTATACTTCGAGGGGTTCAGATTTGGAAATGGCCAATGTTGGCTGGTGGATGGCAATTATTGACCTTGCGGTGACTGCGATGACGACCAGGAACGGCGAACCGGACTTCTTCTCCGCGCAGGTGTCCGACGCGCGGCGGTTCTACTTGAATCTGAACCCGCGCCAGACGGACGGCCTGGTCGTAGTGTCGGGGGGCTGCGAGCATTGTTCGGCTGACTACGAGATTCATCGCGAGGACTTTCAGTACTACTCCGTTGAATTCGTCAGCGGCGGCAAGGGCCGACTGCGGATCGGCGGGCGCGACCACAGATTGCATCCCGGCATTGCGTTCACGTACGGCCCCGGCGTACGGCACGACATCTCCACGGATGCGGACGAGCCGCTGGTCAAGTACTTCGTGGACTTTGCGGGCCGGCGCGCGCAAGGGCTGCTGCGAAAGATCGGAGACGGGATTGGAACGGTCGTGCAGACGCCGGTTGCCAACGACGTGATGGCCATGTTCGAGGACTTGATGCGCAGCGCGGTGCGGGACAGCCGGTTCGCGGGGCGCATCTGCGCGTTGCAGGTGGAGTCGCTGGTGCTGCGCATTGCGGAGACGGCGGTGGCGCCCGGTGCCGAAGTCACGCCGGCCTTTGCCACCTACCAGCGCTGCCGCAAGGCCATTTCCGACGGCTACCTGACCCTGAGCTCGCTTCGCGACGCGGCCCGGTGTTGCCACGTCGATCCGGCCTACCTGTGCCGTCTCTTCCGCCGCTTCGATCACCAGACCCCGTACCAGTACCTGATGCGGTTGAAAATGGCCCATGCGGCGGAGCTTCTGCAGCGGCCCGGCGCGATGGTGAAGCAGGTCGCCGGCGACATGCGTTTTGCCGACCCGTACCACTTTTCGCGCGCGTTCAAGAGGGTGCTTGGAATCGCCCCGGGCGAGTTTATCAGGTTGCACGGGAGATAGGCGCGGGATTGAAGTGCCGGGGGCAATGCACCCATCTTTCGACCTTTCTCTCTGTCCGCAACCTGACCGCAAACCTCAACCCCCGCGCTGTCATCCCGAGCGCAGCGCAGCGGAGTCGAGGGACCTCGAGAACTGCCAAGCACGTCCGGCGTGGTTGCCAATTCCCGAGATCCCTCGACTCCGCTGCGCTGCGCTCGGGATGACAGCGCGGGTTTGCAGTTTTCCGGCCGAATTGCCCCAAGACGCCACGCGGCTTGGGGCGTTGCTGACCAGGAACTTATCGCCCTTCGGGCGGACTCCCTTCTTGGTTTCGCACTTGCTCTGAACACGCACATCCGAGTCCCCTTCTTGGAGCCAGGTCAGGGGGGGGCACCTCCTTCGTAGAGCGTCCGCGAGTGCGTCTCGGTGAGACGCATCGGAGGGCGCAGGCCGCGGGACCGGCCTCTCGCCTCCGGTCGGCGTGCAACGCCGACCTCCGACGAGTCTACGAAGGACGGGGCCGAGGATGGCGACGAGGAAAGAGTACGAGAACGAGCATGGGGGAATTGGGCGCCTCCAATCTCAATCTCGCGCCAAATCTCGCCCTCAATTCCCCTGTCATTCGCTCAACATGCACCCAGGGTACACCAGGGTGAGAGCAGGGGGAGTGAGATAGGGGTGCAGTTCCGGTCGATCGCCCCTTACCCCTGTACCAGCCGCCCGCCTTTCATTCTCAGCAGCCGGTCGGCTTTGCCGGTAGCGCGGGGGTCGTGGGTGACCAGGAGGACAGCGCCGCCCTTGTCGACATACTCTTTGAGGTAGCCGAAAACGGTGTCGGCGTTGTCGGCATCGAGGTTGCCGGTGGGTTCGTCGGCGAGGATGATACCGGGCTTGTTGAGCAGGGCGCGCGCGAGGGCCGTGCGCTGCCGCTCGCCTGAACTGAGCTGGGCGGGGACATGGTTCAGACGGTGCTCCAGGTGGAGATGGCCGATGAGCTCCTCGGCTTCTTTGCGTCCGGGTCCGGCTGCGTGAGGCACAGTCGCGGCCAGCACGTTTTCGATGACGGTGAGATAGGGGATGAGGTGAAACTGCTGGAACACGAAACCGATGCTCTCGGCGCGCAGGCGGCTGCGGACGTTGGGCGAGAGCGCGTAGGGATCCTTGCCGTCAAGGGTGACGCTGCCCGACGTCGGCGCCTGCAGGCCGCCCGCAATCAGCAGGAGCGTTGTCTTGCCGCAGCCGCTGGGACCTTCGATCGTGACCAGCTCGCCGGGGGAAACACTCAGGGAAACGCTGTCCAGTGCGGTGACGGTCTCTCCCGGTCCGGCAAACGTCTTCGTGACATCCTTGAATTCTAGCATGATTCCATCCTCTTCTCCACGTCAACGTTGTCTCAGAATGTCCGCCGGGTCCTTGCGCGCCGCCAGGAGGGAAGGGATCCAGCCGGCCAGGGCTGCAAGTAGGATCGCGACGAATAGGGCGGTCGCGTATTCGGCGGCGGTCAATCCGACTGCATGGCCCGTGAATTCGCCGACGTCCTCTACGGGCTGAAGGGGGATGACATGACCGGCGAGCAGTCCCAGGACGATGCCGATTGCCCCCCCGAGCACTCCGATGAGCAGGGACCTGGCGGCGAAGAGCCCGAGGACCTGGGTCGTCCGGAAGCCGAGGGAACGCACGATCCCGACTTCGGCTGTGCGTTCGCGAACGTTGGCGAATGCCAACCAACAGACCCAGCCGGCGGCGGCGGCGATGAGGATCGGCAGAATACGGGCCGCAAGCTGCTCCAGCTCCCCGCGAATGGCCTCGCGGTCGGCTTCGAGTTTCTCGACGGCGGCATAGCCCTCCCGCGCCACCCGCATGCGGGCCTCGTAACGCGCAAGGACTTTGCTGCCCATCTCGATGGCTTGCGTGTCGGGCAAGACGCGCGAGATCTCCTGGCGGATGGTCGAGAGGTCGTCGGCGCACATGCATTCGAGAGCCAGAATTGCGTTGATCTTGTCGGGCTGCTCGACGATCTCCTGGGCCTGCTTGAGGTGTATCCAGGCGGTGATGTCGTCGCGCGTTCCTCTCTCTTCGTAGCACTTGTGGACCTTGAAGGTCTTGCCGAACATTGCGATTTCGTCGCCCGCGGCGATCCCCAGGCTGCGGTGCAGCTCGTTGCCGAGGACGACAGAACCGGCCGGGACCGGATCGACGAGCACGGAGACGCGGGTCTTGTGCAGGTTGGGGACTTCGCCCCGCGTACCAACCAGCATGATCGTCCGTTTCTGTTCGGGCCACTTGAGTTTCTGCTGGAGGATGGGGAGAAAGTGGCGCACGGTGACTACGCCCGAATCGGCGAGGGTATCCACGTGGGATTCCGGCATATAGGTGTCGGCGAAACCTTCAGTGTGCCACTGCTTGAGGTCTTGGGCCCTGGGGAGGATGAGCAGGTTGAAGCGCAGCTTGAGCGTGGCCTGGCGCATGGCTTCGCGCAGGTCGGCCATGCGTTGTTGCGTTTGGACGCGGCGCTTGCCGAGAACGGTCTCGGTTTCGAGGTCGTGTCGTTTCAGGGCCGTTTGCGTGGAGACCAGCGAACCGATTGCGATGGCGACGGCCAGAACGGCGGCGCCGAAACCGGCGAGTCGGCAACGGATCTCCCTGACGATCATCAACCACGTATTCATCACAAGCCTCTCAGACGTTCGGCCGGGTCCATCTGGGCTCCAAGCCAGGCGGGAATGCCGCCTCCCACAAGGCTTGCCAGAATTGCCGTGGCGAAAGCAAGGGCTATCACGTGCAAATCGGCGCCGCCGCGACTGTTGGCAGCGGCCTGGATCGCGACGGCTACCAGTGCGCCGGCGCCGCCGCCGATGACGCCGGTGGCGATTCCGCGGCAAAGGAGCAGCCACATCACCTGCGAAGTCGAGTATCCCAGCGTACGCAGGATGCCGATTTCCTCCGACCGCCGCCGCACGTTGGCGTGCGCCAGCAGGAAGAGCCATGCGACCGAAACGAGCAGGGAGACCGAGGCGACCAGCGCGAGCAGTCGTCTCCGCCGGCGACGCAACGCCTCGCGGTTCTCGCGTTCCTCCGCGATGGCCTTCCGGCCGTCGCGGGCAACGTCGCGACGGGCGGCAAGGCTGGCGTTGAGGTGCGAGGCGTTGCCGAGCAGGCGACCGCCGGGAACAAGCTCGGGGATGCGGCGGCGCAGCTCCGCGATGCTTTCGACGGTGGGACCGGGTTGATAGAGGAGTATCTCGCTGATCGCGTCGCGCTTCTCAAGCAGGCGCTGCGCGTCGGCCAGGGAGAGCGTGACCGTGACATCGTCTTTTGAGCCGGTCTCGGGTTGGCAGCCGGCAATGGCAAAGGTGTTGCTCATGAACTGCAGGGACTGCCCACGGCGCAGGTCGAGCGAGGCGTGCAGCTCATGCCCGAGCACGCACTGCCCGTCGGCTACCGCGGTTGTCCCGGGGGGAGGGATGTTGCCGCATGGTTCCCCCTGGCCGACGAGCAGGACGGTCAGGCGCCTTTCCGGCCACTTGACTTTCTGGCGGATGCGCGGGAGCAGCGCCAGGCGTCCGAGAGAGGCGTCGCGCGCGAGGCGGTCAGCCGCGGTCTGCGCTAGAAAGGCCGAGGCGTAGTCGGTTGCATACCAGTCCGACAGGTTCCGATCGGCCGGCACGACCGAGAAGGCGTAGCCGAGGTGCCTCATGGCCCGCTCGATGTCCGTGTCGAGCTCGGCCAGGCGGCGTTCGAGATCGTCACGCCGGCTATCCAGAATGCGCTTCGTGCGCGCGTCGTGGGCCCGCATGGCGGTCAGGCCGCCCGTCAGGGCGCCCGCGGCGATTGTTGCGGCCGTGACGCCGGCGACGAAACCCGCCTTCCGCCGCGAGATTTCCCGCCAGACCATGTACGCAAGTCGCATTCTCGCTCAAATCCTCTCTTGACCGTCTTCCGGGTGGCTCTTTCCTCGCAGGCCGGGTATGCGGCCCGGCCGGACCAGGTGTTGTGGAGCATGTACAGGGACCTGTCGGGATCCTGGTCGGGGCAGGTTCCTCCGATGCTCCGTCCATGCACGGCCGGATTGCAAATCCGGCCCACGGCTAGAAGCGGCGTGACACTCCCAGGCGGAATCCACTCGCATCGCCGTACATGTACTCCGCGAAGCCCCGGTAGCCATAGTAGTCCACACTGCCGCCAAGAAACCCGGAGACCATCCCGACGCGGTCAAGCGTCACGCGCGTATTGCCTTCACCCACATGTACGGAAGTGCTGATGTCGACGTCATCGAACAAGACGACGCTGGCCCCCGCATAGGCACGCCAGGGGGCCGCCACGTAGACCGCCGTCGCGCCGAGGCGCGCCGTGGTTTCGTTCAGCTCCAGGCTGTCCGCCATCGGGTCCGACTTCGTTGAGACCGTGTTGGTCACGACAACGCCGTTCGTGGCGATACTGACGTCCATGCTCCCTTCTTCGGTAACGAAGCCTACGTCGTACTCCTCGTGGATGAAGCTGAGGTCGCCGAACAGGTCGACATCCCACTTGCCGGAGGAGTAGACCGTGTGTTCGTAGCGGAGACTGGCGGCATAGCCGGTGCCGTCCTCGATCCCGGCGTCCGCCACGTCCGCGGTGGCCGCGGCCAGCAGGATTCCTGACCAGGAAGCGTTCGCCACGTAGCCGAGTCCGACGGAGAACCCGCTGCGCTTGAGATAGCCGGAGAGGATGTGGCGGTCCACGCTCAAGTCGTACGTCGTGGATGCGCCGCGGATGCCCTGGTCGTAGTCGGTTTCCACGTACGGCTCCCAGACGATGCCGGCCTCGACGCCGCCGGCAGGAGCAAATGTCTCGAGCGGCCGCGGCTCATTGTAGTCGATCGGCGGAGGTGCGTCGATGACAGGGGCGTCCGCATCCGTCAGCGGCGGCAGTTGCATCATGGTGTCCGGCGGCAGCGTTTCTTCCGGTGTCCCGAGCGGCGGAACAGACGTCGGCGCGGTTGGCGCAGCCGCACCGCCGCTCGTGATTTCCAGGGCCGCGCCGTCAACGACGATAATGCGCCCCGGCACGAACTGAAAAGGGCCGAACACCTTGTCGGCCGCCGGTG
Source organism: uncultured Victivallales bacterium (assembly GCA_964555035.1). Classification (GTDB taxonomy): domain Bacteria; phylum Verrucomicrobiota; class Kiritimatiellia; order UBA8416; family CAYOBW01; genus CAZKRK01. The sequence goes on along the minus strand of CAZKRK010000386.1, from coordinate 309 downwards.
TCGACACCGTGAACGCCCTGCCCGTACGCGTAACGCGAATCTGGTAAACGGCTGCCCCGATCGCGATCTGACCCATGTCCTGATAGACAAAAGGGCCGTGTTGTTCCTGCGTGCGCGTGTTTCGCAGGGAGAAGCTGCGCCCCTGCTGTGCCGCGGCGGCGAGGCAGAGCGACAACACCGTCGCAAGTACCGATATACCGGTTCGTACGCATCTAGAACTCATCAAACTGCTCCGTGTTTGTTAAGTGACAATCTGAACGGCCCGTTACTGTAGTGAAAGAGTACCGCGAGTGCCAGCACGAACCGGGG
>CAZKRK010000385.1:0-7546 GCA_964555035.1 uncultured Victivallales bacterium | reverse complement strand
TGCGTTGCGAGTCATGGCGTCAACTGCGGAGCAGTTGAACTGCCGGATATAGGTTCAGTTCTCGAGATCCCTCGACTCCGCTCCGCTGCGCTCGGGATGACAGGTCGTCTGCTGGCGAGTCACTGATGGGGGACCGATTGAGGTTGTTGGCAGCTTCGGGAGAGGGGGACCGGGAGAGGGGGACAGACCAGCAGTGCGGCCCGCTCCGCTACGCTCTTCGGGATGACTGGCAGGAGTTGAAGTTCCCGGCTAGGAGCGCCCCTGGTGCGCTGCGCTGCTGAGGCAATTCGAGGTGGAAACGTAGAACCGTCCTGCCCCAGAAAATGTTTGTTAGCGTCCGGTTGGTTGGATACGCTGTTTAATTCGGTGTTGGGACCGGATTCGAGTAGCGATTACGAAACCGCAAGGAAGTTTGGAAGCCATGAGACTGCACAATACAATGACTCGACGGGCCGAGGATGTTGTGCCTTTGGAGGGCAATCACATCCGCATGTATACGTGCGGGCCCACGGTCTACAACTATGCGCACATCGGGAACTACCGCGCCTATATGTTCGAGGACCTGCTGCGTCGCCATTTGAAATACAACGGGTTCGAGGTGACGCAGGTCATGAACCTGACGGACGTCGATGACAAGACGATCAGGGGGGCGCGGGAGGCGGGGGTGTCGCTGGACGACTACACCCGCCCGTACAAAGAGGCGTTTTTCGATGACCTCAAGATGCTGAGTATCGAGCCCGCCGAGCATTATCCGGCCGCCACGGACCATATTCCGGAGATGATCGCGTTGATCGAGGTGCTTTTCGAGCACGGCTACGCATACAAATCCGATGACGGCTCCGTCTATTACAGCATTGCCAAGTTCAAGGACTACGGCAAGCTCGCCCACCTTGACATGTCGGGGCTGCGGGCCGGGGCGCGGGTGACGCACGACGAGTACGAGAAGGATGACCTGGCTGATTTTGCGTTGTGGAAGGCCTACGTGGAAGAGGACGGCGACGTGGCATGGGACTCGCCGTGGGGCCGCGGCCGTCCGGGCTGGCACATCGAGTGCTCGGCCATGAGCCAGAAGTACCTGGGCGAGACGTTCGACATCCACACCGGCGGCGTGGACAACATCTTTCCCCACCATGAGGACGAGATCGCGCAGAGCGAGGGCGCCAGCGGCAAGACGTTTGTGCGCCTGTGGGCGCACTGTGCGCACCTGATGGTCGAGGGCCGCAAGATGGCCAAGTCCTACGGCAACTTCTACACGCTGCGCGATGTGTGCGAGAAGGGGTATTCGGGGCGCGAGATTCGCTACGTTCTCATCTCGGGGCACTACCGGCAGTCGCTGAATTTCACTTTCGATGCGTTGGACGCGGCCAAGGTTACGCTCGGCAGGATAGACGAGTTCACGCGGCGGCTGAAGGACGTTGTCGCGGACAGTGCGGCCGGCGAGCTGCCGGCGTGGGCCGCGACGGCCGCGGCCGCGTTCAAGGCTGGTCTGGATGACGATCTGAACATTGCCGAGTCGCTGGCGGCGCTCTTTGACATGACTCACGCCGGGAACCGGGCCATGGACTCGGGCGAGCTGAGCCCGGGAGGGGCGGCGGCGGTGGTCGACTTGCTGACGGATTTCGACCGCGTGCTGGGTGTGTTGGCGCATGTTGAGGAGCAGGCGGGCGAGGATGTGCGGGCGTTGCTCGATCGGCGGGCCGCGGCTCGCGCGGCCAGGGACTGGGCGGAGTCGGACCGCATTCGCGACGCGCTGGCGGAGCAGGGCTGGATCGTGCGGGACACACCCGAAGGTCAGAAGGTAGTCAGGAAGCAATAGCGTGGCGGGCTGTTTCATAACGTTCGAGGGGCCTGAGGGTTGCGGTAAATCGACCCAGGCACGCATGTTGGCGGAGCGGTTGAGTGAGCTGGGGCTCGAAGTGGTTGCGACGCGCGAGCCGGGGGGAACGGCGACGGGCGAGGCGATACGCGACATATTGCAGCATGACGCGGCGGGCGAACCCGTGGCGCCGGGCTGCGAAGTGCTCCTTTTTGCCGCCAGCCGGGCGCAGCTGGTGAACCGTGTGATCCTGCCGGCAATCGACCGCGGGGCGGCTGTCGTGTGCGACCGGTTCGCGGATTCCACGGTGTGCTACCAGGGGTATGGGCGCGGGTTCGATATCGAGAAGATGATCGAAATCAACGATTTTGCCGTCGGTCGCGCCGTGCCGGACGTTACGCTTCTGATTGACATCGATACCGTGCGCGGGTTCGAGCGGGTGGCGAAGCGCAACGTCGCCAACGGTGCGACTCATGACCGTTTCGAGCGCGAAGACATGCGTTTTCACGAAGCGATACGCAAGGGGTATCTGGCGTTGGCGGAACGGTGGCCGGCGCGTTTTCGGGTTATTGACGGGGACCGGCCGGAAGAGGCTGTGGCTGCCGACGTGTGGGCGGCCGTTCAGCCCGTGGTTTCCGGCGGCGTGGAGACGGACGAGTGACGCTGGACGATGCCATAGCGCACCTGCGGAGTGCGATCGCGAACGGGCGGTTGGCGCACGGATATGTCGTGACGGGGTCGCCGCGCGAGGAGGGGCGCGAGCTGGCCGAGAGTGCGTTGATGGGCGTGCTTTGCGCGGAGGGTGACGCGTGTGGCGAGTGTTCGGGGTGTGTGCGGGTACGTGCGCACAGCCATCCCGACGTGTTGTGGATCGAGCCGCAGAAGAAGTCGCGCACGATGTCGGTGGAGCAGGTGCGCCGGTTGCAGGAGCGCATTCTGCAGACCGCGTTCGAAGGCGGGTGGAAGGCGTGTGTGCTGGTAGGCGCCGACCGGCTGAGCGAGTCGGGTGCGAACGCGTTCTTGAAGACGCTGGAAGAGCCGCCGGCGAGGAGCATCTTCTTTCTGCTTACGGACAGCCCGCAGTTTTTGCTGCCGACGATTCTGTCCCGCTGCCAGCGGATTGACCTGGCGGTTGGAGACCGTTTGCTCGAGGGCGAGTGGTACGACGATTTGATGGCGATTCTGGCGGGGGAGAGTGCCGGCGGCGGGATGGTTGCGGCGCAGGCACGCGCCGGTCGGTTTGGGGGCGTCTTGAAGGCAATCAGGGCGTCGGTCGAAAAGGAAGTGATGCAGGCGGCTTCGAAGGAGGCCACCGAGGAAGACAGTGAGACTTTGGATGCGCGGGTCAGTTCCCGCTACCGGGAGACGCGGACCGGGGTGTTGCGCACGACGCTTCTGTGGTTCCGGGATGTTCTTGTTCGCGCCAGCGGGGGGGAAGAGGCCATGCTGCGGCATACGCGGCACATGGATGCGAGTGACCGCGTGGCACGGCGCATAGGGTTGCGCCGCGCGCTGCGCTGTGTCCGGGTCGTAGAAGACATGGATCGTCAACTGGCGCGGAACATTGCCGAGAATCAGGTGTTGTCGCATGGCTTTGCCGAGTTGGGTATGCTAGGTTTCTGATTGCGAGTGGATTTGGAAGGTTGCAATGGAACGAACAGCGGTTGTTGTAATCGATGATGCGAACCAGATGGTGTGCCGGGTTCCGGAAGGTCTCTCGGTTCACATGGGCGATCAGTGTGTCGTGAGTGTCGATCGCCTGCTGGAGATCGGACGCGTCGAGCGCCTGGATCCGAATCCGCCTCCTGCGAGCGGCGGGTTCGTTCCGGTCGTCAAGCGTTGCGCGACGCTGCAGGATCTGGCCCGGGCCGACGAAAACCAGCTGATGACCAAGATGGCGATGGACGCCTGTGTCAAGTGCGTTGAGGAGCTTGGGCTGGACATGCGCCTGATCAATGTGCGCTACAGCTTTGACCGACACCGCCTGACGGTGCAGTTTTCGGCCGAGCAGCGCGTCGATTTTCGCGAGATGATCAAGCGGCTGGCGTCGCAGCTCAATACGCGCGTTGAGATGCGGCAGTTGGGCGTGCGCGACGAAGCCGGGATCATCGGCGGGCTGGGACCTTGCGGGCGTCGGCTCTGCTGCTGTTCCTGGTTGAAGCATTTCGAGTCCATCAACGTCAAGATGGCCAAGGCTCAGCGGCTGACGCTTACGCCCGGCGCGATCAACGGCATGTGTGGACGTCTGAAGTGTTGTCTGCGCTACGAGTACGAGGCGTACAAAGACCTTGGCCGCCGTCTTCCCCGCGAGGGTGCGGTGATCGAGTGTGCGGAGGGGCGCGGGCAGGTGATTTCGAAAAACATCCTGGCGCAACGCGTTCGAGTCAGGCTGGAAGACGAACGAACGATCGAGTGCCATATTGACGACATTGGGCGTGTCCTGCGCGACCGGGAGCGCGGGTGTGCGCACCATCACCGGCGCTCGTCGGGCGGCCGACGTGACGAGCACAGTTCCGAGGGGCGGCAGCGCTGACTTCACCGACAGGCATGCGACTTGAAGATGCACTTCTCTACCTGGTTGTGAGCCCCGAGGCGTGTGGGCGAATGGCCCCGTGCGTGCTCTGTTCGGGGGCGATTGCCGGCGGTGTGGATGTCGTGCAGTTCTCCGCCGGCATCGAGCAGGGCGCCCTGGCGGAGGCCGTCGGTGTCTGTCGCGATGACGATGCGTTGGCTGTTGTAGCGGAAGACGCATCCCTGGCGGCGGCAGTGGGTGCGGCCGGCGTCCATTTGGACTCACCTGACGCGTCGGTCGGGCTTGCGCGCGCCATGCTTGGGGGCGAGGGGATCGTGGGGCTGTCTTCCAGGAGTTTCGAGGACGCCCAGCTGGCCTGTGAGGTCGGGGCCGACTACGTACTTCATTTTGCGGAGGGCGGTTGCCCGGTGGCGGCGTTCGGCGGTTGCCGGGACTTGGCGGGGTTGCCGCTCTACGCGGCCGGGGTGCGTTCGCCGGAAGATGCCCGTATGCTTGTGGAGCAAGGCGTCTATCGCATCGGGGTGACGGCGGACGATGTGGATGCGGGGCGGATCACGGAGCATTTCGTGGAGTACTCGCGAGCGTTGGGGCGGTCGTTTTGAGGGCGTCCTCGCGGGCCGGAACCGGGCCTTGGACCGGTCGAAGTCTTATGGAAGAGTGAGAACAGGGATCGGTTGACGACTACGGCGACGATCACGGTGGACGGTTGGAAGACCTCTCCTCGCGATCCGTGACCGTCGATCAGTTGTCAACCGAATTGACGGAGGTGGCAGACAATGAGTTCCGATGCTGTTAAGCTCGTGGTGGTTGGGTCGGTGGGGTTGGACACGATCGAGACGAAGTTCGCGCGGCACGAGGACCTGCTCGGCGGAGCGGTGAGTTATGCCTGTGCGGCCTCGTCGTTCTTTGCCTCTACCGGAATGGTTGGCGTCATCGGGACGGACTTTCCGGAGGAGTACCTCGAGCTCTACCGCCGGTTCGGCATCGATCTCGAGGGGCTCATGCGTGAAGAGGGGCAGACGTTTCGCTGGTCGGGCAAGTACGACGACGACATGATCAATCGCACGACGTTGTCGACCGATCTGAACGTGTTCGAATCGTTTACGCCGGAGCTGCCCGGCGTTTACCGTGACGCGCCGTTCATTCTGCTCGGGAACATCTCTCCCGAGCTGCAGCTTCACGTGTTCGCGGAGGCGACAACCCCCGAGTTTGTCCTGGCAGACACGATGAACCTCTGGATCGACATCGCGCGCGAACCCCTGGAAGAGCTCATATCGAAGGTTACCATGCTCGCGCTCAACGACGAAGAGGCGCGGTTGCTCACGGGCGAGCACCACCTGCGCAAGTGCGCGGCGATGATCCTCGACATGGGGCCTGAGTACGTGGTCATCAAGAAGGGTGAACACGGGGCAATGCTGGTTTCCCGCAAGGGCGTGTTCCTGGTGCCGGCCTATCCCGTGCATGAAGTGCACGATCCGACGGGAGCGGGCGACAGTTTTGCGGGTGCATTCATGGGGTACCTGGCCGGTTGCGAGGAAGTGACCGAGAACAACGTGCGCCGGGCGTTGCTGCACGGCAGCGTAGTGGCGTCGTTCGGCGTAGAAGCTTTCAGCCTCGACCGTTTGAAGACGTTGGAGAGGGGTGACATCGGCACGCGCGTGTCCGAGCTCGAGGACATGATCCGGGTGGATTGAAGCTGCCGAAGTCAGTCGAACCGCAGATGCACACAGACGGACACAGATGCAGGCGCCGGGAGCGATCCAATGCGTGCGCATCCGTGGTTCCTGCCGGCGTGTGCGGATGGATCTGAATGCGTCCCTTTTCGCTACTCGTTAAACCGGCTTCAGCCGACTGCAATCTCAGGTGCCGCTACTGTTTCTACCTGGACAAGTGCGCGCTCTACCCGGATGCGAAACGGCACCGCATGTCCGACGGAGTCCTGGAGCGGATGGTTCGCACATACCTGGCGACGGAACAGCCGCAGTACAGCATCGGCTGGCAGGGCGGCGAACCGACGGTGATGGGGCTGGACTTCTTCAAGCGCGTGACCACGCTGCAGGAGCAGCACGGACGCCCGGGGGCGATGGTTTCGAACGGTCTGCAGACCAACACGACGCTCATCGATGACGAGTGGGCCCGACACCTCGCACGCTACAACTTCCTCGTCGGCGTCAGCATCGACGGTCCGGCCGAGCTGCACGACCGCTTTCGCGTGTATGCCGACGGGCGCGGCGCGCATGCGGCGGTGATGCGGGGACTCGAGGCACTCAAGCGGCAACGTGTTGAGTACAATGTTCTGACGCTCGTGAGCCAATCGAACGTCCATCAACCGCGAGAGGTCTATCACTACTTGCGCGACGAGCTCGGCGTCCACTTTCACCAGTACATCGAGTGCGTCGAGCAGGACGCCGACGGCAACCTGCTGCCGTTCGCGGTCAACGGCCGTGAGTGGGGCGATTTCATGTGCGCAATCCATGATGAATGGGTAGCCTGTGGGGACACGCGGCGCGTGTCGGTGCGGCTGTTCGATTCCATTCTCACGATGTTGGTGGACGGGGTTGCGAATGTGTGTGCTATTGGCACGGACTGCAGGCAGTACCTCGTTGTGGAACACAACGGGGACGTCTATCCGTGTGATTTCTACGTTGAGACGTCATTGAAGCTCGGCAACATCATGGAAGACTCTTGGGACGAGCTGTTGACTTCTCCTCTTTACAAGGAGTTCGGCGCCCGTAAGCGGCAATGGAACGAGCGTTGCGAGGCGTGTCGGTATCTCCGCGTCTGCGCCGGCTGCTGTCCCAAGAATCGTCGGCTACGCGGGAGTGACCCCGGGCAGCTCAGCCATCTGTGCGAGGGGTGGATGCAGTTTTTCGATCACGCGTGGGACGGGTTTCAGAAGCTGGCCGACGACATTCGACGGGAACGACAGGAAACCCGTGAAGCGGCCAGGCGCGAACATGTACGTTCCCTGTACCGGGGCAAGGTCGGCCGCAACGAGCCCTGTCCCTGCGGCAGCGGGAAGAAATTCAAGAAGTGCTGCGGCGGGGTTGGTTGATTGGGTGGGTGATCCTGAAAGGAGCAGTTGCCGGTGACCGGTGATCGGTGTGTGTGGGATGTGTGGGATGTGGGTGTCCCGTCTCGTTGCGCTGCGGCGACGGGGCTGTATCAAAAGGTCAGAAGTCCGTTGCGCTCCGACC
>CAZKRK010000384.1:0-7557 GCA_964555035.1 uncultured Victivallales bacterium | reverse complement strand
GCGCCGGTTTTTCTTGTTTTTTTCGACAGCTTTGGGAGGGTGAGTCACTAACGGATTGGCGCCAACACGTCACGCTCTGCTCGCACCACATCGAAGTGCGAGTTCAGAGTTCAGAAAAGCGTTTTCGAGTGTGACGTCGAGGACGACGTATTCCGGTGGCTATGGGACCGGCTTGCGGAGTCGATCGACACGGACGCGGACCATGTCCGTGCCTATTCGCTCTGCGCGCGATGCGTCGCCGGGATGATGTCGATGGGAATCGCGCAGGAGGACGAGAATGAAGTGCAGACCTGGATATTCTGAAGATCGCGCAGCCGTCTGCGCGAACCGCGCGAAGCGCGCATTGGGTGAGTCGACCAAAGGAGACGGACGGAGGGTACCGTGGAAAGAGAACAGGCAGCAGAGAACGGGCCAGACGGAACCACGGACGCTTCGTCCGATCTAAGGCCGAACGGGGAGAGGATATTCATCTGCCATTCCAAGCGGAACCTCCGCCGGGCTCGTCGCCTCGCCGACGCGCTCAGAGCGGCGGGCGCAGATGTGTGGTTCGACGAGTGGGAGATCTTGGTGGGGCAAACGATTACGGACCGCGTCTACTCAGGGATCTTTGGCTCCAGGTATCTCCTGATACTACTTTCTCCGCACGCCGTTCAGTCTCGCTGGGTCCGCGAGGAACTCGACATGGCGCTGGTCAGGGAGATCGAGGACAGGGAGATCACAATTCTGCCCGTATTGATCGAAGAGTGCCAGGTTCCCCCCGCTCTCCGCAAGAAGCGATATGTCCGCCTCCGGCACTTCCAGAAGGCCGTCTCCGAAATTCTGACGGCAGTCGGATTGGAGGGTGCACAGGAACCCGCAAGCAGACGGCGCAAGCGGGATGAGATGAGCAGGACGATATTTGCGGCAGAAGGACTCGGCCGCAGTCTTGCAGCGTTTCTCAACAACATCCGCTACCACACCAAGTATAGCGAAGTGGTCGAAGCGGATGGCAGCCCCACTAGAATCCCCTTCTCTGCATCTCAGTTCTGGCGTGACTACCAGATGGCTATGGAGGCACTCGGCACGACTGAACGGGCGCTCAGGCAATTCGCTAAAGCCAGGGGAATCAAAGACGGCGACCTCATTGATGGCAGGACTTTTGCCGACCTTCTCTTCGCCCCGCCAGCCCTAGCGCATCGTGACATGGCGCTACATTCCGCCAGCCTTCTTGATGTGAACCCACTGGTTCAGAGACGCCTTCTGGCCCTCTTCGATGCTTACATCCAGGATCCAGCTCAAGAGGACATCGTTGATGAATACTTGAGTCTACGAACTGAACTGGGACAAGAGATTGGCCGGAAACACGGCGGGCCGGAGGGTGCCCTCGTATTGTTCCATATGGACCTTGGTGTCGTGCTCTTTGTCAAGGGGGACTTCAACTGCGCGTCGGTGGCTGCCGACCCTGGCGCCGTAGAAGTCATCAAGGTCCGCCTTAGACTCGCGATCGACTCGGCGCGATATCTCGCCGTCCTTCGAGATCACTTCGCAGACTACTACGGGATTGCCCAGACTTGGAGAAGGCTCTTTCGCGACAAAAGCAGGTTGCTGATTGACATCGAAACTCTCTACAGTGACATCACAGACAAGCTGCACTTGGCTGAAGGCAGTCAGACACCCAACAAAGGCATCGAACGCGACAGTTGAAGGCCGCCGAGGACGGCGGCCATCAACTGCGGTTCATGCCAGTCGTTCGGTGCGGGGATAGGCATGAGTGACAAGATACAGATGCTCTCACGCGGTCGTGGGGAAGTGAGTATCAGGCGGGAGACCGGTTACATCGTACGCAAGGCCAAACATCGCGACGCCCGCGTTGTCAAGTTCGGGCCAGTCGTGCTCTTCTCCACACACACAGGCGACGCATGGTTGCTCGACCCGGAAGATCAGCTTGCGCTTTGCCTTGCTCGGGACGGCGTGGAGCAGGAATACACGGTCGTAGATACACAGGACAACTACCAGATTCACTGGAACGCGCATTACCATATCGAGGACGAGGCCTTTAGCGTTGCCGATCGGGAGGGTCGTGTCGCCACAATCATGGGCTATCCGACTGATGAGATCGTCCGAGTAGCCGGTATGACGATGTAGGAACACCGAACCAGCGCGTGGAGCGCGACTTCGGGTTGGCCGCGCCACTTCGCGCCGCGGCCAACCCGAAGCGGCTCACGCTCACCGTTCGGGACCAGAAGATGCGAAACTGAGACGCGCTCCATTGGTGATGGAATGCGGTGACCGCACATGGAGCAGAGCTGCGGGTGATTGGAGACGGGAACCGGGGCCGGGATGGCCGGGCCAGTGCGTGTCGGGCAGAGAGGACGGGACTCCCGAACAAAGCGGTCGAGCCTATCGCCGCTGGCGCGGCGAAGGTTCACCGCAGACGTTCGAGCAAAGATGAAATCTCTGTTGAGCTTGCCACAACGGGGTGGTAGCATAACTGCATGATGATTGAGTGGTCCAACTGCGCTAGTGTTGAACAAGACCCACGCCGCGTCAGTGGCGCTTGGGTTTTCAAGGGAACTCGTGTACCTGTTCGTGCCCTGTTTAACAATATCGAGGACGGTGCGACCGTCGACGATTTTCTGGAGTGGTTCCCTGGCGTAACCCGGAGCCAAGTCGAAACCGTTCTTGAGCATGCGGCATCCTCCCTCACGGTTGAAACTGCCGTATGAAGATACTTCTCGATCAAGGCACACCCGTTCCGTTACGCCGACATCTTCATCCGCACGATGTCGACACGGCGAACGAATGCCAGTGGTCGACATTGCAGAATGGAGATCTTCTCAGCGCTGCGGAAGATGCCGGCTACCATGTTCTCATCACTACGGACCAGAACCTGCGCTATCAGCAGAACCTCTCCGAGCGAAGGATCGCAATCTTGGTCTTGTGCACCACATCTTGGCCGCGCATCCGTGAGAGAGTTGCCGAGGTCGTCACAGCACTGAACAGCCTGCCCGACAGCGGATACAACGAACTGCGACTGTGACGCTCGAACACCCATTAAGCCCGGCGGCTGCAAGCACAAAAAGCCCTGATGCCGGAAATTTGTAGTCATCTTTCCGTGGCCTTACCGAGAACAGCGCGTCCAGACTTCGCCAAGGCTACGTCCTGGCAAGCCGTCTTGATTTCTCGTTCACTGGCTGAGGATGCGAATCCTCGCCAAACACCCATCCGTGGTGTGACCGGCATCCCTGGGTCCCCGCCGGCTGCTGCATAGCTCTTGTTGGCTGACAGCATACAGAAACAATGTTGGTAAACCCCGAACACTGCCCATTCAAAGACATGAGGCTTGGCTTCTCCAAGGCCTGGGCCTGTGGTCGGCCATCCAGTTGGGGGCGGGCTTGGGCCGGGGGCGGATCGAGTTGAAATCGTTACCCTTCACGTTCTTGTGAACCAGTACCTCGCCGGTCGGGTCCACCACGCACACGTACATGCAGCGCGAATGCAGGTCGATTCCGCAGTTGAATTCCGTCTCCGTTTGATACAGTCTCATCAATGAGGCTCCTTTGCTATGACTCGGTTGTTTTGCGATCTGCCCGGATCGCTACGATTCGATTCTGGCGGGGCCTCCTTTCAATCCCCGCGTGCGGGTGAAAGTGTAGCACGAAACCCAACTGAGGGCTTATCCGAGTTTCAAGTTGCTCGAGCGTACTCAATGGGGCTGCGCCCATTGAGACGCTGAGCATGTCGTTCGCCATGAAGATGATGAAACTGAATCGGAAACGACTTGCCCTAGTTGCTGCGGGCCTCGTCCTCGCCTACTTCGTCGTTCCGTTCCCCTTCCTCAGTGATTGTGGCAAGGCCGATGTGCGTGAATCCGCCATCCGATGGCTACTCTGTCACAACCATTCTGGACAGCAGGACAACCTGAAAGTCTGTTTCATCGGCCTCGGCACCACATTCGACCCACGGAACGAGGACTTCGGCCCGCAAGATCCGCCTGCCGACTTCGTGGCGAGGTTCTCAGATTTCCCCGTACCTACGTTTCCGGTTTCCGCAAGCACCAATGCTCCCGGCGGAATTGGTGGCCATGTGGCCGACACAACAGGCAAGGCCGGTTTGATATTCGCCGCCGGCAACGTCAAACGACGGTCTCCCGGACTGGTGGTCTGCCGCGGTCTGTACTACGAGGGCGGACTGAGCTCAGCAGGCTACGACATCTTTATCCTTCGGCTCCCCTTCGTTTGGGTGCCTGTGTGGTCGAGGATGCTGTGGATTTCATGACGAAAGGACTGGCGAACAATCGAGTCGACACGTACCCAAGTATGCCGCGCGATGCGCGGCTCACTTGGTCCGGACACTCGTGACGTTAGCCGAGAGGGCTTTTTGCCTGTCACCGCTCTTTTTGGACGCTAGGAGGTTGGACATGGAACAGGAAACAACGGTATCGGGCGAATTCTTCGTTGAGACTCAATCCTTTCGACAGTGGTGGTTATTCGTCTTGCTGCTGCCTATCATCGCGGGCTCCATAGTGTTCGTCTGTTACTTGAGTTGGACTCAGTTCCTTATGGGCGAGCCGATAGGCGATCGGCCGATGCCGGACCTGTTGCTGGTCTTCTTCATCGTAATCGTCGTGCTCTCCGGCGTGGTAGTGCCGCTGGGGGTGTTGTTCGCCAGGTTGGTTGTCAGAGTCAACGCCATCAGTCTCGCCATCAGCTTCTGGCCGCTGGCCAAGAAGGCCGTCCGGATTTCCGAGATCGGGAGTTTCGGGGCCACGGACTACAAGGCGGTCCGTGAGTACGGCGGATGGGGCATCAAGCATGGCAAGGACGGCCGGTGGGCCTATAGCGTCAGCGGCAATCGCGGAGTGTTCATCGATCTGACCGACGGCCGCAAGTGGCTGATCGGTTCCCAGCGGGCGGAAGAACTTGTCGAGGCCATTTCAAGAGCCAAGAGAGAGTCGGGTCCGGAATGCTCTTCAACTTGTCCTACGGCATCGACACTCTAGGGGAGAATGGGGACACACATTCTGTACGGAGGCCGCGCGACTTGACCGAGCGAGAGTTCGCCGCCGGTGTCGAGAACGTCCTGCACTTCCTCGGCAGAGAAACCCTTCTTCAAGGGGCGGCCTTCAGCGTCGAGGCCGCGGTTTTGATGAGTAGGTCGAGCAACTCGCGGGGATGGGAACGGAATGCCGCGGCCGCATGGCTGTAAACCGTGTTCGATACGCCCGACTCCTTCAGGCGCGACAGGTAGCGGCGCGCATCCCGTACGGCGGCCGTCGCTCCCGTCTTGCGGTCCAGCTTCGTTTCGAAATGATCGAACTCACGCACGTATGCCGCCCGCGTACCCGGAACAAACCCCACCTCGATCGTCTTTTGCTGAAATCGATCCCGAGGCGGCGAATCCGTCTGGCTTTCCCTTTTGCGTCTGCTACACTTCTTACCCATGGTGATGCTCCCTACTCCAAGGTACCGGGTACACACCTCGTGCACCTTCGCCCCGGGGTAAGGGCATTTTCAGCAGGACAGAGACCAAGAAACTGCCGACCACGGCCGGCTTAGTTCAACAAGACGCCTGCAGCATATCCCGAATGGCGCGCGGACGCGCCATCCGGGTCTGCTGATGCGCGACGTTCGCATAGGCAAGATGGGATCGAGTAAGCGGGTGGAGCGTAACCGAGTAAGTGTGGGGATGAAGTGTGCGATAAAGTGGAGCGATGAAGTGTGGCCTCCGGTTGCCCTGGACTCTTGCTCGCACACTTAACCGGACACTTAACCGCCACCCTTGCTCGGTTACGCTTACTCCACCCGCTTACTCGATCCCACCTTGCCCGTGCGAACATCGGTATTCACGACATCGAGCGGTATAAAGAACATGTTCGGCACGAAAATGAGATTGCTGTTAACCGGAGAAGTAGGTAGTATTGAGACGTCATGGGATTGACAAAAGTCACAACGAAGCTCACGAGTCTGTTGGACCCGTCCAAAGCTTACGAGGAGTTGTTCCTTGTGGACACAGGGGCAACCGACTCGATGGCTCCCTCGGACGAGCTCGACAGACTCGGGATCAAGCCGGAGGGGAAGATGGCGTACGAGTTGGCCGACGGAACCGTCAAGGAGTTTCCGTTCGGTCTGGTCAGGATCGAGTTCATGGGGGAAACGACGGCTGGCCGTGTCATCTTCGCCGCCCCCGGCGCCGAGCCCCTGCTCGGCGTCACCGCCTTGGAATCAGTGGGAATCATGGTCGATCCTGCCAATAAAACACTGAAGCGTCTCCCTGCCATCCCCCTGAAATAGGGATCGCCGAACCAGAGCGTGGAGCGCGACTTCGGGTTCGCCGCGCCGCTACGCTCTGCGACCAACCCGAAACGGCTCAGGCTCATCGTTCGATGGAATAGCAATGAAGAACAAGGGAGGATAGCATGAACGATTTGAACGACAAACTGACACGCAGACAGGTCCTGGGCACGGCCGCCGCTTTCTGCGCGAGCGCGTGCTTCGCCAGATCTGCCGAGACAAAGGGCGCCAGGATGCCGTGGACCCGAGGCGGAATCAAAGGAAGTGAAGAAACCTTTCGATTCGCCGTGGTTGCTGACCGGACCAACAACGCGCGCGAGGGCGTGTTTGAAAAGGCCATGCGCCAGCTGGAGTACCTGTGCCCTGACTTCGTCATTTCCGTCGGCGACTTCGTGCAGGGCCATAACCTGCCGGGGTTCAAGCCTGTGGACGATCCGACCGTAGTGAAGGAGCGGCGGCAAGAGATCGACACACTGATCCGCGAACTCAGCATGCCGTTCTTTCTTACGCCCGGTAACCATGACATTAATCACGACGTCAGTTGTCAGATCTGGAAGGAGTTTTACGGTGTCCGCTACCATGCGTTCACGCACGGCGACGTCCTCTTCATCGGCCTGGATTCGCAAGGCGGGGATGGATACAAGGCGGGGCTGGGCAGTCAACAGCTCACATGGGTGTCCGATATGCTGGCAAAGCATAAGAACGCACGGTGGACTTTTATCACGCTGCACCAACCACTCTGGCAATACGGAGGCAAGAACGCGAAGGCCTTTCAGGAGTTCGGGAAGATCGAGAAACTCCTGGCCGGACGCAAGTACACTATTCTGGCCGGGCATCACCACAGCTATCGGCACCAGAAGCGCTTGGAGATGGACTACATCAAGCTCGCCACGACCGGCGGCCAAAGCAATCTGCGCGGTCCCAAGTTCGGGGAGTTCGACCACATCATGATGGTGACCATGACCCGGAAGCAGCCGAGTATCTCAAATGTGATGCTCGATGGCATCCTCGGTCCGGACGGCAAGCCTGTGGAGCAGAAGTAACCTGGATCGGCATCCGCTGCATGCCCCAGCAACACCGACGGTCCCGGCACCGGAAGCGTGACTGCCGTACCGCCGGGGCCGACATATCCTGCTGGAACCAAGGTCTACCTAGAGGGTGTCCGAAAAGCCCCTGGAGACGGCGGTCCTCCGCCGTTACGAGCAAATGTGAGTGCACGTGGTGAAACAAAGGAGGAACTTTGTTCATTTCTGTTTCCGTCTGTGCTCGATTCTTGCTCGTAACG
>CAZKRK010000383.1:0-7568 GCA_964555035.1 uncultured Victivallales bacterium | reverse complement strand
GTTGCCGACCACGCGCGGCCGTCCGAGGTTTCGGGGCGTCCCGTGCGCGGGTAGCGGCGGTCGATACTGCCGACGCAACCCGCCAGGTCGGGCTTGGAGCGTTCGGCGTCTCCCCCGGCGTTGCCGAGCAGATAGCCTTCAATCTCCACGATGTGGCCGCCACGTTCGTTGTCCTCGGAGTTGTCGGTGAAACGTGTTCGCACGTACTGCGCTGTGACCGTGTCGAACGAAAACGTGCGACCGGCGGCGGTGGCCGACTGCTTGTTCGCGGTCTCATCGACAACAGTCCTCCAGATCTCGCCGTCGATTGAGACGTCGATGGCGTACTGGTAGACGCGCTTGCCGTTCCACCAGGTCACCATGCGGATCGTATTGAACCGCGCGGGTTGGGCCAGCTCGAGCTGGTGCCAGGCCGGAATGGGCGGTCCGGCCCAGTGGTCGTTGACGCGACAGTCGCCGTTCACGGCCCTGTCCGGCGTCTGCTTCGACCAGGTAGTGCTCGCGCTCGTCCCGGCACGCAGGAACAGGTTCTTCGCACCGGCCGGCATGCCGCCGTCCGGTTCCTTGAATGACCCGGCATCATAGGCCAACGCCGCCAGCGCCGTGAACAGGATTGCCGGTACCGTCGGAAGTAACCGACTACGATAGTGTCCAATCATCATCTCTCTCCTCACCTTGCGCTCCGTACTGTCAAATATCGAACAGAAGGAATCTCGAGTGGATTCTCTCATCTCCTTCAAGCTTCCTTCTTGTGCGCCTGTTCCTTCCGTTCGTTATCCATCTCCCCGACGCTACTGCCAGGAGTTATCGGGCTCCCGACACGTCAAGTGCTCTTGCATCCTAATCGTACTCGTAATCCTCGATCCTCTTCCTCCCCCCTCGGATGCCGGCCCACATGTGGTGTCCGAACACTGACCGCGGCGGCCCCGTGGCACAGAATATGAACAGAGTGCCGTGGGTACCGCCTGACAACGGGGGAACGGCGCCGATGAAGCCGGGATAGGGTGCGCCGTGACCGTTCAGAATCCGGGGAGTGGCACGGGCATTCGGGCGCAGGAATCCAGCGTTGCCGGGACTGTTGGTGTTGACCAGAACGCAGTCGACGTGTTGGTTGCTTATCAGAACTCCGCCGGCGACAACGTCGCTGAGGACCGTCGCCCCGCCATACCACAGGTTATGGCTGATCCGCGTGCCGGTCCGAATCATGTTGGTTCCGCTGCCTTCGGCGTCGCCAAGTACGTTGGTCTGCGAACCGGCGAGCATCAGGTTGTTGACGACCACGGCGTCATCCCACAGCGTTGAGTCCTCCGCGTAGTAGACGCAATCCACGAAGCTCCGCGCATTGACGATGGTGTTGTTGAAGATCCGGGCATTGCTGAAGCCGTCTCGTGTCTTGCGCAGGAATGTGCTCCGCTTGCCGTTGTCGTTCCACATGATGTTGTAGCTGATCTCGCAGTCCCGCAACCCATGATAGCTGGCGCGAATAATCGCGTAGTCCTCATGCGTGTTGACCGTGTTCAGAAAACGATTACTCGAGATTCGCGAATATCGCATATCGCCGCTCATGCCGCGCGAGAAATTGGAGAACGTGTTGCCGACGATCTCACAGTACTCCCCCGCCGCGCGGATCATCTCAACCCGATAGCCGTCCCCGCGGTCCCAATCGCGGAACAGGCAGTCCTTGACCACCTTGTTGGTCGCCAGCTCATGCCCCATATCGAGCGGCGACCCCTGGTTCCAGGCGCCACCGAACCCATCGGTCATGATGAACTCGCAACCCTCAATCGTGATGTTGTTCTCTCCCACCACGCCTCCCGTGAATTCCACCACCGAGTCGCCGGCCCCGACCGTATCGCTGTCGATTTCGAAACGCAGCCCGCAAAGCGTGACTCCGTTCGCGGCGACGTCCACGACGCGTTCGTCGATTCGATCGCCGCTGCCGTCGACCGCAAGCACCGGTTTGCCGTCCCACGGGACCAGGGCAAGCTCGGACTTGTCGACCGTGTACGCCGTGTTCGTGTATCGCCGCCCCGTTCCACCGTGAATATGGACCGTGGCGCCGACTCCGCCGGCCGCCGAATCGATCGCGTCCTGGATGCGGCGCAATGGCGCGGCAGCCGTCTTGCCGTCCCCTCCCGGTACCGCCAGGCAGTCCACCCACCAATGAAGCTGAGCCTTCCCCATCGTCACGGTTGTGGTGACGGCGTCATACGAAGACGCAAAGACGACCTCGCCCGTCAGGAGCCCGAGCTCGACCGCGGACCGATCTACCGATACGGTGAGCGCGGCTTCCCCGTTCCCGGAAGCGGGCGCAACGGACAGCCAGTCGTCATCCGGCGGGCAAATCGAGCAACCCCAGCTCAGCCCCGTGCAACCGCGGTTGGAGACGGCAACGGGAAGGTCCTGCGTCTCATACCCGAAGTCGAGCGTCGTCGGCGATACGGCCAGAATTGGCTGCGCCACGACCGAGACGGCAACCGTCGCGCTCCCGCCATTCGACGTCACAACCACCCGTCCGCTGTAGGTGTTGGGTTCGAAAGAAGCGCGGTCGACGGAGACGCTCACCGTGCTCGCCGCAACGCCGGAAACAGGAGACACGCTCAGCCAGCCGGCGCCGTTGACGAATTCAACCGTGTTCGTCCAGTACAGATTGCCGGGGCCGGCATTGCCGACGCCGAATGAGCCTCCCGTCGCCAACCTGTCGAACGCAATCTCAGCCGGGCTGACCGTCAGTTCGCACAGGTGATTCGATACTGTCACCGTCACATCCGCAACGGGAGACGCCCCAAGCGTATTCGTAGCGACGATCGCATAGACGTAGTTGCTTTCCGCCTGGACCGTGTTGTCCGTCCAGTTTGTCGCGGATGCGGCGAGATTCGTCTGCCACACGCCGTTTCGATCGATCCGGTAGCCTTCCTGATTCCCGGAGGCGGGCGGCTGCCAGGCCAGCGTCACGTGGGTTGGCGCGTTGTCGATCGCGCGCAGGTTTCGCGGAACCGTCGGCTCGCTGGAATAGGCCAGGACAGTCGTCTCCGCGGCGACCGACACGCCGTACACATTGGTCGCATAGAGCTCGAACAGGTAGCCGTGGCCCGGCACAACGCCGGGGATGCGCCACTCGGTCGCCGCGGACGCCAGCCGTGCGGTCACAACGCCATCGGCATACACGACATATCCCGCCTGGTTCCCCGACAGGGGCGGCATCCAGGCCAACGTCAGGTTGTACAATGAGTTTGTGGCGACGGCTACGTTCAGCGGCAGCGTCGGCGCCGCGGCAGCATTTCCGGACCACTCACGCACAACACGAAAGCCGATGTCCCGGGCTCCGGTGCGCGGATGCCAGTGGCCGCGCGCACTCAGCGACGGTCGACGCAGAGACGAATACCCCCACCCCCCGCCTCGCACGACCTTGCAGGCCGCGTCGCGAAGCGCTTCCGGCGGAATCGGCCCGGTAGGGTCCGTGAAGTTCGCGTTGGTGTAGTAGCGCGGGTCGTACCAGTCGTTGCACCACTCGGCAACGTTGCCGATCACGTCGCGCATGCCGACGCTGTTGGCGGGGTAGCTCCCGACGGCACGCGTGCATGGCCAGGTGCTGGAATCGTCGTAGGCAAGCGTCGCCGAGGCCTTGTAAACGTTGCAGTTGCTGTAGTCCATAAAGCGCCCCCAGGGGTACGCTTCCGCTCGTTGCCAGCCCCGTGCCGCGTACTCCCATTGCGCTTCGGACGGAAGGTGATAGCCGCTGTTCGTCACACCGCACAGCCCCCAAACGCATGACCAGTCGTTGGTGTCGTACATCGGGACGTACCCATCTGTTTCCGACAGGAAATTGCAGTAGAGGGCGGCGCCGTACCACGTGACGTCGACCATGGGATGATTGGTCCGCGCGGGAGCGGACGCTTGCCAAGTGTCGTTTGCGTTCGTGATAACCGCCCCCACGACGGGAATCCACGCCACGGGATCGCCGCCGGTGGTCCGGACCACCATCGTGCACGCATTGCTGGTGCCGTCGTCGAGGGCCGCGACAGCCGCAAGCCACTGCGTCCGTTGATTGAGGAACGCGCAGAACTGTGGCACGGTCACTTCCGCTTCCCCGACGAGAAATCCCCGGCTCAGCGTAATGTCGCGGGCCGGAAGGTCGCACGCCTCAATCGGTGCGCCGGAAGCGTGATTGCCCCCCATGGAAAAAGTCCCGGCGCCTACGGCACGCATCGTCATGTTCGTGTGGGCGCAAGTCCCGACGGAACACGCCGACAACGCGGCGGCAACAAGGACTGCTATGGACGGACGTGCGCTCATGGCATGAAGTAGTACCCGTACAGCTCGCCAATCGGCCTCGGCGCCATATTCGTCAACCCATCGCCGGACATCCAGCCGGCGCGCACAAAGGGCGCGAACCCAAGGATCTGCGGTGAGATGGTCTCCTGGATCGTGAATTCCCAAAGCCCGGCATTGTCCTCGTAGACCTGCGCTTTGCGCCAGGACGGAACATCGTTGCGCGCCTCGCCGCCGGCGGCATCGAACGGCGGCGGGAGAAAGTGTAGATCGACCGTCTTTGTGCCCGAGTACATGCGGCTGAAGGTGCGGGTGTAGTGCAGGCGATACCCGCGCCACAGCCAGCGGTAGGAAGTGCCGCCCGTCGGCGCGTAGGTGCCGATCCCGGGCGAAGGCGCGGCGATGCCGTCATCCGCGCTGGTGGCATGCAGAAGGTGCACGATGGAGTTCCAGCCCATGCCGGTGGTGAAAACGAGCCCCATCGGACGACATCCAAGCATGAAGTCGTTCACGAGCAACGCCTTGACCAGGTAGTTCGTTTCGCCCGTCAGGGAATACGCATGCAGCAAGACGCGACTGTCGTGCTGGAGCGTACTTCCGCCCCAGGATACGGGGTTGTCTTGGGTGTGGCGAAATGCGCGATTCGTCAGCGACATGCGGTCCTCAGCCGCATCGAGGACATGCGCACGGCAGGCCTGCCGAATGCCGGCGTCAATGTCCGGCAGATCGGAAAACGCGACCAGGAAGTTCGCGTTGAGATCGTTGTCGGTGCGCGGGTGTTCGTACTCCGCCTTGATGTCGTTGACGATGTCGGCATACATCGCGTTCCCCGAGGCCAGGTACAGGAAAAACGGCGCCTGCCACACGTAGGGGCCCGTGTCCCAATCCGACGGCGGAAAGAAGTCGACCGGCTCGTCGTAGCGGTACTCCCGAACCGAGCGCATTCGCGCGTTTCCGCCCCACTTGCCCGCGCGACCGTAATCCACCCAAAGATCGGGATCGCCGGGGGATTCGAGGAACTCCAGCATAGTCGGCGCCTTGGACTCGAAGAGATCGCTCATCGAAGGGCTGTACGGATTCGCCGGCACCCGGTACGAGATGTTCCGAACCCGGTTATCTTCGTTCTGCGAGAACGCATACGCATTGGACGCCGACTGCAGGTAGTCGTCGGCAACGGTTGCGTCAAACGGCCGCACGGCCCAGGACACCAGCGCGGCGGCCCCCGCATAGAGCACGGCGCTGTAGCGATCCGGGTACGACGCGAAGTAGGGGTGAACGTCGTTCGTGCCGGAGTGCCCCCCGGGATGGCTGTAGCTCTCGAAACGCACGGAAACGCCGCCATCTTCCCGTTGAGACTTGCGGTAGATGCGCAGGCCCCAGAGACACTCGTCCAGAAGATCGGGAATGCCGTTGCCCGACTCGTCCATGTTGCAGATGCCGTCAGTCATCGCATTCGAGGCAATGACGAAGGCGGTCGCCAGATCGTAGAGACAGCGTACGTGCCCCGGGCGACTGTCGTAGTCGGCAGCGTCATACCACCCGCCGTGGCAGTCGGGGATGCGATACAGGGCATCCAGCGCCTCCGCCCACTCTGGTTGCGCCCTGGGGTTGGCATAGAACGACGCGAAGTTGGATTCCGCGCCGCAGACATGCCGCATGTTCCACACTTCAGCGGCAGCCTGCTCAAAGAAACCGATGCTCCCGCTCCCGTTGACGGTCTGGGCATCGGCCCACCAGTCGTCGACGGATGCGCAGTGCGAGCGGTAGATGTGCGTATGCGCGGCCGGCCTGGCCCAGGCCAGCCGGTTTGATGACACCTCGAAACCGCTGCGCTGCTGATAGAGCCCCTTCATCATGGTGTAGAACGCGGTCCCATACACATCCGGCCCGATGTCGAACGGCCAGGACCGCCCGACTCCCGCAACCGTGACGTAGAACGTCCCCGTGCCGCGATACTCACTGAAATCCATCTCGTAGACATACTCCCCGATCGGCTCCGTCGTGGGATAGACCCGAACTTCCACCTCGGCCGTGCTGCTGGTGTAGTTGTTCTGCGGCAAAACGCCATCCTCTTCCGACGCCTCGCACACCGCTCCGTCCTGCCACGTATACGTGCGTGCTACCGATGCGTTGGTGACACCCAGGGCGGTAACCATGTCGACCCTGACCGTCGTGGCGACTCCCTCCACGGGCAACGTAACCACGCGGTACCAGTACGACGTGGCATCGGTGGCCGGCTCGTCATTCACGAAAACCGAGGGTTCGTAGAGCGTAGGGTCGTAACGCAGCGTGACCGGCCCACTGAATACGGAAGTCCCATTGGTGTCGACAAGATGGAACTGCCGGTTCGTGACACCCGCGAATTCGATGGGACCGAGCGACCCGCCCCACGCCCCCATGTAGGCGTACTTCTCCGGCGCCCAATCCAGATAGCCGACCTGGTTGACGTGAATCGCGCGGCTGACGGTGCGCGCCTCATCGTAGAGCAGGTTCCCCGAAAGCCCGTTGCCGAGAGACACCGTGTAGGAACACCCGTTCGAGAGCGACTCGGGAAGCTGAATCCACGAGAAATTGACGTTGTGAAGATTGTGATTGAGCGACATGCCGCTCTGCGGATCGACCCAACGTTTGATGCTGTTGATGTAGCGTCCAACGGCGGTCGCCGTCCTCCCCGCGGCATACGCCGGATCGTCGGGCGAAGTAACCGTGAAGAACGACGCCGTGTTGAGGGGAATGTCATACGCCGGTCGAACAACGGGCGCCCACCAGTCATACATCTCCTCCATGTCGCGCCGGTGCTCATAGTCCCGCGTGAGGCCCGCAAGATAGTTGGAATAGCTCAGTGCATAGCGGTTTGTGATTCCCCCGCCGAATGCATCCCGGTCGGCAGCGACGATGTCGTTCCAGTAGTTCGTCATGTAGTCGTTGACCACACACAGCCAATCGCTGTTGACGACATAGATATCCGTCACGCCCCCCGTCTCGCAATTGGCAGTCACGAATCCATGGGGCGTGCTCGTGAAGTAAGGGTCGCCAAGGGACAAACCGGCCACGAGCGCAGCCACGCCGATCGCACATCCCATCGTAGGAATTCGAGAGAGTCTACTCATTGATCGGTATGTGCTTGTCCACCTCGAACTACCTACAGGGTGTCCGAGAAGCCCCTGGAGACGGCGGTCCTCCGCCGTTGCGAGCAAGAGTCGAGCACAGACGGAAACAGAAATGAACGAAGTTCCTCCCTTGTTTCGCCACGTGCACTCACATTTGCTCGTAACGGCGGAGGACCGCCGTCTCCA
>CAZKRK010000382.1:0-7578 GCA_964555035.1 uncultured Victivallales bacterium | reverse complement strand
GAGACCGACATGCGCGCGGTGATGGAACGGATTGGTTCCTGCATCGAAGTTCTGAAGCCAAGCTCGTTACGACTCAGGGTAGTGGATGCACTGCGGCGGGGTTTGTCATTGCACCAACGGTCGTAGATGGTACACGGGTAAACCTGCGAGAAAGGTGGAATTGTGGGAGAGATTATGGGCGAGAGTAGGGGAGAGAGTGGGGGAGAGAGTATGGGGTGAGACTATGGGTGAGACTATGGGTGAGACTGTGGTGAGGAACTGTCAGAAGTCTTATGATAGAAGATTACGAGCACGATTAGGATTGAGGAGGGGCGCCTCTACGAATCTTCAACCGTAATCTTGTTGCTCGCCTTCGGCGAGCCGGTTTTCCCGTCTCCGGCGACAAGAAGGTGTCACCGTTGTTTCCTCTCCGCAACCTACTTGCTGGTCAGGTTCCAGATTCCGTCCCAGGCGGCGTTTTCGGCGATGAGGTTGCGGCATTTCTCGGCGTAGCGTTGGGAGGGGGGATCGTCGGGGGCGGTCTTAAAGAGTTCCAGGGCCGCGTCGATTTTGCCGCTGTAGCACAGGGCGAGTCCCTGCGCGAAGGGCGCCCAGGTTGCGGGGACGGGGTCGCCGGCCATGCCGGCGAGCTCGAAGACCTTGACGGGCGTGCTGCGTCCGACCACGCGCAGTCTTCCGAGCTCGCGTCCGATGAAGGCGCCTTCGGTGCGCGTCCAGGTGGCTTCCGAGACCATGGCATGCGTGCCGAAGGCCTTGTTGGCGCCTTCGAGCCGTGAGGCCAGGTTGGCGGCGTCGCCGAGAACCGTATAGTTGAAACGTTGCCGGGAACCCATGTTGCCCACGACGACTTCGCCGGTGTTCATGCCGATGCGCATGACGAGGTCGGCGCCGCAGCGGGCCTCGAATTGGGGCGCGAGTTCGCGTAGCCGCGCCTGGCAGAGTACGGCCGCTTCGGCGGCGCGGCGCGCGTGGTCATGCTGCCCCAACGGCGCGTTCCAGAAGGCGATAATGGCGTCGCCTTCGTACTTGTCGAGCGTCCCGCCGGTATCGAAGACAATGTCGGTCATCTCCGACAGGAAGTCGTTCAGCAGGGCCGTCAGGGCCTCGGGGTCCAGTCTTTCGGAGAAGGACGAGAAGCCTTGCAGATCGGAGAACAGGATCGTCAATTCGCGCCGTTCGCCGCCGAGCTCGAGGCGGGAGGGGTCGCGAATGATGCGCTCGATAACTTCGGGGTTGAGATAGAAGCGGAAAGCGCGTTTGAGAAAGAGCTTCTGCTTGCCTTCGAGGGCGTAGTTGACGATGGCGCCGGCCATGACGGCGGCAAGAACGGCCGTGGTTTGAAGCACGAGCGGCCACCAGAGGCCGCGGTCGTAGGCGGCAAAGGCGACGGCGGACGGTATGGGCAGGCATACGGCGAGGGCGAGAATGCTCTGCCACGCCCGGCGACTGAAGACGATGGCCAGTGCGGCGGCCGTGGCGATCACCAGGGTCCATAGCACAACGGTGGCGAGGGGAGCGTCACGCATGAAGTCGGCGGCCAGCAGGTTGTCGAGGGTCGTGGCATGGATCTCTACGCCGGGGTAGACCTTGCTGATGGGAGTGGGGCGCAGGTCGAGCAGGCCGGGGGCGGAGAAGCCGACAAACACGAAGCAGTTGCTGAACACCGCGGGATCGGGGATCGGCGGTTCGCTACCTTCGCGCAGGCACATCTCGGACTGAATCACGCTCTGTGCGTTGAAAGCCTGGTGCGTCTGGGAAGGGCCGCGGTAGCGCAGGATGGCCAGGCCGGACGAATCGATCGGAACCGGGGCATCTCCGATACGCAGAACGCCATCTCCAGCGGTAACCGTGGTCGCTTTGCCTTCACGCTGCTTGCCGGTGAGGTAGGTGGCGCAACCGAGGGAGTAGACCGGTGTGCCGTCCAGGGTTTTGAGGAGTGCGATCCGTCGAACGATGCCGTCGTCGTCCGGGTCGCCGCTCACGTCGCCGAGGGTACAGACGTTGGTGCGGATTTCCGGGATCGGCAATGTCGCGTGGTCGTGTTGCAGACTCCCGGGAACGTTGCTCGGAGCGTGAATGGGCGGGGGATGGGGGATGTCGGACGGCCACTTGCGTGCGTCGCCGGTGGTGCGGCTGAGAAGTATCGAGCCGACGACGTCGTCCTTTTCGCCAATGACGGCGCCCAATGCCTCGTCGTCCGGGACGCCGTTGATCGAGGGTTCCGTGAAGACCACGTCGAAGGCGATCGCGCGTGCGCCGCCGCGGCGGCAGTATGCGATGATGGCGGTGTAGACTTCGCGCGGCCACGGCCAGGGCCACATGAATTCCCGTCTGCCCCAGTCAAGACTCGACTGGTCCAGCAGGATGAGCTTGATGTTTTCGGTGGCCGCCGAAGGACGCATTTTCGCGCGCACGCGCCAGGCCCAGGTTCCCGACTCGATACGGTCGAGGGCGCCCAGACGCCAGAGCAGCAGCGCGATGCACGCTGCTCCGACGCCTGAAACCAGGCCAAAGATGAGCTTCTTGCGCATGGTATGCGTCAGCGCGCGACGACAGCTTTCATGGCCTTTTCGAAACGAGCCTGGCGCGCGGGCGGAGCCTTGGCGACGGCGGCGTCCGCGACCAGGGACGCGACGTCCTTGATGCGGTCCTGCGGGTCGGGATGCGTTTTGGCAAAGTCAATCCCGTCCGGTTTGAGCGACTTCTTCATCTCCTTGAGCATGTCCACGAGGGCGTTGGGGTCGTATCCGACGGCGAGCATGATCCGCACGGCGGCCCCATCGGCCTCGCGTTCGAGAGAACGCGCGTAGCCGCTGTTCATGAGCGACGAGGTGATATCGGCGATCGACCCTTCGAAGGCTTCGGTTACCTGTGCGAGCTCCTCGCCGCCGAGTTGTTTGCCGCTCTCTGCCGCGATAGTGGTCAGGGCGGATGTGAGGCGTCCTTTCTTGATGGCGCGCAGTCCGTGGGCGCCTTCAACATGACCGATTTCGTGCGCCAGCACGGCAGCCAGGGCGTCTTCCGTTTCACAGCAGCGCAGCAGACCGCGCGATATCATGATCAGACCGCCGGGCGCGGCGAAGGCATTGACGTCGTCCGACTCAAGGATCTGGAAGTGATAGCCGCCGAAAGTCTCCGGCTTCCGCGACGCGCAGGCCAGCGCGTTGCCGACCAGGTTGAGGTAGTCGTTGGCGGCCTTGTCGTCGCAGGGCTTGTAGGTTTCGAGAATAGTCGCCGCGACCGATCGGCCGATGTAGTACTCCTGTTCCGGGGTGATGTCCTCGAAGGTTTTGGCGACGGCCTTTACGCCCTTGGCGATGGATTGGGCCTGCTCATGCGTTACGACGCCGCTGGCGGCGCCGGCCTGCACGGCTACGTCGGTCAGGGTCTGGCAGCCTGCGCACGCCAGCGCGACGGCAGTTGCGGCCAGTCCCTGGGCGAGGATACGGTGGGGCTGTTTCACTTGGCGCCTCCTTTCTCTCCGGCGGGGGCAACGCCGCCGGATTTCAGGAACTCCACCACGGCGGACGGTTCAACGCACCGTTTTTCCATACGGTCGACCGCGTCGAAATTGGCCGTGCCGTGCTTTGCCTTGAACTCGGCTTCCACGTCCGAGTTGAATCCTTTGCCGGCGAGGGCGAGTTCTTCGCTCGATGCGCCGGTGCCGACTTCACCCTTGCCCGCGGCGAGAACGATCTTCTTGGGCGACAGGGCGGACGTGTGCATCCAGCCGACGGCGCCGGCCGCGGTCTTGACCTTTGTCCAGGGCGCCTTTTTTTCGACCACGGTGACGCGGTCGCCGTATGCCAGCGTAGCCTGGACTTTGCCCAGGAACGATGCCGTGGCGCGGACCGCGCTTCGCCGCACCTGTACGCTCATCATGTCCGCGGCGCGGGCATGCGTGAGTGCGCCCGCCAGGGCCAGCACGAGCCAGCCCGCTGTCAGTTTCCTTCTCATCGCGCTACCTCCTTATCGTGTTGCCTTTTCAAGGGTCTCCTTGATTGAGTTGAGAAGCGTTTTCGTCCTTCTGATCAGGCCTTCGTCTCCGCTCTGCTCCGCGGTGGCGAGTGCAGCGGTGATCTGTGCGATTGCCTGGCGCAGCAGTCCCTGGGCGTGGTAGCTGCGCGCCGCGCGGTAGTAGCGTTCAGCGGCGGCAGAGGTCCGGTCCGCGGCGGCGTAGTTGTCGCCGGCGGCAACGAGTGCGTCGGCAACGTTGCGCGGCTGGTTGGCCGAGCCGTAGGCCGCGGCGGCGTCGTCAAAGTTCCGAGCGGCGGCTTGCTTTGCTCCGTTGAGCACGGCCAGTTTGCCGGCGGCGGTGTAGGTTTGCGCGCGGACTGTCGCGCTGTCGCTCTTGTGCGCGCCGGCACCCAGCGCCGCTTCGATGGCGGTTTTGGCATCGCCGACATCGCCGCGATCGCAGGCCAGTTCGGCTTGCAGCAGGTAGGCGGTCGCGGCGACGTCGGAGCGGCGCGTCGTTTCGCCGATGGCGTCGATTGCGTTCGCCAGGTTTTCCTGCGCGGTTGCTTTGTCCTTCTGCGCGATCGCCAACCGGGCCATGAGAATGTGCACTTCCGCGACGGCTGTGCGCGTACGGGCGCGCGTAAAGGCGGCGTGCGCTTCGTCCAGGTACGGGTGAGCGTCCTCGTACTTGCCCTGTGCGATGTGCACGGCAGCGAGGTTGTGCGCACTGTCGCCTATTCCGTTGGGGTCGTCCAGCATCCGGGCGCGCAGCAGCGAGTTCTGAAATGCATGCAGCGCCATGTCGTAGTGGCGCCGGGCGAAGGCGCGTCGGCCGCGTTCCATCTCGGAGGCGATTTCCGCATCCGGGCTCTGTGCCGGTGGGGCCGTGGTACTGCAGCCGGAGAGGCCGATGGCGATGGCTGCGAGCAACGGCAAATGGAGTATGAGTGTTCTTCTCATGGCGCCTCCTTCGGTGGAATGACGTCGGCCGGCGGTATGCGGTCGGCGGGTCGCGCGTTGTTCATGTACTTCTTGAGGAGCCAGTGTTTCTGAATGCCTTCCATGAGCACTTCTGCCTCACGGATGGTCTCTTCGGTCTGGTCCATCATTGCGGGTAGTTGGGACGAGGTCGCTTTAACGTCTGCCACGACTGCCTTGGTTTGCTCGAGGATGTCTTTCAGGACGAGAACGGTATCGTTGATGGACGCGATCGTCCGGTTGAGGTTATCCACGGTTTCGGGGTTTTTCAGCAGTTTGCCGGCGCTGCCTTCACCGGCTTCAAGCCCCTGGGCAAGCTTGTCCATTTCGGCCAGGAGTTTCTGGAGATGGCCGTCGGGACTGCGCAGGTCGGCGGCAAGGCCGGTGTACTCCTTGGCTGCGAGTCGGAACTGATCGAGGAGGGGGAGGGTGGCTGTCTCGATCTTCTTGAGCAGCTCCTGGAGCATTTCCAGGATTTCGGTGTCTCTTACGGCGGTTTGCGGGAGCACGTCGCCGCGCAGCGGATCGCCCGTGCCCTTGGTGATCTCGATATAGGCGTCGCCGGCGATGCCGAACTGGCGTTTGATTATGGCTTGGGAATCCGACCGGACGAAGCGGGCGAACGGGCCCTGGATGACGATCATGCCCTCCATGCTGCCGTCGTCGTTGACGACGATCTGTTCGACGCTGCCGACGCGGGTGCCGAGGATGGTGACCTCGGCGCCTTTCTGCACGCCCTCGGCGCCTTCGACGGGGAAGCGCACGCGCAGGGAGAACTTGGGCTCGAACCATGACTGGCTGTGGCCGACGAAGAACACGGCGGCGATCAGGGCCGCAACGATCAGCAACACGAAGGTGCCGACGATTTCGTTTACGTATCTGAATTTGAAAGGCTTTGCCATCAGTTGCTCTTTCGAAACAGCCTCCAATGTCCCCCCACAATAGTGTATTCCCGGTCGACTGTCAGCCCGAGTTCTTCAAAAAGCGCGGCATTGGCCGTTACCCAGAGCGCGGCCGCGCCGCCGGCAAGTGCCGTTCGCAGGGCACGGTAGAACGTGGTAACGAAGTCGCGCGCGACGCCGGCTTCGGGGAACTCCAGCAGCAGTAGTTCAGGCGAATCGAGCAGGGCTCGGACCCACTGCGCGCGTCTGAGTGCTTCGGGTTCCATCCAGGCCGGGCGCGCCGTGGGCAGTGACTCGAAGCCGAAGGTGCGCGCCAGATTGGCGGCTTCGTCGACGATATCGGCGAGGGTGCGTCTGGTGTGGTGCCTCGGTCGCAGGGTTATGTTCTCGTCAAGGTCCAGGTTGTTGACCCACGCCGCGCCTTCGAAGACGCGTCCAATGCGTCCGCGCAGGCGGGCGGTTTCGTCCGGGCCGACAAGTTCCCAGTTCTTCCCGAGAAACGCGACCTGCCCGTCCGTGGGACGCAGGAGCCCCGCGGCGGCATCCGCCAGGGGCAAGCGGCGGTACCCCGGACGGGTATGGACCAGGACAAGCTCGCCGGGCATGAGCGACAATTCGACTCCCGCGAGACCGGTTTCGTAGCTGAGGGTATCCGCCAGCTCGACCGCGCTGAATTCCAGAATCGCTTTCGTGTCAACCTTCACTACTGCACCTACACGTATGTCAATACCGACACAAATGCCGACACTGCAAAGACGCCGCCAACGGACTTGGCGACGGCCCGGCCGGTTGCCTGGGGCACTTCCGTCGCGGCCCCTTCCACACTGAGTCCTTCGCAACAGCAGATCGCGCCGGTCAGCAGTCCCGGGACGATCGTCTTGGCCAGCAGGTTCATGACGTCGGCCGGCGTGATTGCGCCGAACACGGCCCTGACGAAGACATCAGGCGCGCCGCGTGAGACGCCGAGCAGCGCGCTGCAGCAGAAGCCGCTGACGAATGAGACCGCAATGAAAATCACGGTCAGGCAGAAGACCGAAACCATCAGCCCCAGCACGCGGGGAAGCACGAGGTAGACGAAGGGGTCGAGTCCCTGCGAGTCGAGAATCTCGACCTCGCGATTGACCTTCATGCTGGCCAGCTCGGAGGCAATGGCCGTACCGCTGCGGCCGATCACGATGAAGCCGGTCAGCAGTGGGCCGAGCTCGCGGATGACGACGGCAACCAGCAGCGGGCCCACGAGGGCCGATTGGCCGACCCGGTTGAGCCAGACCTGGGCCTGAACGACGATGGCCACCCCTGCCAGGACGGCGACTGTCCCGACGAACGGCACGGCCTCCACCCCCGTGAAGTAGATTTGCCGTGCCAGCACATCGCGAACCGTCGGACGCCAATAGCGCGGAATCATGGCCATCCGCACCGCGGCCGAAATGACCGCGGAGAGACGTGCAACCCCACGCCACCGCGCCGTGACCCGCGCACCAATCCGCCCGGCAAAGCTCATGCAGGAAGATAGCGCGACGGGTGGGGAATGTCCAGGTCGTAGCTTCGCCCCTCCAGATGCGTTTGCGCAGGCGGCCCTGGGGACGGCAGTTATCGGTTATCGGTTATCGGTTATCGGTGATCGGTGGGATGTGGGATGTGTGGTGTGGGTCGAAAGATGTGTCTGTTGCATCCGGTGTTTTGCGACCGTAACCACACTCGGCACAGGCGGCGGAGCATACGCCCTGTCATCATCCCG
>CAZKRK010000381.1:0-7600 GCA_964555035.1 uncultured Victivallales bacterium | reverse complement strand
CACTCGTAGAAGTGTTTGACTCATCTACTCAAAGAAACGAAATTCAAGGAGCTAAGTTGATCCTCGTTGGTTTGCCCCTTGCGGGGAGAGAGGCCTTGGAATTCGAAGAAGTGCTCTGCTTCCCCACGCCCAAACTCCTGTATCAGGCGGCTCTTCCCGATACGACGGCGCCCTACGCACACGACCAGTGCGGCTCGCCTCCGCTTCCAGAGCGAGGCGAGCCTGGCGAGGTATTCCTTGCGGCCCACGAACGGTCGCTTGATGGTCGGCTGTCGATTTGGTGACATCTCAACCCCTTTCAGCTGGCAGCGCAAGAATGACAGATGGTCTGTTTCGTGTCACCAATAGAACAAAGGCTTTTTACACGAAATCGACATCCGAGTTATCCCGGCATGACGACATCTTCTGGAGACCTAATCGCCGAAAGACCTCGCGAAAGGCCTGGACAAAGGAGAGATCAACGGACCCGAGTGTGCCGCCGTGTGCTCCTCCGCGGACCCGCAACTTCCTGCCAACCGTCTCCGACAACTTGGCCAAGGCCGTCCAACGCTCCGTACCTCGGCCTTTGAAATGTGCTGGGACCGAGTGAATCGTAATGGCGGCAGGGCAGGACGTAGGCTACACTCAGGCCTTCAACAATGGGTTAAGGGAGACAATGAAAAACAGCAAACTGAGAGCGTGGACAATGTTGGCAGGTAGCGTGGGTATTCTGGGGAGCACGACGTGCGTGGCAGCCAACACCGCCTGGATCGATCAGGCGAAGGCGCTGATCCTGACGCCGAAATCGGCCCGGGTGGCGCCGGTGGCCGTGGTGCGAACGGAGGGCAAGGTGCAGCAGGCGGATGGGCGCTGGCCAACCTGTTTGCGTCTGAAGACGAGACGGCCAGGAAGGGCTACAGCTCAAAGGCGCACAAGACCGAGCGGGCGACCGAGTGGCTCGAGTTCGACCTGGGGGCGGAGACCGCCCTGGCCAAGCTCGTCCTGTTGCGCAGTGGCGGCACGACCGTGAGTGGCGGTCTCGGTGTGGGGTTCCCGCGCGACTTCACCGTGCAGGTGGCGACAAAGCCCGGCGCGTTCGAGACAGTCGCCACGTTCACCGACTGCCCGATCCCGGACGAGGACGGTCTGAGCGTTGATCTCTACTCCGTGATCGGCTATCCCACCGTGCGGTACGTGCGGCTGGTGGCCACGCGGTTGGGCCCGCCCGGCATCGGCGAACCCGGCGCCTTCCGCCTGCAACTGTCCCGCGTCCGCCTGCCGCGGCCGTGAAGTGAGCTGTCGTGGTGACGCCACTGGTGCCCAAGTAGGCGGATCTCCCGTGGTCACGGACCCTTGCGAGGTTGCCACTCCGCTTCGCTCGGCCGTCTCGCGACGATCGACCGCCGGGCAGACGTTTCGGTGATTGACGATCTGTATGCGGAATGATACATTCGCTTACATGAAGATCGTAATGGATGCGGATTGCCTGATCAAGCTGACGAAGGCGGGCTTGAAGGAACTGGTGTGCGACATGTGGGAAGTTCATATCCCGGACCTCGTACGCCGGGAGACCACGCGCGCGGCGCCTCGACTGCCGGATGCCGTGAGGATCAAAGAGAACATTGGCGCGGGACGCATCCTTGTCGCTTCGGGAAGTACCCGGAGTCGCAAAGGCGAGGAGGCCGCCCTGGCACTCTTCAAAGCCGGGGCTCTTGAAGCAATTGCTACGGACGACGCGCGGTTCATTCGGCGCCTGCGTGGGTTGGGGGTGCCGCTCATCGTGCCTGGAGTGCTCATCGTCAAACTGTGTCTTGAAGGGGCAATGACACGCGATGGAGCAAGCCGAGCACTCCAGGAGCTGGCTCCACTCATCAGCGCGGATGAGCGAGCCGCGGCGGAGTTGATGCTGACAGGAGGATACGAGTCATGACGACGAAGACATTGCGTCTGCCGGACGCGCTGACAGAGGCCGTTCGTGACGTCGGCCGCAACGAACATGTCGAGGAGGCGACCGCCATGCGCAGGCTCCTGGCCATGGGGTACGAGTTGTACCTGGCCGGGCAATACCGCCGCGGCAGCGTCTCGATACGGGACGTGGCTCGTCGCTTGAACCTGTCAATAAGCGAAGCGATCGATCGTCTGCAAGAACTCGGTGTCAGTGGAAATGTCACGGCCGACGACGCGCTTCACTCTCTCCGTTCCGTCACCCGGTGACCCAGCCGACTCTTGCAGGCACGACTTGATTTGAGATTGCTTTCGGGTGGTGCCGACTTCACCGCGGAAGGCGCGGGTATGACCGTATCCGCGCCATGCGCCGACCTGTCGAGTAGCGGTCGAAGCCACGCAGGGTGTCGAATGTTATTGACGACAGGCAGGACCGCTTTATACGCTGGCGGAGTGCGTGAGGGAATGCCCAATGCCCGAACGCCGTTCGCCGGCCGTTTGGACGAGGCCAAGCCGTGGCGCGGGAATCTGTTCCGCGCGTGAGCATGCTGAGCGAACAGGAGGGCTGGTGGGCCTCCGGACTCCTTTCTCACGCGTACTTCTCCCCGTCGTGCTCATACGCGGGTCGGATACCCGCGCTACGGAGAACTGAACGAATCGGAACACAGACAATGACCAGACTGCCCGCATGCCCGCTGATTGCGTCCTTCCTTTCAGTATCCACATTGGCATCCCCATTGTTCACCGAAGACTTCGACGCCGGGAAATCGGCAATGGGGCGCCACCGCCAGGCTGACACCGGTTTGCCGCTTGAAGTCGGACACGACCTGCTGCCGGGATGGACTCAGCAGAACAGAGGCATGCGTTCCCATTTCGTGGAGCGGGAACCGGGAGACTGGGCCCTGATGCTGGTGGCGCGAAAGGCCAAGGACAATGTATTCGCCTTGAACAAGGGGTTCGCGGCCAATGAGAAAGGACACGTCTACACCGTCACATTCGACACGGGACCGGCTGTCTATCAGGGCATTTCCCAGACAACGGCCGCGGATGATCGGTTGGCCGTGGAATTGCTGCGCGTCGATGGAACGGTGTTGAAGAGACATCTGGTCACGCCCGGCAAGTGGGAAGGAACGTCCGCACTCAAACCCCACATCTTCACGTATACCGGCGACGGTTCCGGTCCCCTCCGATTCCGTATCTCACCGGTATTCACGACCGGTACCCGTTTCTATGGCGCGATCGACAACCTGCAGGTATTCCGCACGGAAGCGGAGGCGCGCGTTTCGGCAAAGAAACGGAAGCGGCGACGCAAGAGACAGAAGGAGACGATCGCCCAGCACTCCCACTCCCCATTGGAAACGGATTGGGTGTTCCAAGCCGATGGTCGGCCGACGACCGAACGTGCACGGATGGAAATCAAGTGGGCCAGGGAACTGGCCCAACGGTTGAAATTGCATCCCAAGGCCCCGGACTTCTCATCCGAGCTGGAGGAGCTGGCCGAGCTCGAGAAGCAGCTGGACGCACGAAACAAAGACGAGGTCACGCTCTATCTCGACGTCCGGCGGGCAAAGCGACGCATCGCGATGAGCAATCCCGTCATCGATTTCACGCAACTCCTGTTCATCGACCAGCCGTATTCGGACGGAAGCAGGGAATGGCGCCACGAGGCGGTCCATCGACTGGGAAGGGTGGCGGTACCCGGCGGGCGGCTGTTGGTGCTCGACGGCCTGAGTCCGGACGGTAACGTCCGGCAGCTCTTCCCGCCAAACCCCGGCAGCTTCTGGCGCCCCGAGCTTTCCTTCGACGGCAAGAAGGTCCTCTTCTCTTTCAAGCCCGCAGACGAAAAGAGCTTCCACCTTTACGAGATTGGCTTTGATGGCAGCGGACTCCGGCAGCTTACCGACAGCGACTACGACGACGTCGACCCGATCTACCTGCCCGACGGGCACATCATGTTCACGACCACGCGGGGCAACACCTACGTCCGCTGCGGACCGTACATCTATTCGTACGTACTCGCCCGGTGCGACGGCGATGGGGGGAACGTCTACCTGGTCAGCCGCAACAGCGAACCCGACTTCGTGCCGGCGCTGCTCAACGACGGCCGTGTCGTCTACTCGCGCTGGGAGTATTCGGACAAGGACCAGAACCGGGTGCAAAGCCTCTGGACCACGATGCAGGACGGCACCGGCACCGCCGTCCTCTGGGGCAACCAGAGCATCTGGCCGGATCATCTTGCCGAACCGCGCCCCATTCCCGGCAGTGACCGCATCATGTTCACCGGCGTCGGACACCACAACTGGTTCAACGGCACCATCGGCATCATCGATCCCAAGAAGGGGTTCAATTTCCCGAAGGGGTTGACGCGCGTGACGTGGGACCTGCCGTGGGGGGAGGTCGGGGCCGCCCCCGGGGATCGGTGCGAATCGCCCGCGTACCATGCGTCGGGACGCTACAAGGCGTACCTGGGTGCCTATCCGCTTTCGGAGGATGATTTCCTCGTTTCAGCCATGGGACAGGGCGGCAAGTACCGGATCTACCTCATGGATGTCCACGGCAATCGCGAGTTGATCCACGAAGGGAAGCACAACGCCTGGTACGCGATCCCGGTCAGGCCGCGCCCCGTCCCGCCGCGGCATCCGGACACGGTCGCGTGGCCGGGGACCGGTAAGGACCGCCGCCCCAACAAGCCGGGCGTGTTTTACAACGCCGACGTCTGCCAGGGCGTGCTGGACCTGCCGCGGGGAAGCGCCAGGTACCTGCGGGTGTTTCAGCAGGATGCCAAAACCTATTCTACCTGGAAGAAGACGTTCGTGTTTTCCGGTCCGGCCGTATCGGCGGTCCAGACGGAAGCGGTCAAACGGATCGTGACCGTCGTGCCGGTCGAATCGGACGGATCGGTTTACTTCGAAGTGCCCGCCGGCGAAGCGCTCTTTTTCCAGCTCCTCGACGAGCAGTACCGCGCACTGCACACGATGCGCTCCTTCACGGGCGTCATGCCGGGTGAACGCCGCTCGTGCATCGGCTGTCACGAGATGCAGGGCAGGGCACCGCCCCAGTCCGGTCTGGCCCAGCATCGCCCCCCTACCCCACTGACCCCGCCTCCATGGGGCGACGAAAGCATCGGCTACGAGCGGTTTGTGCAACCCGTGCTGGATCGCTACTGCGCAAAGTGCCACCAGGGCGATGGGAAGGCGCGCGAAAAGTGCGACCTCACCCTGCGCCCGGCACCGGGTGTTTTCGCGGGCCATTTCAAAGAGCCCTACCTGAGGCTCATCGGACCGGCAGCCTGGCCTAAGCCGGCTCCCGGAAAAGGTCAACCGGGTTACGGCTTCGCCGGCGCGTTTCCGGTATACGGCCTGACATCGGACCAGGTGGAACCGAATGACCCTGCCACCGACAGTCACTCGGCCATCTGGCGGACCATGCGCCCGATGCAGTATCTCTCCCTTCGAAGCCCGCTCATCGCACGGGCGGGCAGCGGCAAGCACCACGGCGTCAAGGTTGACCGGCTCAACCTGCGCCGTCTCATCGCGTGGGTTGACGCCAATTGCCCGTACAACGGCGAAGAAGAGATCCGCGCCATGGACGATCCCGACTTCCCCGGCATTGAGGACTTGCCCATCCGCCCGCGCCTGATAACCGCACCGGATATCCCGCGGCCGTGAGGGCGAGAGATGTCGATGCGGGTGAGCCGCACACGTAGGTCCGATTTGTAATCGGACCCAACATCCGTCCGGTCTGGTCTCTCACGGTGTATCTGAAGACGTCCGACTGAGTGAATCGATTGATCTTATTGCCCAAGGTCTGAAGCCTGTGGTGAAGCGTTTTGTAGAGGGCCTCATCCTTCAGCGATTCGGTCTCGTAGAGGCCGTCTCCGGAGTAGAATGTCTGTTTGACTCCTCTGCGCTCCGAGTTCAGCAGCCAGCTGAACCGGGGGGCTGCAGAATCGATCCCCAACGGATCCCGCATGTTCTCGTGGCGCAAGTGACCGACCTCTACGCCGGCCAGACCGCTCAGCGTTGTGATAGCCCATGCCATCAGGATTGATATTCCGGTCGTGTATTCACGCATCGCTCACGTCTCCATTGCAGGCGCATTCTTGGACAAGGACGCGCGGCTCGGCACAGCCTCTCGAGGTTGGCGGCAAAACGCCCCGTCATTTCCCACAGAAGGGCAAGGCTGTGCCGAGCCGAGGGAGCTCAACTAAGCGCTATTCGTGACTCCCCCCGAAAACCCCCTTGATACATTCGAGCATCATGTAGTCTCTGCCCTTTGTGGGGGCCACGATGCCGCCTTCGCCAAACTCGTTCCAGGCATAGATCGTGAAGGCCTTCTGTCGCGTGCCGTCTTTCTTCGGCAATCCGAGTGACGGGTGTTTCGCGAGGGCTTCCTTCACGACCTGCAGCTCGTTCCGCCACTCGGTCCGGTTTGGAAACGCAAAGAAGCGTTGATAGTGCGGCGGGGCCTCGGGGTACGTCCATGGCCGGGGATTCCATCCCGCGGCGAGATACGGCATCCACGGCAGCGGATCGGACACGCGGTTCCCGAGCGCCGTACGCGCCTGCCGGGCAAGGTGTGTGTAGGAGCGATCCGCTTTGCTTGCCGGGAGGTCGGGCACGCACATATAGGTGGCGGTGAAGTCGAAGAGCTTGGCCGGTCGCCAGTCGGCTGGGAGCGGGGGTGTCTGGCCGGAAATGCCGACACCGACGATCATCTCGCCCAGTCCCGCCTCGCGCACCGCATCTCTCAAGGCGTCCAGACGTCTACGGCACAGTGCGAGGTCATGGTTGTGCGTTCTCAGGAACTGCGTAACACCGTGGACTTTGAAGACCAGGCGTCCGTCAACCCGCAGGTAGCTCGGGTGCTTCATCGCGGCCACCCACGTTGAAACACACGCATTCCACTGCTCTTCGTTGGTCGCGGAGAAACTCGGCGCGTTGCAGTACTCGATCATGAACTTCATCATCCCCGAATTGCGTGAAGCCACGAACGTCTCCAGGCCCTTGTTCAGGTGGGGGGCGAACTTCTCTTCGGGGCTGCCGGGGAGGGGA
Source organism: uncultured Victivallales bacterium (assembly GCA_964555035.1). Classification (GTDB taxonomy): domain Bacteria; phylum Verrucomicrobiota; class Kiritimatiellia; order UBA8416; family CAYOBW01; genus CAZKRK01. The sequence continues at coordinate 623 of CAZKRK010000381.1, read as the reverse complement.
AAGTAGTAGAGGATGCAGAAGAAATCCACCCCGTGCCCCGCAGCGGCTTCAATCTCACGATCCATGGTGGACTGAACGTTGTAGTCACCCAACACCGGCACCCGGTCCGGGTATCTCGGGCGCCAATCCGCATCCTTGGCATCCCAACCTTGTCCGTGCCACTTGTTCGGCAGCTCCTCCCACCAGCCGGCAAAGTAGTTGACGCCCACCAGCGTATCGTCGCCGACCGCTGGTGCAGCGGAACGGCTCTTGCCGGAAGCGCAGCCGCATGGCAATGCAACCATTAGCAAGGCTACCGTGCCGATTCTCCCCAGTATACCATTACTCTTCGTTGGTGCTGTAAGCATGGTGATTGACTCTCCATTCCTTCGCGTCCGAAATCGAAGGCAACCGTCTTGCCATGAGTAACTCCCGATCCGGCCGCAGTGGAGGACCGCCACAGTCGCGGCAACCGGCAAGAGCAAGCATCAGGAAAACAGGAACCGGGGACAGGCAAATAGTCTCACCTTTTTCCGGAAAAGACAATTCGGGAGAGCTTCCGTAGTGATTCGCCTGTCCCCTCTCCTCTCCTAACCAGACCCCATCCGAAAAGGGTCTACGTTTGCGAAACGCCCGTCAATTGA
>CAZKRK010000380.1:0-7601 GCA_964555035.1 uncultured Victivallales bacterium | reverse complement strand
CCTTGGGGGAGAGGTCGGCCCGACGCAGGAGGGCCGGGTGAGGGGACGGGCATGGATCACGCTCGGACTGCTCGCAACCGCGCTTATCGCTATGACTACTGCACTCCACGCCGCTCCCACCAAACGCGTCCTCTTCATCGCGGGCCGCAAAAGCCACGGCTATGACGCGCATGCGCATGAGGCCGGTTGCCGGTTTCTTGCCGGCGCCCTGCAACAAGCGCTGCCGAACGTGAAAACGGAAGTCCTGATCGGCTGGCCCAAAGACAGCACTGCGCTCGATGCCGCCGACGCCATCCTCGTCTACTGCGACGGTCTCGGTTCTCACGAAATCAACGGACGGGAAGCCCAGGTAAAGGCGCTGATCGACAAGGGAGTCGGGCTGGGCTTTCTACACTACGCCGTAGTCGTGCCCGAGGGCCCACAGGGCGAGCTCATGCTCGACGCGATGGGGGGATACTACGACCCGAACTGGTCCGTCAACCCCTGCTGGACCGCGGAGTTCGAGGCCTTCCTCAAACACCCGGTAACGCGCGGCGTACGCCCTTTTCGTGTGTGGGACGAATGGTACTACCACATGCGGTTCCGAACGGACGAGAACCGGGCAACACCCATCCTCACCGCTCTGCCGCCAAAGCAGACCCTGAACCGCCGCGACGGTCCGCACAGCGGCAACCCGCACGTGCGGGCCGCGGTGCTGGAGCGCAAAGAGCCCCAGCACGTCGCGTGGGCCCACGAACGTCCCAACGGCGGCCGCGGCTTCGGCTTCACCGGCGCGCACCGTTTCTGGAACTTCGCCCACGACGACTTCCGCAAGACCATCCTCAACGCCGCCGCCTGGCTGGCCCACATCGAGGTTCCCGCGGAGGGTGTCGTCTCCCCCACGCCATCACTCGAGGAAATGCTCAAACTCCTTGGCCCACCGCCGGAAAAATGGAAACGCCCGGAAGTCGAGCGGCTGCTGGAGACGTTCGAGCCATAGCAGGGATCCTCAAGTCCTGCCTGTCATCTCGAAAACGGCCGTGCGGAAAATGCGTGCGATACCTTTGCCGGGTGCATGTCCGACGGATGTGCGGCAAACGTAGGTCCGATTTGCAATCGGACCCCACTCCGGTCGGATCTGATCGCCCGTGGTGTGGTCTGAGGCAACCGGCGGGGATTGGGTCCGATTGCAAATCGGACCTACGTTCGCCCTGCACAAAACCGCGGACTCGACGGGTAGCGTCTTGCTCTCGGAGTGGTTTCACTTCGTCCCCGACGGCTCGCGAGGACGCTCGCCCTTCTGCGGCATTCTCTCACCGAGAGAGAGGTGGGCCATATACAGGGAATTCCAGGAACGTGAAGCGCGAACAGCTTGAACACGTTCTCGAGCTCCAGCTGCAGACCGCCAAGACGGTCAGGGCGGCACTCAACGTCTGTTGACGTTTTTTTGCCACATGGAGCAGGGGACAACCGCGCAAAAATCGGCCACTTTCCCCTCTGTTTTTGCCCAAACTTCCCACATCTCACATTTTTCACGTTTTCGTGTCCACTTTTCTCAGGTGACACGCATTCGCATATTGAGGACGGAACCGATGTGTGACCGGGACCGTCTTCCGCAGGGAAAAATCTGTTGTGTGTGTGACGAAACGCCCCACTTCGGTGGGGCGTTTCACTTGTTCTCCTTTCCTGCTCTCGCGCGGAGGAGTAGGAGAGAGAGTGGGGAGGCGAGCAGGAGGGGTCCCAGCCGGCACAGAATCCTTGCCCGACGGACCGCTTTGTGCGACAAGAGTCCCCATGAATAGCCAACTCCCCAAGGGCTACGTCCAAGTTTACACCGGCGAGGGCAAAGGCAAGACGTCCGCGTCGCTCGGCCTGCTATTGCGCGCCGTCGGGGCGGGGCTGCGCGTCTGTTTCATCCAGTTCATGAAAGCTGGTCGAACCAGCGAGATCAAGGCCATCGCCGCGGCATTTCCAGACGTCACTGTGTCCCAGTTCGGGACCGGCAAGTTTGTTGGCGATCCGCCATCGCCGGCCGACTACGAAGCCGCACAATCCGGGTTCGAGAGGCTCAAGCGCGTTGTCACGGCGGGAGAGTGTGACCTCGTCATTGCCGATGAGATCAACGTTGCGATCCACAAGGGGCTCGTCAACGTCGGCGACATACTCGCGCTGATCGACGAGAAACCTGACTCAGTCGAAATGGTCCTGACCGGCCGCCACGCTCACGCCCGGGTAATCGAACGCGCCGATCTCGTCACGGAAATGCGTTGCATCAAGCACTACATGGACGCCGGCGTTCGGGCGCGAGTGGGCATCGAGATGTAGGTGGGGCGGGTCTACGCGACCACCTCGGCCTCCTGCAACACAGCACTCAGCCGGGCGAGCCCCCGGTCGGGATACTTGTTCTGACAGGATACCCAGCGGGTGAGCTTCTCAATCGCCGCCCCACTCTCAATAGCTTCCCGGCTCCTGGCTACCGACGATGGCAAGTCTCCGCAGATCCCGCCGACATAGAGGATCGCTCCGGCATTCAGACACGTGAAGTCGATACATGCGGGGTGCTCCGCGCCCGCGAGGACCTGCACGAAGCGTTGTCGTTCCCGCGGCAGGTCACCGGTCGCCGAAATCTCCTCATAGCGCCAACGCCGCAAACCGACATCCTCCGGCATCAACGTGTAGCGTTCCCCCAACCCACCGCCATCGAATTCCCGCACCACCGATTCGCCCGTGACCGAAAGCTCGTCCATCCCACCGGGATTGTCGGCGTCGCGCCCGTGCACGACCATGCCGCGACGGTAACCCGTGCCCGGCATGACGGCAGCGAGGAGGTCCACGAGTTCCTCGGAGTAGACGCCGCGCACGGCGAGATCGGGTCTGGCCGGGTTGGCCAGCGAAGCCGCGATATTGAGAGTCGAGCCAAAACGGATCTGGCACAAAACGCGCCCCAAGGCCATGGGATGCACGTTGGGACTCATACCGTTGAACAGCCCGATCCCCTCGTTCAGGATACTGTCGCGGACGACGGACGCCTCGCACTCCACATCGAGCCCCACGGACTCCAGGATATCCACCGTACCGCAGAATGAGGTCAGGGCGCGCGCGCCGTGTCGCGTCAAGGTCGCGCCGCAGGCCGAGGCTACGATTGCGGCCGCACTGCTCCGGTACGCTCACGAAATCCGCAAACCCGCCGTCGCGGTGAAAGCCCATGATCTGCATGGTTCGGCACAGGTTGCCCGCCCCGGCACGACAGGGACGGCATTCGCCGCAGCTCGTTCCCGGGTAGACATAGACACGCTCCCCGAGCCACGACTCGTCGACACCTGTGCCCAGCTCGCAAACGGTACCGACGACTTCTTCGGCCGGAATGCGCGGCAGGGTCAGATCGCGGTGCCCGACTTCGATCACTTTGAGGTCCGTGCGACATAGTCCCGCGACAGCCACCTCGACGAGTACCTCTCCAGCCGCGGGCGCGGGTTTTGGCGCGTCGGCATATTCGAAGAAGGCGATCTCCTTGACGACAACAGCCTTCATCGTCCTACGCTCCGCTACTCACGCCGGCCGAACTGAAGGTGGCCATTTCGTTGTAGATTTTGATGGACGCGTCGACCAACGTCATCGCCAGGGCCGCGCCGGTTCCCTCGCCAAGTCGCATGTCCAGATCGAGCAGGGGACGGGCGTCCATACTTCCGAGCGCCTTGCGGTGGCCTTGCTCGTGTGAACAGTGGCTGAATAACAGGTAGTCCGCGGCGGCAGGACACATGCGACAGGCTGCGAGCGCCCCCGCGGTGGAAATGAAGCCGTCCACGACCACGGGAACGCGACGCGCGGCGGCGCCCAGGACCAACCCGCAGATGCCGGCAATCTCGTAGCCGCCAAGCGCCGCCAGGATTCCGTCGGGTGAATCCAGCCTGTCTTCGTTGACGATCAGGGCCTGGCGGATGACTGCAACTTTGAGGGCCAGTCGCTCATCGTCTACCCCCGTACCGCGACCTGTCATCTCGCGCACATCGCAACCGAGATAGGCCACGAACAACGCCGTCGCCGGTGTTGTGTTGGCAATCCCCATCTCCCCCGTGCCGAGCAACTCGATACCGTCATCCGACGCGGCATAGGCCAGGTTGACGCCTTCCATGACTGCCGCTTCCATCTGCGTCGTCGTCATCGCCGGACCTCTGGCTATGTTCTCCGTACCGAGGCCGACTTTGCGCCGTACCAGCGACGAAGGCGCTTCCGCCATGGGGTCGGCGACGCCCACATCGATAACCTGCAGCTCGGCGCCGGCATGTTCGGCAAGCACATTTACCGCCGCACGCCCGCCAAGCATGTTCAGCACCATCTGCGGAGTCACCTCCTTCGGGAATGCGGAGACGCCCTCGTCCGCCACTCCGTGGTCGCCGGCAAAACAACATATGCGTTTGCGCGGCACGGCGGGTTGCGTCGTACCGCGGATCAGACAGTACCGGAGGGCCAGCTCCTCCAACCGCCCGAGACTTCCCGGCGGCTTGGTCAGATCGTCCAAGTGCGCCTGAATGTCCGGTGCCCGCGCCGCATCCACAGGCTCAATCCGCATCGTCACTTCACGAATGCCGTCTGTCATCGCATCCTCCTCGCAGTTGGTGTTCCTTCGTGGAACCGTTCTTCCTTGGCCCGCTGTTAGCCTGGCGAAGGCGGCGGGACGGTCGCACAAAAAAAAGGACTCCGGCGGACGGCGACAGGCCGTCCGCCGGAGTCCTTTTCCATCAGACTCCACGTTTTCTACGGTAGCCGGCAGGTCTTCTGGCTTGCGGATCATCCCCGATCGCCCCAGCCTTCCCGCTCCGATGCGCAAGCGCTCGAAACAGTGACCGGGCTGTCGCCCGCGGGCGTCGGGTCCCCGATTACAGCGGCGGGACCGCCACGGATTCACACCGTGTTCCGGAATGCCGGTTCCGTGTTCTCACATGTCTGCAGCGAAACGTAGGACATGCCGGACGCGCTGTCAAGCGCCGCTGCCCCACGCCCGGAGTTACTATCGGCAGAATGATTGCCGGCAAGGCGGGTGATAGCAGAATGATCGACAGCAGAATGATTGCCGGGGGAGTGGTTGACAGCAAGATGATGGTGACAGGGGCAGGTGACACGGTGATCCCCCGCCGTCGCCTCGCTCGTCCTCGAAGAGGATCCGGTGGATCAACCACGAGCAACGAATGGAAATCGGCCAAGGGCTTGACTCTACCGGTCCACTGGCGTACCTTACCCGCCAGTTCTTTCTATTCGGATGTCGTGGACAGCGGACGGAAGCCTGTGAGAATCGGGCGCGGTCGCGCCGCTGTAATCCCTCCCCGCACGGTGCGGGGACTCCTTCGGACTCAATCGCCACTGTCCCGCCGATGCTTCGGCAGAAGCGGATGGGAAGGTCGCCGAAAGATAGGGTAAGCCAGAAGACGTTGCCGTCCACGCGAGCAGAAAGAAGCTGTAAGAGTGCTCCCCGCGCCAGGGAGTGCGGCAGCAGGAACCTGTCGACTTCGTTCCAGCCGCACCCTCCCCCGCGCGGAGGAGAATGTGATCCAACGCGACTCGCATAGAGGTCGCAAGACACGGGAAGGCATGACGGAATGAAGGCAATCCACACGGCAACAGCAGTCCTCGCGGCGGTCACGACCCTCCAGGCGGGAACAGCCCCCGAACCCGAGACGGAAATGCCGGAAATGGTAGTCACGGCCACCGGCAGGGATACCCCGGTCTCCTCACTGGGACACGCCATCACCCTCGTATCGCGGCGCGACATAGCACGGCACGGCTGGACCACACTGCCACAGGCACTGCGCCACATCCCCGGCGTCCATCTCAGCCAGAGCGGCGCCCCCGGCGCTCCCGTCAGCGTGTTCATCCGCGGGACCCGTTCCCAACATGCCCTCGTGATGATCGACGGCGTCCGCGTCAACGATCCCTCACGGGCCACACGCTCCGCAAACCTGGCTGACATCGACCTGGACGACGTCGAACGCATCGAAATCGTGCGCGGCCCCCAGTCCGGCCTCTACGGAGCGGATGCGCTCAGCGGCGTGATCAACATCATCACACGGCGTGCGGACCAACGCCCGGCGATCTCCGCCGAAGCCGGGTCCTACGAAACCTACCGGGTCGCCGGCAACATCGGCGGCCGCACCGGAATGGTCGAATACGCCGCGTCCGCCGCGTACCTGGACAGCAAGGGGTTCTCGTCCGCGTCCGACCGCTACGAAGGCAACTCGGAAAGAGACGGCTTCTCGACCTTCAACGCCTCGGCGCGCCTGGGACTGAAACCGGCCGAGGCCCTGTCGATCGAACTGGCGGGCCGCTACATCAACTCGGAGAACGAGTATGACCTCGGCGCCGGTCCCTTTGCCGATTCGCCGGTCAATGTTGCCAAAACCGAATCGCTCTCCGCGCACGGCGGCCTGTCCTACGCCAAGCCCGACGGCATCTGGTCGCAGACGCTTTCGTTCGACTACGCCGTCTTCGACCGCGAGTTCCAAAGCACCTGGGGTCAGAGCACCTTCGACGGCGACAACTGGGAGGCCGAGTGGCGCCATGATGTTGCCGTTGTGGACGCGCACACCCTTTCTCTGGGGGCAGTCTACGCCGACGAATCCGCGCAATCGGACGACTTCAGCGAAGTTACGGCCGATACCATCAGCGCCTACGTACAGGACGAATGCCTCTATGGCCCCTTCAACGCGGTGGCCAGCGTACGCTACGACGACCACGAGCAGTTCGGTGACGAAGTCACCTACCGCGTCGCGCCGGCAATCGCGATCGAACAGACGCAATCCCGTATCAAGGGTTCCCTCGGCACGGGATTCAAGGCCCCCTCGTTGTACCAGTTGTACGCCCCGGCCAGCGCCTGGGGGCACATCGGGAACGCAAACCTCAAGCCGGAAGAGATGCTTGCCTGGGACGTGGGACTGGAGCAGGTAATCGTGCCGGAGCGACTGTCGGTGGAAGTCGTCTGGTTTCAGAACGCAATCGACAACCTGATTGAGTTTGCGGCCGGATACGAGAATGTCGCCGAAGCGGAAAGCAGGGGCATCGAAGCCGGCGCGCAGATTACACCCGTCAAGGGCGTCACCGTGAGCGCTACGTACACCTACACGGACGCCGAGAACAAGACCACGGGCGCGAAACTGATCCGCATCCCCGAGCACCGGGCCACGCTGGATATCGCCTGGGCTGCTACCGAAGAGCTCGCTCTGAATGTCGCCCTGCTCCATGTCGGCGAATGCAACGACCGCTACTTCGACCAGTCCATGTTCACCTCGGTTGACGCCAAGACGGACGCCTACACGATCGCCAACGTTTCGGCATCCTACGACGTGACGGAAGACGTCACCGTATTCGGCCGCCTCGAAAACATCACCGACACAGACTACGAAGAGGCTTACGGCTACGGCACACCCGGCATCTCGGGATATGGGGGTGCGAAGGTCAGGTTCTGAGGCGGCCTGCCGTCCCGGGGGCCGCCCCTCACCCGGTCCTCCCGCGTCGGACCGACGGGGCCGTATCAAAAAGGTCATGGGCGCTTGAGAGGGTCAGCGCGTAGCGTGCACCAACCGGTCCACGCCACTCCGCGCCGATCCGCGTTGCGTCTCGGGCTGCGTGGC
>CAZKRK010000379.1:0-7604 GCA_964555035.1 uncultured Victivallales bacterium | reverse complement strand
TGAGCTGAATGCTGCCGGGCGCCTTGGGCTTGGCGCGGGCCTCGTCGTAGGCCAGGATCGCCCGCAGGGCCAGGACGGTCGACTGGGTCGAGCCGTAGCGTCCGCCCTTGCAGATTTCGGACAACCACTTGATCCCCTGCTCGACAGAACCGGCGTAGGCATCGTTCTCGAGCCAAGCCAACAGCGCCAGGGCCGTTGTCTCGACCTTGAGCGAAGTGCCGCCGCTGCCGACGATCGTGGTCTTGCCGCCGGTCACGTGGCCGTCCTTGTCCTGCCGATCCTTGAGCGTGTTGCACAGCAGTTTGGCCGTCTTCGCGTCGTCCGACAGCCAGGCGATGTTGGCGCCGAGCGCGATCACGTAGCTGTTCTCGCTCTTTGCGGCCGCCTTCTTGATGCACTCGATCTCCCGGGCCAGCGTTTCCGGCTTCTCGCCGGCCACGAGCAGCGCCCACGTTATGTAGCCGTTCGAGCAATCCGGGTCGGCGATCCAGGTGTGCAACGCGCGGCGTTCGCGTTTGAAGCCGCCTTTCCCGTCCTTTGCTCCCAGTAGCCATTCACGCGTCCGCGCCAGCATTTGCGGGTCGACGTTGTGCACCTTGGCCATGTCGGTGAACTCCAACAGGCCGTAGGCGGTCAGCGCCTCGTGTCCGGGGTCGGAGCCGAACCACTCGTAGCCCTTCTTCTTGCACTCGAAACCGGTCAGCCGCTTGTAGCCCTTGTCCAGCAGCTTGCGGCTGCGCTCGATCGGTTTCGGGTCGACGCCCTGGTGCGAGAGGAAGTACTGCTGCGCCATCACCAGCGGGTAGGTCGTGGACGACGTCTGCTCGAAACACCCGCTCGGCTCGCGGATGAGCCGTTCCAGGGCTTCGGTCAGGTTGGCCAGCGGAGTCGGGTAGACGGCGATCGCGGTCTTCACGCTGCCGGCAACGCGCGTTTCCGGGATGTTGACGGGGAACGTGAGGCTCGAACCGGGTTTCAGCATGCCGCCTTCACCGAGCTCCACCGGGAACCCGCGCGGCACGACGCGCAGTTTGCGCGTGACCTTGTCGCTGTATGCGCCCGCGGCAGCCGTCAACGTGAAATCGGTGTCGCCGACGATGTCGCCCACGTTCAGGTCGGCAATGCGCCGCACCCGGCTGTCAGCCCCGACGGCCAAGGGCGCGATTCCGCCAATGTCGATGCCCTTGGCGGCCGCAATTTCCATGACTACGCTTTCGAACCGGTCCTCCGTTCCGTTAACGAACGCAATCGGCAACCGGATGCGGTCGCCCATGGTGACTTCAAGCGGCAGCTTCGGCTCGGTGTAGAAGGGTTTGACCGACTCCACCAGGCCCGATCCCGAGCCGAGTGCGCCTTCGTCCGAATAGGCGTCGGCGAAGACGCGGAAACTGCTGACGGAATCGTTCAGGTCGAACGATACGGTAGCCTGGCCGTTTTTGTCGGTCTTGACACCGGCATGCCAGTAGAGCGTCTCGGTGAAGTCGACGCGGTCGTTCGGTTTCCGGTTGGGGTTCGCCTTGTGGGCGTACTCGCGCACGGTCACGTAGGCCACGGCCTCTTCCAGCCTGAGGACCTCGCTCGCCAGCACCAGCCTGTCCTGGTCCCTTCGCGATTTCTCCAGCGCGTCCGCCATTAGCTGACGTTCCCTGCCCGGCCTTTCGGCGTCCTTGCCGGCGATAACCGGCGCCGGCTTCCGCTTGGCAGCCGGTCTGACCGCCGGGGGCATCTTGCGCTTTTCATCGCGGTCATCCTCCCTCTTCTCCTCCACCTCGTCAAGTTCAGCGCCTTCCTGCGGAGCCTCCGGCCTGACTGCCGGGGCCTCTTGCTCTGGGACGGCTTCGGCAACCGCCGCCAGCTCGATGCCGTTGTCGGCGAATGCCCCTTTTCCGCGGAGCCGTCCGGCAAGGAACCGCCTGTCGCGCTTCGTGACCATGCTCAGCGCCAGGACGCGGCGGGCGTCGTCGCCGTGCGCCGCCAGGAAGTCGGGCACGCGCACGAACGCGAATCGCCGCCAACCCTGCGTTCCGAGCAGCAGGTCCAGGGCGAGGGGCGCCTCTTCGTTTGCGGGGTCGAGATACACATGCGCGTCGGCCAGCTCGCCCACCTCGTGTTCCAGGAACGCCATGACGGGCAGCCTCGGCGCCTGCTCGCGCTTCTCGATCATTTCCAGCACGCTGTCGTCGGTTATGGTCACGCCGACCACGGCTTCGACCGGTTGGCCGTCATCGTCTGTCGTCGTGACCGTGACGTTGGCGTGGCTGCCGGGCGTGTGGCGATCACGGTTGGCCTTGATGGCCACACGGATTTCCTTTGCCGGCCGCCGGTAGACCAGCCGTTCGGCAAGCGGGATGCCGGTGGTGCTCCACACGGTGGCGACGAGGACGCCGTCCGCGGAGGCCGGGGGCGTCAGGGTCACGTCCGCGGCGACTTCTTCGCCATCCGTATCGCTGCCGCGAATATCGAGCGACGCGAGCTCCTGTTCGCGCTTGCGCAGCGTCAGCGTCAGGGGGCCTTTCTCGGTGCCGATCACTCGCAACGTTACCGGTTCGCCCGGTTGAAAGAGATCCCGGGGCGACTGGATCAGCGTGCCGATGGATCGCGCGGCGGGAAGCTCAAAGGCAGCCGTGATGCCGGAGGGCTCGGTGATCTTGAGCGCATAGGTCTCGCCCTTTCGCGGCACAAACACGAAGCGCCCTCTGCCCTCGTGCTCGGTGCGGAATGTGCCGACCTGCGCGTTCTTGGAATCGACGACTATGCCGGCGATGTCGGCCGGCTTCTTGAACGGCGTGCGTGCCTCAAGGTAGACCCGGCAGGGCAGTCCGGCGACCAGGTCGCCGCCTTCGGGGTAGAGCTCGAGGTCGACGGTCTGAAGGAGAATCGGAATTGTCTTGGTTGCCGTTTCGACCGTGCCGCCGTCGCGCACGGCAAAGGCCAGCGTGCCTTCGCCGCGTGCGATTTTTGCGGGCAGCTTGAACATCGCGCCGCAGTTGCCGTTGCGGTCTATCACGGATGTCGAACGATGCACTTCGTCGCCGTCAACCCGCGCGGTGACGGTAACCTCGGCGTTGGCCGGAACGCCGCCTTCGGCGCGTGTGGCTTCGAGCGTGGCGCCCACCGTGTCGCCCGGGCCGTAGCCGTCGCGGAAGAAGGTGATCTGGGTCTTGAGACGCGGCGCCCGGTAGGCGCGCACGTCGAAAGTGCGTTCGGACGGGGCCATTCCAATATGGGGATAGCTGACCACCGCCTTGTATTCGCCGCCGGCCTGCCCGTCCGGCACCACCCAGGAGAGCCCGGTCACGCCGTCCGCGGTATTCGCGTATCCTGACGCGACCACGTTGCCGCGCGGCCCCTTGATCCGATAGCTGCCCAGCGGGTTGCTGGGCACGGGCGTGTGGTCTGTCGCGTGAAGGACGACGGAACGGACATACACCGTTTCCCCCGCGCGGTAGACCGGCTTGTCGGTGCTGACATGAGCCAGATAGCGGTCCTTCCCGCCCAGGTCCGAGCTCTTGACGACCTTTTCGGGTTGGCGTTTCTCGGCCACGACGCACGTTACGGCTGCCAGGGCGAGCATGCCTGCCAGGATTTTGAGACATGAACGACGATTGAATGGGATTGCTGTCACGCTGCGCCTCCTTCTGCGTTTTGGATCTCTTGACACCCTCGTTGCAGAACTAAGACGCACGCCGTTGACGATTTGTTCCGGGAAAAACGGCTGTGCTTTTTGGCGGTCAGCAATCAACGTCCCGGTCGGTGTTGCAACAGGCGGCCCGGGGGCATTTGTGATCCATATCCTACTCTCTGTCCTACTCACTTTCCTACTCTCTCGCGGAGGAGAGAGTAGGGGCGGATTGAAGTTGCTGGTCAGCCCTGCCCCGGGGGCGCTTTGCTTCCGGGACAATTCGGCAGGGAAACTGCAAACCTACCCTGTCATCCCGAGCGCAGCGGAGCGGAGTCGAGGGATCTCGGGAATTGGAAACCACTCCGGACGTTATCGCAAGTCTCGAGATCCCTCGACTCCGCTACGCTGCGCTCGGGATGACAGGGCGGCGTGAAGTTTCCGGCTAGAAGCACGTCACTCTACCGTCCCTGGTGCTCAGGTACAGTCGGCCGTTGGCGACTGCCATGCCGTCGAATACGGGTTCCGCGGACAGGTTGCACTCCCAGCGTTGCGCGCCGTCCGCGCTCGAGTAGACGCGGAGGACCGAATTGCGCGTGTCGGGATTGGACGGGTCTTTGGGGCGACCGCTCTTGAGCTTGACGACCATTGCGTCCAGCCAGCCGGCTACGCAGACCTCACCCGCCGCCAGGACCATTGCCCGCGGCTGGAGATCCTCGTGCTTCTGCCAATGGGCGCCCTTGCCCCTGGATACGAGGTCTGTCCCCACCGGGAACCACTCCTCTTTCAGGTAGCGGGTGAATTTCTGGTGCAGGTGGCCGATCTGGTTCCACTTGCTGCCCGGCTGCCGCAGATTGGTCACCTTGCGCCTCTGCTTCAGGCCGGTGTAGATGTTGCCCGCGGTAACCGCGCGGTCTTTGTCGAACACCACCAGCTTGCCTTTCCTGTTTCCCTGCTGCCACAGCTTGCGGTGGAACCACGATGCGTCCAGAAACGCGGTCGGCCGCTGCAGCGCATCGCCTTTGCCCCGCTTGAGGTCCTTGCTGAACCCGGTCCGGCGCATGCCGATGCGAGAGCCGTCTTCCGAGGACAGGATGTCGGCAAGGAATCCCCACTGTCCGTCGTCACCCCAGTGACCCGACGCGAGGGTAGTGAAGTGACGCTGCTCACCCGTAGCCAGGTCCAGGCCATAGACGCGGATACCGCGGTCGAGGTTGGACGAATGCCCGGCGGCGAAGTAGACCGTGTCGCCAACGATCAGGACGCTTCCATGAATCCACAGAGGCGAGGCGACGCGGTTCTCCCAACCGATCCTGCGCTCCGTCGCCGATGTCTTGAACCGCCAGGCCAGCGCGCCGTTGCTCGCATCCAGGCAGTACACCGAACCGTCCCCGCAGCCGAATACGCAGCGTCCTTCGCTGATGGTGGGCGGCGAGTCCACCGTGCCGCCCGTGAAGTACTTCCATTCCTGCTTCCCGTTTTCCGCGTTCAGGCAGTGTACGGTGTACCCGTCCCTGTCCGCTACATAGACCTTGCCGGCAGCAATCACCGGCGCCGTGGGCGTTTCGCCGACTTTTACACTCCACTTCTCGGCAAGCTCGTCCGCGACTTTGCAGGACGCTGCGCCGCTTCGGGCTGTGTTGCCGCGGTAGGTCGGCCAGTCGTCTTGATTTTGGATTCTTGATTTTGGATTTGGGATTGTGGCGTAGGCTTTGCCTTTCTCGAGCACAGACTTGAGCTCAATACCTTCAAATGAGTTCTTGTCCGCGAGGGCAAAGAAGCCGTTGATTTTGCCGTCGAAGTAGCATTGGCACGTGTCGGGGGGAACGTAGATGTAGCCGTTTGCCGGCATGATCCCGTACTGGCAGGCCCCGCGCGCCCACCTGTGAGTACGGGGAGTCAGTGTCTCGAGGTCGATGACCTGGACGCCGCTGTGGCCGAGCAGGAAGTGGGTTTCCGTCGCCTTGTTGCGGTAGCAGCGGTGGTGGTGCTGCGTCCGCAGGAACTCCACCTTTTCGACGATCTTGCCGGACGCAATGTCAATACCCACGCCCGTCTTGCCGTCCGTCACAAAATCGGTTGCCGGCGGCATCTCCAGTCCCTTGGTCATGGGGAAGGTCCAGACCTTGTCGCCGATGGCAAGAACGTCGCCGGCGGCGGCGTAGTTGAGCGCTCCCTTATGTTCCCACAGCTTCTTCCCGTCTTCTATCGAATGGGCAGCAAGACGCTTCCACGTCATGCACATCACCACGTCCTTGCAGGCAACAACCGTGGGCGTATAGCCGCGGACGAAGAGACCGGGAACGGGTGGTTCGAAGGGCGAAGCCCAGCGCGGCTTGCCTGTCCCGGCATCGAGGCAATGAAGCTCCTTGTTGTCGAGATAGAAGACGTTCTCCCCGAGGGCGCAGAGCGACATCGGGATGAGCCGGTCGACGTTGTTGCCGTCGACGCGCCACAGCAGTCTGCCGCTCGCCGCGTCGCAGGCGAGGATGGACTTGTCCGGCACCGGTACGTCCACCTCGGCCCAGTCCCAGTAGCCCGTGGCGCCGTCCGACGCCTCGATATGCCTGTCCGGGTTGTCGATCACCATCAACAGTATGCCGTCGTGATACACGAGCTCGGCCGTCCCTTTCGAATCGGCGTAGGTCAGCCGCGTTTCGCCGGTGGCCGCGTCGAGCTTCACTGCCGGGGCGTTCCAGCCGAGCGTTGCGTACACGTCGTCCCCAACGGACACCAGTCGGCGCGGCAGCTCGGCCGGTCCGGCTCGGAAGTTGTACAGGTGCGTCATCCAGGTCGGGATGTCGCGTTTCCAGAGCAGTTTTCCGTTGAAAGCATCGCGGGCGATGAGCTTCCACTGCGACGGCCGGTGCATGACGGATATGGGACCCTCATCGTAGATGTAGAAGAGGCGCCCGTTACTGGATGTCATCGCCGACAGGCTCGCCAGCGCGTCGTGGTGGCGGGAGAACTTCGGGCCCGCGTACCACTGCGTGTGGCGCGGGTACCGAATTCTCCTGTCCTTGCTGACCGCGTTGCCGGAGGCGTCATACATGAAATGCGTCCACTGGTCGATGTCACTCGGCCACGGCTTGACCGTCTTCGTACCGTCCGCGGCGATCAGGACACCTCCCGGCACAAGTACCCGGAGAAACTCTTCGCGCGACACGCGGCACTCGCTTCCCGACACCAATGCCAGGTTGACCATATTGTCGCCGTAGGGCAGGTTTGCGCCGTCAAACGTCTCCGCGGACACCTTGCCGTACAGTCCCAGCGAGTCGATGTGTTCCCGCGCCTTCTTCACGTTTCCGGAATCCGTGTCGAGGCCGTGAACCAGAAATCCGTCTCCCGCATGAAGCGCCGCGGTGATTTTTCCGTCGCCGCAACCCACGTGCGCGACGATGCCACCCTTTACTCCCGCGTATTCCAGGATGTCGCGGGCAAGCTTGTGTGCGTTTCCCGGTTCCTGTGCGGACGCCGCTATCACGCACGTCACCATTGCCGATACCGTCAGTGTCACTCTCGTTCCGGTTCTCATGGCGCAACACATACACGACACGGCTGAGCCCGTCAATCGTCCCATCGGCCCCAAAAACCGCGGACCGGTCGGTTGTCGAGTCGCTCTCGAAGCGGTTTCGCATCGTCCGCGGGCGGCTCGGCACAGCCTCGCCCTCCAGTTGGCGGTATCAAGGGCTGCGTGATAGTCCACCCATGGAGGGCGAGGCTGTGCCGAGCCGCCGCGGATGGTGCGAAACCGTCACGAGAGCCCCAAGTGCCCGGCTCAGTCCGCGGAACGGGTTGCCCTGCCAAGCCGGAAGAGGGAGGGCGGCGGCAATGGGGACGCGGTGGAGTGTTCTGGGAGTGCAGCGCACCGGGGACTGAACTAGATGGGAACTCCAACTCACCCGTCGTCATCCCGTGGACACCTGCGGCCGGCCCCACACCCCCCCCCCCCCCCCCGCGCCCCGCCCGCCCCCCCCGGGGGGGG
>CAZKRK010000378.1:0-7649 GCA_964555035.1 uncultured Victivallales bacterium | reverse complement strand
AGGTTTTCCGGGCGGTACTCTCTCCGTACTCAGACGCTCTCATTTCGGTCGGGCGTCTCCGGAATAACAGGCCCCCGTTTGACCTTCCACGCCGGCAAGAAGACACGCCCATCCCGCTACATGCTGAATACGGCCAGGTTCCTGAGCTCGTTCTTCGCGCAGACATCCAGCACTTTGACGAGATTCGCGTGCGGTGAGTCGCGGTGACATTTGATGATCACCGAGATGCTCTTGCTGAAGGAGGCCAGACGGGTCAGCTGGCGGTCGAGCTCGCGGTAGCTGATCTGCCGCCCACGCAACGATATCCCTTCTCCCCCGTGTTGCTTGTGGTCGTAGATCACGATCGTCAGCAGATCGACCTCTTCTTCCTTCTTCTGGTCAGGATCCGGCGCGGGGCGGGATACTTCCAGCCGCGAAAGGATGTCTTCCTGCTTCAGCGTTACGATGAAGAAGATCAGGAGCTGAAAAACGACATCGATCATCGGCGTCATTTCGAGCTTAACCTGGTCGCCCTTGCGCCGTTCTTTGGCGGTATTTGATTCTCTCTTCTTGATCACGGCCGTTTCTCCGTGCGTTTGCTAGTCGCCCTTGTGTACCTTGATCGCCGCGAAGTTCACCTTCCACAGCCCGGTCGCCGCGCAGGTGTCCATGACCCAGCGGATATCGGAATGCTTCGTACGGCGGTCGCCGCGAATCAAGACCGGGAAGACGCCGTAGTTCTTGAACCGCGAAATCAGAATCGACCTGAACTGCTGCCTGCTCAACGGCACGGCGTGCATCGAGATCTCGCCCTTCTTGTCCACCTCGACTATCATCGTCCGCGGGTTGTCGCTGGCCTTGATCTCGGGACCGTGCGGCGCGTCTTCGAGCTCGATATCTTCCTTGTAGTTCTTCTCCATCTGGATCGTCACGATGAAGAAGATGATGAGCTGGAACACGACGTCGATCATCGGCGTCATGTCGACTTCGCAGCCTTCTGTACGACTCTTCTTAGCAGCCATGAGGGACCTCCTTGCCTGAGGGTTTCAGGAGAGTCTATTCCTCGACGACTTCGACGTTGCGCAAGTCCTTGATGAGCTCCATCGTCATGGCCTCCATGCGGAGGACGATCTTGTTGGCCGCATTGCGGAAGGTGTAGTAGACCGCGACGCAGGGAACGGCGATGCTCAGTCCGGCCGCCGTCGTGTACAGCGCCTGGGAGATGTTGATGGCCAGCAGACCCACGTCCGGCGCCCCCGCACCCAGGGTGCTGAACGCGGCGATCATACCTTGCACCGTACCGAGCAGCCCCAGCATTGGCGACAGGTTGCCCACAACGGAGAGCCACGTGATCTTCTGCATCAGCTTCTCGGTCTCGAGATCGGCGGCGGTCGTGATGGCTTCCTGGATGATATCGAAGCCCTCTTCGACGTGGCTGAATCCGGCCGTAAGGATGTTGGCCAGAGGACCGGGTTCGTTTTCGCAGCACTGCAGGGCTTTGAGCACGTCGCCCTCGCTCATGGCCTCGTTGACGTTGTCGATCAGCACTTGCGGCATGATGCGCTTTGTCTGAATCGTGATGATGCAATCGACCACGAAATAGACGCCTGCGCCCGCCGCGCCGAAGATCGTCAACCACAGGATGACGCCCAGCGCACCCGATCCGGCAATCACGCGAAAGATGTTTGTGTTGCCGCCCGTGTCCGCCGGCTCATCGCCCTCATCCGTCACCAGCTCACCGTCGGTCTCAGCCGCGGCATCGTCATCCTGGGCGAAAACCGTCGTTGCCATCGGGACGCACACGCTGACTGCGAACACCACCATGAACAGAGCCATAAACTTCTTCATACTGCGCTACTACCTCCGCTACTGCATTCCTCTCGGTCGCGTGTCTCTTGTCCCTGCCGCAACCTGTTGCCTTACTCCGTGAAAAAACAAAGGGGCGTTGACTGTATGCTAATGCTCCGCTGACTGTCCAGTAAAATTACCTGAGTTCCCGCGCATACTTGCTCTGCGGATATTCCGCCAGCAGGACCTTGCGCATGTTGTCCTTGGCCGCGTTCTGGCCCAGCTTGTCGAAACACTTGTAGGCTTTGAACAGCGCTTCCGGCTGGACTTCCTTGACGTCCTGATAGAGCACGATGGTCCGCAGGAAACCGTCGATCAAGGCGCTCTTGGGATCGTCCTTTTTCATATCGAGGTCGCCGCGCTTGAGTTGGGCTTCCGCCGCTACGTCGCGTGCGCCGCTCTGAATCGCCTTCTCCAGCGCATTCCGCAACTTGGCCGAGGCGTTCTCGGCCAGGAGGGCGTCCCAGTAGGCAGATTCGAGGCCGCGGCTGATCATTGAGGCCGGCTTGTCAGACTTGATCTTCTCGCACAGCGACATCGCCTTCTTCGTGTTCTTCGTCTCCACGTAGGCCCGCGCCAGGGCCGCGCCGGCCACGACGTCGTGCTGCAGCATGACGTAGTTCTCCACCACCTTCTCGAGGGTCGGGATCGCCGCCGCGTACTGCCCGCTGTTCACCTTCTGGATGGCCGCATCCATTCCGGCCGGCTTTTCGATCTTCATCCCGCCGACTTCGCTGAGCCTCAGTGTGACGCTGATGCGGTCCGTCGTGATTACGTACTCCTTGGAAGCCGCGCGCCAACGAATCTGTCCCTTGACGGCCTGGGAAGGAGATGCACCCACTTTCCAAATCCAGCCCCTGACGTCGGCAAAACCGTTCAGGGCCCCGATGCCCAGGATGATGATTGTCAATGCGATGCGAGAAGCGTGACGGTTGTTCATGCGTGTCTCTCTCCTTCGTGGTTCCTGCTCGTAAATAAGTGCTTGCTCTTCCTGCTTATGAAAGTCCCCGCTACTTGTTCTCCGTTGGCGGTGTTTCCACGGGCGGCGGCGCTGACGCGAGCTGCGTCACCTTGATCTTGGCCTGGCTCTTAAGCCGCTGCATATCAAGAATGTACTTGCCGTCGGGATACTGGCCAATATACGTATCGCAATCCTCGGCAGCCTGCTTCGCGCGCTCGGCGTCGGTCGCCGTCTCGAGCATGATGGGAATGCATTGGAAGTAGGCGTCCTGGAGATGCGTCCCCACGCCTTCTTCGTTCGGGTCCACCAGCATAATCACGGTCTGGTAGGCCGCAATCGCCTCATTCTTGTAGTCCAGAACGCGCTTCTCGGCGTTCGCGTCGGTACTGAATTCCTTCTCGGCCTCGGCTTTCATCTCGAGCACACGTCCTACCGCAACGGATACCTCCACCCGCCTGGCCGGAGTCTTGTCCAGCTTCAGGATGCGCTGCATGGCCTTGACGGCATCGTTGAAGAGGTCAAACCGCTTGACCTCGTCGCTCTCCTTGCGGGCCAGCGCCGCGTTGGCAGCGCTCAAAGTCTTGCACGCCTCGACCATGAAACCGGTCTTCGGGTACTTCGTCAGAAGCTCGGTCAGGGCCTTGCCGGCCGCATCGTACTTCTCCTTGGCGGCCAGCACCTTGCCCTTGCCCAGCAGCGCAGGTTCTTCGATCGCCCGTTCTCCGTTGGCCATGGCCAGCGACTTGTCGAAGGCCTCAAGCGCGATGTCGTAGTCCTCGACCTTCAGCAGCTCGCGCCCCGCGGTCAGGATCTGCGCCGCGGAGTACTTGCCCGCGCCACTGAACATCTCCTTGAAGACCTTGATGGCTTCCTTGCGCTTGCCGATTTCGAGCAAACTCTTGGCCAGCATGAACTTAGCGTTCTTGGCCTCTTCCGTTTCCGGGTATTCCTCCTCGAGCCGCCTGAGGGCCTTCTCGGTCTCCTCGGGATTCTCCAGGATTGTCCACAGGACGCCGATACGGCTCAGGGCGACCGGAGCGAACTTCGATTTCGGAAATTCCTTGATCAGGTCTTCGAAATCCTTGACCGCCTGCTGCTGATACGCCTGGACCTGCTCTTCCGGTTCGGTCAGCAGCGTCATGCAGTGGGCCTTGAGGAAGATCGTGCCTTCCAGCACCTGGCGGTTCTTCTCTTTGTCGTCCTGGGTCTTGTAGTAGCGGTTGTCATCGCCGCGGACGAGCTTGACGATGCCGTCGGCCTGCTCGATCGTGCCGCGAATGTTCTCCTGCCCGCCGAGCTCCTTGTGGGCCACCGCGAGGCGGTACTTGCCGTTGACGAACTCGTAGCCGGGCGTGTCCCGTTCGTCCAGCTCCTTGATGTAGCGTTTGAGGATCCTGATTTCGTTGGTGCGGTCGCCGGCCTCGCTGTAGCAGTTCGCCACCTGGCTCATGGCCGGGAAGTACAGCATGGCGTTGGGATAGTCGTCCATGATCTGTACGAAGTACTTGCGCGCGCGGTTGAACTCCTTCGTTTCCAGCTTGTCCTTGCCGAAGCGGAACAGCAGATTGGGCGCCCGGGAGTGACCCTTGAATGCCGTGAAATACAACTGGTGCAATCGGTTACGAAGATCCTTGTGCCCGAATTCGTCCGCGGCGGTATCTGCAAAGCGCAGGAAACGGTCGCCGGCAGGTCCCCGCAGGTTCTCGCGCCGCCCGAAACGTTCCGCGATGTATCGCCCGACCATTTCGGCATAGACGAGCTGTTTCTGCTCGAGGTAGCACCGCGCCAGCTCGCCGAGCGCCGCGACTGACGTAGGCTGTTCCGGGAACAGGCTCAGGACGTCGACGTAGCTGTCGATCGCTTCCTTGAAACGGTTCTGGTTGAAGAGCGAACGCGCCGCCAGGAACTGGTATCTCTCCACTTCAGCCATCTGCTTGGGAGTGATCTTGCTGGTGATCCTCGCACCGAACTCGGTGGTCAGCATTTCCTCGATCTCACGCGCCCGGCGCCCGGCGTCCGGCGCCCACTTGGTGGCGGCATAGCGAATGAAAACGTTCACGAAGTGCTGATAGGCTGCGGTTTCCCGCTTCCCATCCGCCTGTTTGGCGCCGATCAGAAGCTCTACGGCTGCCTTTTTGTCCCCGGCCTTGAGCTTTCTGTTGGCCTCTTCCTGCAGCATGACGGCGATCAGGTAGCGGCACTGGGCCATGGGGCTGAGGCGCGTCATGTCAACGCCGCTCCGGTCCGCTTCCGCTTTCAGCGCTTTGTCGATGTCGCTGAGCTGAGATGTGTAGTCCTTAATAAGCTCCTTGGCGCCCTTGATATCGCCCTGCAGCTTCCTGATGTGGGCCAGGTACACGATCGCCTTGCCGAACCAGAGGTCCTGGATCCAGAGGATCTCGTTGCAGAGCTTCTCCGCACGCGTGCAGTACTTCTTGCGCTGTTCGTCCTTCGCCCCCTCGGCGAGCTTCACGAGCAACTCCGCCGTTTCGCCCTGGACCTGGCGCTTGACATGCTTTACGGGCTTGGCCTTCAGCACGTAGTCGTACGCGCTGAGCGCGGCCTTGTTGTTGCCCATCAGAATCAGCATCTGGGCGAATTTGTAGGCCGAATTGACGTAGAAGCTCTTCAGATCCGCCGGCGGGCCCTCCGGGTACGCCTTGAAGAACTCGGTGTACACGCCCGAGGCTTCGTTGTACTTGCCCCACGCATAGTACCCGTCGCCCAACGCGAGTTTCAGCGCCCAGACAAGCTGGCTCTTCTGCTTCGGCTTCTTGGCGATCAGCGCCTTGACCTCCTCGAACTTGCCGAGCTGAAGCAGACCGCTGACCTTCATGACCTCCACCGCCATGCGCACCTTGGCGCCGTATTTCACCTCCAGGCGCCCGATCACGATGTTGGCATAGTCCGGCAGGCGCAGTTGTTGCAGACCCTCTACATACTTGATCTCAAGGACCGCTTCCGGCGGCAGGCCCGCCGTCATGGGATCCGCGGCGTGAACATTACTAACACCGCACACTGCGAGCGCCAAAGCGCCCAGGCAGGTGCCCGACAGGATGATTCTGGTGGTGATTGGCTGTTTCATAGCGGCTACCTGTAAATCATATATCCTGTTGCCGGTCAATGGATTTTTGGTTAGTCGAACAGGCAACATGGACGCCCATGTCTACTCTGTCCGGTTCACCGGTAGAACGCGAGCCACATGCGCTTTCTTAGGTTCGATCAAGCTATGCCCGGATGGAAGGCCGTTTCCGCTGTCTTCCATCCTCTCCGCGCCGTCCAGGCTGCTCTCGCGGGCAACCAACGGCGCAGCGCGCTCCAACCGGTCCACGCCACTCCGCACCGGTCCGCGTTGCGTCCCGGGCTGCGTGGCTCACTACGAGCAGGGGGCACGTGCGTTGGGTTTGTAGTCAGGCTCGCAGTGAGCGCAGCGAACGGAGTGCCGTGGACCGGTCGGAGCGCAACGGAGCTTCTGACCTTTTGATACAGCCCCGTCGCCGCGGCGTAGCGCGGGCGGGTGAGGGGCCGGCCGTGGGTTGCCCGCAACGACGGGCCGGACGCCTCGGGTCGGTCGCGCACCCTTCCTTTCCACTTGTCCCCGCGGGCGCCAGCAACTACAGTCAGACGTCATGGAATACATTGTTCCCGCATCGATCATTGCCGCGGCGATCGTCCTCATCGGCCTGCTCATCCGGCGCGCGGTCGTCCGGCGGCCTGCCGCTTCGGAACATGAACAGTCGTTTCTGCTCCTGCAGAACCAGGTCAACGCCACCGCGCAGCAGACGGCTCAACAGATGCAGTCCCTGCGCGAAACAATGAACGAATCCGTCCAGGCCCTCACGGCCCAACTCGGCCGCTCCCTCTCCGAGACCAACAAGACCGTCGGCAACCGCCTGGACAACACGACAAAAGTCATCGGCGACGTACGTCAGCAGCTCGGCCAGCTCGAGCAGTCTTCACGCCAGCTGATCGACCTTGGGCGTGACATCTCGAAGCTGGAGGACATACTCCGGCCTCCGAAACTGCGCGGCGCCCTGGGCGAGCTCTTCCTGGCCGACCTTCTCGCGCAGGTCCTTCCCGCCAGCCACTACAAACTCCAGTATCGTTTCCGCGGCGGCGAAACCGTCGATGCCGTAGTCATGCTCAGATCCGGTCTGGTCCCGATTGACGCCAAGTTCCCGCTCGAGAATTTCCGCCGCATCGTCGACGCCGAGGGCGATGAAACGCGCCTGGCCGCCCGACGCACCTTTATAAAGGACGTCAAGATCCACATCGACGCAATCGCGGCCAAGTACATCCGCATGGACGAAGACACGTTCGATTTCGCGCTCATGTATGTTCCCGCCGAGAACGTCTACTACGAGACCCTGATCAAGGACGACGAGTTCGGCGGCGAGATGTCCCTCTACGCCTTCGCCCTCAAGAAACGCGTCATCCCCGTTTCCCCCAACAGCTTCTACGCCTACCTTCAGACCATCATCCTGGGCCTCAAAGGCATGCGCGTCGAAGAGCGCTCACGCGAGATTCTCGAGAAGCTCTCGCGCCTGCAGAAGGAGTTCGACAACTTCTCCGAAGCGTTCCGCCTCGTCGGACAACACCTCGACAATTCCCAGAAGAAGTACACCGAAGCGCAGAAACGCTTCGGCAAAGTGGAAGCCAAGGTCGAGCAGATCGACGGTCTCGCCCGCGGCCTCGAAAGCGAAGAGCAATCCCTCCCCGCGGCCGACGACGCCCCGGCTGAGCTGCCCCAGGACTCGGTAGACGGTGCTGCCTCCGGGGTTTCCGCTGACACGGTTGTCGGTGGTCGGTGATCGGTGATCGGTGGTCGGTGATCGGTGGTCGGTGGTCGGTGATCGGTGGT